>NZ_JBFRDD010000037.1:0-82860 GCF_052113425.1 Cupriavidus sp. YAF13
GCTCAAACATGGCCCCCTCTTTTCCGCTCTTTTTGGCTGCCGACGAGGCGCCCCATACGGCCTGGTACACCTTCACGGCTCGCTTCGCATCGCGTGGGGGCCCCTGGGGGCCTGCTGGTGGTGGGCATTTTTTCGGACACAATCATGCGTATTCTTGTTGTTAATCCTAATATTTCCGAGAGCGTTACCGAGCTGATTCGCGCGGAGGCTTCGCGCACGGCTTTGCCCGGGACTGCCTTGACGATGGCGACGGCGCAGTTCGGCGTGGCATATATCGAGACGCGGTTCGAAGCGCTGGTGGGCGGCTACGCGACCGCTTGCGTGGCGGCGGAGCATCAGGGGCAGTTCGATGGCCTGGTGGTGGCTGCGTTTGGCGATCCCGGGCTGGCGGGGTTGAAGGAACTGTTCAATGTGCCAGTGGTGGGGATGACAGAGGCCGCGCTGGCCAGCGCCTGCCTGCTTGGGCAGCGTTTTTCCATCATTGCGATCTCGCATCGGATCGAGGCCTGGTACCGCGAGTGCGTGGCGGCGAATGGGCTGACCTCGCGGCTGGCCAGCGTGCGTTCGCTGCAGCAGCCGCTGCGCGATATCGGCAGCGTGCAGGAGGATCATGCGGCGCGGCTGGAGGAACTCAGCCTGAAGGCGGTGCACGAGGATGGCGCGGACGTGATCATCGTGGCCGGCGCGCCGCTGGCCGGGCTGGCGCGTACGCTCAAGGACCGGATTCCGGTGCCGGTGGTGGATGGCGTGTCCAGCGCGATCCGGCATTGCGAGAGCTTGATCGCACTGGCGCCCACTGGCGCGGCGCAAGGCAGCTTCGCGCGCCCGCCGCACAAGCCGAATCGCGGGTTGCCGCCGACGCTGGCGGCGATGCTGGACTAAGCTGCGCCGCTGGGCGCGACGCTGTGGCGGCATCAGTTCGGCAGCGTGGTGACGCGCGCCGACATCATTGGGCAGGCCTGGCGCCGCACTCAGGCTGCCACCCGCAAACCCAGTTCGCCCAGGCTTGCGCGCAGCGCCTGCTTGAGCGGCGTACGCGGCAGCTCGCCCACCAGGGCTTCCAGCGCCGTGCCATCGAGCGCGTGCGGCACATTCCACAAGTAAGCCATCTCGGCCAGCTCGCGCCACATGGGCACCACCGCGCCGCCTGCGCGGATCAGCCACCATGGCATGCCGCCCACGCGCGGTGCGTGCGCCATGCCGCTGGCTTCGGCCAGTGCGCTCACCAGTTCATCGCCCGTTAGCGTATGCCCCGCGAAATGCAGCACGGCATGGCCGCGCAGATCCGCATGGCGCCGTGCCACCGCAACGAAGGCCTGCGCCAGGTCGGGCAGGTAGGCCCAGGCATGCGCGCGGTCGCGCGGGCCTGGATAGACCACCTTGCCTTGATCGAGCGACTTGGCGATCGCCAGGTCCATCCATGCGCCGCGCCCCGGGCCGCCGAAGAAATCGCCCGCGCGCAAGACCACGCTGCGCGGCGCGGGCGCGCGCTCGCGCAGGCCGGCCTCGATGGCACGGCGGATCTCGCCCTTGCGCGTGCTGGGCCGCTCGGCGGTGTCGGGGCGCAGCAGCGGCGGCATCGACTCGCCGAAGTTGTAGACGTTACCGGGATAGAGCAGCAAGGCGTCCAGCGCCTGTGCCACCTCCATGCCACTGCGCGCCAGCGCTTCGGCGTGCTGCTCCCACTCGGTATAGACCGGGTTGAGCGCGTTCACCACCACGCTGGCGCCACGCGCGGCGGCGAGCAGTTGCGCGGTGTCTGCCACATCGATAGCCAGGCTGCGCACGTTGTGCGCCGCCGTGCCCGCCAGCGGACGGCGTGCCTGCGCCAGCACCGTCCAGCCAGCCGCGGCAAAGGCATCGACCAGGGTGCGGCCAAGCCGGCCGTTGGCGCCGAGTATCAATACGGTGTCGCGCATCATGTTCTCCTGCATCGCGTTCTCCAGCATGACCTTCTCCTTGCAGCATCGCCTGAAGACCATTGTGGGCAAGCCTTGGCTACGCCACAATTGCATGAATACGCAACACGCGAATTCATTTTTGAATAGCGCGCCAGGCAAGGAGCGATAGAGGAAATGGCCGAAGCATTCGACTGGGCACTGATGCGCTCCTTCCTGGCCGTGATGGAGGCCGGCAGCCTGCTGGGCGCGGCGCGCCAGCTTTCCAGCAGCCAGCCGACGCTGGGGCGCCACGTGGCGCAGCTGGAGGCGCAGCTCGGCGTGCCGCTGTTCGAGCGCACCGGCCATGGCCTGCAGCCGACAGAGGCCGCGCGCGCCATCGCCGGGCACGCGCGGGTGATGCAGCAGGGCGCGGACGCGGTCGCGCGCACGCTGACGCGCGACCAGGCGGGCATTGCCGGGACGGTGCGCATCTCCGCGAGCCGCGCGGTGGCCAGCTACCTGCTGCCGCCGCTGCTGGCGGACCTGCGCCTGCGCGAGCCGCAACTTGCCATCGAAGTGGTGTCGTCCAACGCGGTCAGCAACCTGCTGCGGCGCGAGGCCGATATCGCCATCCGCATGGTGCGGCCGGTGCAGGCATCGCTGATCGCGCGCAAGGTGGCGTCCGTGGCGCTATGCGCCTGCGCCCACGAGGACTACCTGCGGCGCAAGGGCGTGCCGCGCACGGCGCAGGAGCTGCCGCGCTTTGACCTGATCGGCTATGACCACGACGACACGATCCTGCGCGGCTTTCGGGCCATGGGCGTGGAGGTCACGCGCGAGGTGTTTGCGGTGCGCAGCGATGACGACATCGTGCTGTGGCAGTCGATCCGCGCCGGCCTGGGCGTGGGCTTCGCGGCGCGCTATATCGCCGCCGGCGATGCGCGCGTGCGCACGGTGCTGCCCGAGCTGTCCATTCCACCGCTGCCGGTCTGGCTCACCGTGCACCGGGAAATCCGCGGCAGCGCGCGCATCCGCGCGGTCTACGACTTTCTGGCCAGCGCCATTCCCGCCGCCCTGGCCGCGCCGTGAGCGCACGTTCTCGCCGCCCTACGCATCCAGCCTGACATGCTCCGCCAGGTGGCTGACCACGGTGGCGATGCGCCGCAGATGCCGGGACTCGGGATGCGTCAGCAGCCACAGGTCGGTGTCGCACTCGTCCAGCGTGCCGGTGAGCGCCACCAGCTTGCCGCTGCGCCGCCCGATCATCAGTGAAACAATGCCGGCGCCAAGCCCGGCCTCGACGCCCTCCAGCACGCCCGCGATGCTGTTGACGCGGTATTGCGGCACCACGCGCGGCAGGTGCTTGCGGCGCCAGCGCACTGATGGGTGATCGGGCATGGCCTCGTCCGGGGCGATCCAGGGCAGCGTGGCCAGCGCGGCAAGGTCGACGGCGCCGCCGTGCCCGGGGACCGCGATGCCGGCCGCCTCCAGCAGCTCCCGCGCCGCGAACACCGCCACGCGCAAGGCGCCGAGGCACTTGCCGATCAGGTGATCGGGCGGATGGCGCGTGGCCCGCACGGCGATGTCGGCATCGCGCCGGGTCAGGCTGACCAGCTCATTGGTGGCGATCAGCTCGAAGCTCAGCCCGGGATGCCGGCGCCCGAGCGGCGCCAGCGCCGGCAGCACCATGCCATGCAGCACGGTATCGGTGGTGGTGATGCGCACCAGGCCCGACACCGTGCCCGCCGACACCGAGGCATGCGCGCGCGCCGCCTCCAGCTCGGCCTCGATGCGTTCGGCATGTTGCGCGAACTGCTGGGCGAGTTCGGTTGGCAGGTAGCCCGCGCGGCTGCGCTCGAACAAGCGCCGCCCCAGCCCTTTCTCGATGCGCTGCAGCGCGCGGAACACGGTGGAGGCATCAAGCCCGAGCCGGCGCCCGGCTTCGGCCAACGTGGCGCCACGCACCAATGCCAGCACCACGTCGAGATCGGGGGAAGAGAGTTGGTAGGGAATATTCATTGCGAATTTGCAGTCATGACTTGCAACGGCGCGCATTGCGATTGCGCTTTCGCAATCCTAGACTGCCTGCACTGCCACCACAAGGCGTGGCGGCAAACCCCGAAATCTCGAACCCGAGCCCGAGCCCGAACCGAACCCAAAACAGCGAGGACCACCCGATGAAGCTCTACTACTCCCCTGGCGCTTGCTCCCTGGCCGTGCATATCGCACTGCGCGAAGCCGGCCTGCCGTTTTCGCTCGCCAAGGTCGACCTGGCCACGCACAAGCTGGCCGAGCCGGAAAACGGCAGCGACGACTTCTACGCGGTAAGCCCGCGCGGCTACGTGCCGATGCTGCAACTGGACGATGGCTCGCGCCACACCGAAGCCGCATCGCTGCTGCAATACGTGGCTGACCTCGCCCCGGGCAAGGCGCTGCTGCCGGCGGCCGGCACCCAGGCGCGCCTGGAAGCGGTGGGCTGGCTGACGCTGGTCTCCACCGAGCTGCACAAGGTCTTCAGCCCGTGGCTGTGGCACAAGGAAACCGCGCAGAGCACGCGCGAGGACTGCAAGGCCAAGGTGGCCCTGCGCTTCGCCGAGCTGGACCGGCACCTGGCCACGCGCGACTACCTGTGCGGCACGCAGTTCACCGTGGCCGACGCCTACTGCTTCGCCGTCGCCAACTGGGCCAATCTCCTGAGCATGCCGCTCAACCCTTACCCCGCGCTGCAGGCTTACCTGTCTCGCGTGGCCGCGCGGCCGAAGGTGCACGAGGCGCTGGTGGCCGAAGGGCTGGCGCGCGATTGATCGTGCAACCGGTGCCGGGCCTCAGGCAGCCGCCGCGATGAAAGGCGGCAGCCTGTAGTCGTCCTGGCTGAGCAAGTCCAGCCCGCACTCCAGCGTGGAAACCCAGTCGATGAACTGCGCCACCATGGCCTTGCCGCGAAACGACGGGCCGTGCTGCGGCACGATCCACTCGATATCCAGCCCGCGCGCCATGTTGGCCCACAGCCGGCAGGCGCGGTTGCCGCTCATGTAGCGCTGGTGGAAGGGCAACATGGCGTGGGTGTGCGCGGCAAAATCGCTCACCACCGCGCCGGCTTCCCGCGCGCTGGTCATGGCCGCGCCCAGGTCGCCGGAGAACAGGATCTTGCTGATGGGATCGTAGAACTGGAAGTTGCCCTCCGAGTGCAGGAAATGCGCCGGCACCGCCAGCAACGTGCAGTTGCCCAGCGCGATCGGCATGCCGGCATCGGGGATGGTGACGATGCGCCCTTCCGTCTTGCCCGCCTGGCAGAAATGCGGCAAAAACCGCGCCCAGACGCGCGAGATCAGGATGCGGCTATCGGAGGCGGTCAGCCAGCGCCCGACCGAGGCCACGATGTCCGGATCAGCGTGCGACGCCAGCACGTAGTCGAGCTGCTTGGGCGGAAAGTAGCGGCTGATGGCCAGGTACAGCTCGCCGTAGGTCATGTGCCCGCCAGGATCGATCAGCGCGCCGTGGCCGGCGTCGACGATCAGGAACTGGTTGGTCTGCACCACCTCGCCGTGCTCCTCCTCGACCAGGTCCGAAAACAGCAGGCAGGTGTGCCCGCCGGCATCGTATAGCGTGATGGCCATCGTCTGTCTCTCCCCAAAGCGGCGAAAGTAGCGATGGCGGCGCCCCGGCGGCTTGACGCCGGTCAAGAAGGGATCGAATCGTGCGCCGATGCCATGGCAGGGGGTGGCCTGGCCGGGATCGGCTTTGCCGCGCTCAACCTGGTGGCGCACGGCTTCATGCTGCGAAGCCGTGCTGTGCCGATGGCGGCTGAATAGCTTGGTGGCTTAGCGCGCGCCGTCCAGCAGTTGCTCGATCTTGCTCACGAACTGCTTGTCGTCGGGCTTGGTCATGCTGTTATAGCTGCCCACCACCTGGCCGTTGCGGTCGATCACGTACTTGTAGAAATTCCACTTGGGCGTGGTGCCGGACTGCTTGGCCAGCAGCGCGTACATGGGATTGGCATCGCTGCCGCGCACGTGCGACTTGCCCAGCATCGGGAATTTCACGCCATAGGTGTTGTAGCAAAAGTCGGCGATCTCCTTGGAAGACCCCGGCTCTTGCGAAAAGTCGTTCGACGGGAAGCCCAGCACCACCAGCCCCCGTTCGCGGTACTTGGCGTACAGCGCCTCCAGCCCTTCGTATTGCGGGGTAAAGCCGCAATAGCTGGCGGTATTGACCACCACCACGACCTTGCCGGCGTACTGGCAGAGGTTTTGCGGCGCTTCGTCCTGCAGGCGGGGGAACTTGAAGTTGAGCGAGGCCGGGCAGGCGCCGGCTGGCTTGGCGGCGGTGGCTGCCGGGGTATCGGCGGCTTGCGCAAGACGCGGCGCGGCGACAACAGCGGCGGCAGCGGCCAGGACCAACGCGCCGGACAAGGCGATGCGTTGCAGGGCGCGTGAGCGCTGTTCGGGAAGGCTGCGCATGTAGGAAACTCCGGAGATGGTCTGTCCGTAGTTTACGCCGTTGGGCGTGAAATGGATGCGCAAGCCTCCCCCGCCTACTCCATGGCCAGCGTGGCCGCGTGCTCGGTCACGCTGCTGCGCAACTCCACGTCCGGCATGCGGCGCACGATCACCAGCGCCAGCAGCGCGGCCACGGTGCCCACGGCAAAAATCAGCCGAAAGCCCGACTTCACGCCGCCCGTCAGCACGTCCCGCACCGCGGGAGAGAGATGGGCCAGCGCCTCGCTGCCGTGGCGCAGCGCCCCCAGGTCGAGCGCCTGCGTCACGCCGGAAGCGTGCAGGGCATGGCGGAATTCCAGCGTCAGCAAGGTGCCGGCCAGCGCGCCGCCAAAGGCGCTGCCAAGCGAGCGCAGCACCAGCAGCGCGCCGGTGCCGGCGCCGGTATCGCGGCGCTCCAGCACGTTCTGCACCGTCATCAAGGTGCCGACCATGGTCATGCCCAGCCCCACGCCGGCCACCATCATGGCCAGCAGCACCAGCGCCAGCGGCGTGGAGGGCGAAATCAGCACGAGCGCCAGCAAGCCCAGCGCCGCGGCAATGAAGCCGCCAGTCAGGATGCCGCGCATCCGCCCCAGGCGCGGCGCCAGCCCGGCCACGATGAAATTGCCCGCCACCGTGGAGAGCAGGAACGGCACCACCAGCAAGCCGGACTCCGACGCATCGGCGCCGCGCACCAGCTGGAAATGCAGCGGCAGCGCGAAGATGCACAAGAAGATATTCAGCGCGGCCATCGCGGACGCCGCCACGCCCAGCACATAGGCGCGGTTGCAAAACAGCCTCGGCGGCAGCATCGGGTCGCCCGCGCGGCGCTCCTGCCAGACCAGCGCGGCCACCGCCACCAAGGCCAGCAGCGCCAGGCCAGCGATTTCCGGCGAGATCCAGTCATAGACATCGCCCCCCCAGCTCATCGCCAGCAGGAAGGCCACAATGGAAACCGTCAGCAGCAGCGCGCCGCCCCAGTCCACCCGCGCCGAGCCGCCACGCACCTGCAACTGGCTCAAGCCCCGATAGCACATGAACATGGCCAGCAGCCCCAGCGGCACATTGATCCAGAACAGCCAGCGCCACGACAGATGATCTGAAGTCCAGCCGCCCACCAGCGGGCCGGCGATGGAAGCCACCGCCCACACGGTCGCCAGGTAACCCTGGTAACGCCCACGCTGGCGCGGCGCCACCACATCCGCAATCGCCGCCTGCGCCAGCGACATCAAACCGCCACCACCAATGCCTTGCAGCGCGCGGAACAGGATCAGCTGCTCCAGCGTAGCCGCCATCGCGCACGCCACCGAGGCCAGGATGAACAGTGCGATCGCCAGCATCAGCAGCCGGCGCCGGCCATAGGTATCCGACAACTTGCCGTACAAGGGCGTGGAAACGGTGGAAGTGATCAGGTAGGCCGTCACGATCCACGACAAATGGCCAAACCCGTTCAGGTCATTGGCAATCGCCGGCACCGCAGGAATCACCACGGTCTGGTCCAGCGCGGCCAGCAAGATGCAAAGGATGATCCCGCCGATCACTCGCATGATGGCCTGGTGGCTCAGGGCAGGGGTAGCAACAGCGGACGAAGCAGATGAAGCAGGAGCGGAGGAAGACATCGGGGGCAGCAGGGCGCGTAGTCATGAGCAACCAACGTTGCGCCCAACCACCAACAAACCACCTCGTTTGTCAGCCTACATCGGGGAACATGGCCACAAAATTGAAATCAACCGATTGGACGCGTACCCAGCGCTGCGCGAATCGAGAACTGCCACGAGCTGGCAGATGCCGCCTGCACGGCCCGGGAAGGCCTAATTCAGTGAATGCATAATTATATGCGGATACCAAATATGGAGTGCGGCACTAAGTTGGTTTCCGATGCGGCGCAGGCGTGCCTTTTTCCGGAACGTGCGTACTTCTGTTCAGTACGAGCGGTTATCTGCCAGCAAGCCGGCACGAAGCGAAAAAACGGAAATCTTGTGGTTTTTTTGCCGCCAGCAACGACGGGAGCGAAGCGAGCCGTGAAGAGGTGCCAGGGCCGTATGGGGCGCCGTCCTTGCCTGCCTTTTTGGCAAGACAAGAAAGCAGGCCGGCGCCCCGCAGGGGTCATGAAACAGACGTTGACTTAAAGCTTGCGACCTTAAGCTAACCAGCGGAATCCCCGGGCAATGAGATCAGAGCTTGGGATGGGGCGTCCCGCTAATGTAGTGCTCCAGTTGATCGATGATAAATTTCTGCTCGGAAATAATATCCTTGACCAGGTCCCCGATCGACAACATGCCCACCAAGGTATCGCCGTCCATCACCGGCAAGTGCCTCAACCGATGCTGCGTCATCAACGCCATGCACTCATCGGTACTCTGATCCCCGCGCACATAAATCACCGCCGACGTCATGATGTCGCGAACAAAGGTCTCCCGGGAAGTCCGCTTCATCAGGATCACCTTCCGCGCATAGTCCCGCTCGCTCAAAATGCCAACGATATCGCCGCGTTCGATCACCAATAACGCGCCAATGCCTTTCTCCGCCATCAGTTGCAGCGCAGCATAAACCGTGGCGCCTGGGGGAATGCTGTAGATAGCCTGAGTCGGTTTGGACTCAAGAACCTGTCGTGCAGTTTTCATCACCCACTCCTTGTTCGATCCCAACGGATTGCAACACGACCCGCGCAAAGGCGGGAGCGCCTGGCAGGGCACCTGCGCACCGCGCCGCTGCCTATCGCCTTCAGATTAGCACCACGCGCGCACGCCTTACAGGGTGACGCACACGAATCTTTGCAAAAAAACCAAGCCGCTGAAAAGCACTGCGCAAACCCGCTGGCAAGCGCTATAAAGGAAAGGGAGCGCGCCACCTGGCGCGCAATGCGCAGGAGGGCCAGCCATGGCCACCGAGTCCGTTGCCGGCAAGCGCGTCATCGTGCTCTTCGACGACAGCCGCTGCATCCATTCGCGCCACTGCGTGCTGGACCGCCCGGACGTGTTCGTGCCCGGCGTACAGGGCGAGTGGATCCACCCGGACAACGCCAGCGCCGAAGAAATCGCGGAGATTGCGCACAACTGCCCATCGGGCGCCATCAGCTACCAGAACGTCGACGGCTCCCCCGGCGAGGCGGCGCCCCTGGTCAATGTGGTGCGCGTGCTCGAGAACGGCCCGCTGGCGCTACGCGCCGCCATCACCATCGATGGCCAGCCCGCCGGCTTTCGCCTGACGCTGTGCCGCTGCGGCGCTTCGCGCAACAAGCCCCTGTGCGACGGCAGCCACGCCAGCACGGGTTTTGTCGCCACCGGCGAGGCCGCCACCGTGGCATCGGAGCCGCTGGCGCAGCGCGACGGGCCCCTCGATATCCATCCCATCCCCAACGGACCGCTGCGCGTCAAAGGCAATCTTGAGGTGATCAGCGGCACCGGCAGAACCATCACCCGCATGACCGAGGCCTGGTTTTGCCGCTGCGGCCAGTCGGGCAACAAGCCATTCTGCGACGGCACGCACAAGAAGGTGGGGTTCAGGAGCGATCCGCAGGATCCATAGAATCGGCAGGATCCGAAGACAATGGCGCAACCCCCAGCGCCAGCAGGCAAAGCCGCTCCATCTGCGCCACCCATGCCGCCCGCGAGGGCTCGGCAACCTGCAGCAGCAGGCGATAGCGGCGCGCGCCCCAGACCGCCTCCACCAGGCTTCGCACCGTGGCGGCGTCCGGCGCACCCGGCAAATCCGGGCATGCCGCCAGCGCGCGCTGCCAGGCTGCGTACAACTCATCGAACACACGGCGGTGATGCCTGGTCTCGGCGATGCGCGCTTCCAGCTTGAGCATCTCGTGTTCGAAGCCCTCCAGCGAGGCATCGTCGGCGCCGCAGGTCAGGCGTGCCAGGCGCTGGACGCGCGTGCGCCAGTCCAGCCCGGGTGCGGCCGCCACCTCGGCCTCGATGCGCGCCAGCAGCAGCTCGATGGTGTGCCGCACATAGCCGGAGAGCAGCGCCTCCTTGTTGGGGAAGTATTCGTACAGGGTGCCTACGGAGCATCCGGCCTCCAGCGCCACGGCGCGCGTGGTCACGCCGTCCCAGCCACGCGAGCGCCATATCCGAACAAAAGCCTCGTAAATGGCGTCCACGGTAAAGCGCGCGCGCTGCTGCGATGGGCGTTTCAGCGGCCTGGCCGGCGCTTGCGCCGGCTCGGCCGCGGCACCCGCGTTTCCGAACCCGGCGGCCGGCTTGCGGCGATACATTGGTGGCATCGACCTCGACAGTAAGAGTGGGACAGAAAATGGGACAGGATCAGACGAAGCACAGCAACCACGGCAACAACCACGGCAGCCGCAACGACAGCGCCGAACCTTCGCTCACGGTTACCCGCCTRCTGACACGCAAGCATGCCCTAAATGAAAGCCGGCTGGAAGCGCGCCAGGAGCGCACCGACGCCGCCCCCGGCGAAGTCCTGCTGAAGATCGACCGCTTCGCGCTCACCACCAACAACATCACCTACGCCGCCTTCGGCGACGCCATGAACTACTGGCAGTTCTTTCCCACCGGGCAACAAGAATGGGGCCATATGCCGGTGTGGGGCTTTGCCGATGTGGTGGACTCCAAGGTGCCCGGGGTGGCGGCGGGCGAGCGCTTCTACGGCTACTTCCCCATCGCCAGCCATATCCGCATGCAGCCTGAACGCGTGACCGAGCGCGGCTTCTACGATGCCATCGAGCACCGCCGGACCCTGACCTCCGCGTACAACCAGTACACCCGTGTGACCCATGACGCCGCCTATGCGCCCGAGCTGGAAAACTACCAGATCCTGTACCGGCCGCTATTCATCACGTCGTTCATGCTGGCCGACTTCCTCGAGGACAACCGCTTCTTCGGCGCCACGCGGCTGGTGGTGTCCAGCGCCTCCAGCAAAACCGCTTATGGCACCGCCTTCTGCCTGCGCGATATCCCCGGCATCTCGCTGGCCGCCATCACTGCGCAGCGCAACCGCGCCTTTGTCGAAGGCCTTGGCTGCTATGCGGAGGTGGTCAGCTACGACGAGCTGGAAACACTCGCCACCGACGCGCCCACGCTCTATGTGGACTTCTCCGGTGACGAAGCGCTGCGCGCACGCGTGCACCATCACTTTGGCGGCGCGCTGGTGTACGACTGCTTTGCCGGCTCGGCGCAGAACACGGGCTTTTTGCGTGATACCGGCCTGCCCGGGCCCAAGCCCGAGTTCTATTTCGCGCCGGTGCAGATCCGCAAGCGCAACGCCGACTGGGGGCCCGAAGGCGTGAACCGGCGCTTTAACGCAGCGCAGCGCGCGTTTATCGACTACGTGAAAGAGCCGGCGAACGGCTGGCTGACGCTGATCGAAGCACAGGGCTTCGGCGCCGCGCAGGAGAGAATCGCGAGCCTGGTGGCAGGCGGGAGCGAGCCGAAGGCGGGGTACGTGGTGCGGCTCGGTTGAGCGCCGCGCGCCTGTCTTGCCAGTGCGCGGCCGGGCTTGCACGCGAGTGCCCACGCCGGATTCCTCGCAGACGAAAGCCCGGCGAGCCTGGCTGCCAATGTGTATGATCAAATGAAGAGCCGGGCAGCCACGCGTTGGACGAGAGCCCTGCAGTCCGTTGCGAGGGCCCCTCGATGCGCGTCTCTTCGTTTGCCGTTGTCCTCGCACTACACGGCGCCTGTACCTACGCCCAGGCGGACCCGCCGCCCATCGCCGACGCTGGCTGGTTCGAACCCGTTCGCGTCGGCGTCTCGCTTGGCATCGCGCCCGAAGCCAACCTTGGCCGCCTTGAGCTGCGCTGGGACCTGCGGCAGGACCTGTGGGCCTCCGCCACGCGATCGGCCAGGCTGCGCCTGGGGCTGGAAATTTCCGCAGGTGCCTGGGATCCGCATGGCGGCAGCGGCGGCGCAATGGGCGACATTGGCCTGACGCCCGTCTTTCGCTTGCAGGGTGCGGGCCCCGCGTCAGCCTTCGCGGATCTCGCCATCGGCGCCCACCTGCTCTCGCGCACCCGCATCTCGGATACGACCGTGTTTTCCACGGCGTTCCAGTTCGGCGACCGCATCGCCATCGGCTACCACTTTGGCGATGCCGTGCACTCCGAAATCGCACTGCGCCTGCAGCACTACTCCAACGGCAGGCTCAAGCGGCCCAACCCCGGCATCAACTTCCTGCTCGTACAGTACTCGGCGCAGTTCTGAGCGCGGCATGGCCGTGCTGCCGCGCTGCCGCCCTACTCCGCGCTTTGCAGGTACCGCTGGCGCGCCTCTTCCTCCAGGATCACGTCTTCCACTTCCGCCAGCACGGCTTCCACGTCCACCGGGGTGTCGTCCACGGCAACCTGGCCGGTCAGTTTCACGCCGGGATGCAGCAGGCCGGCCTGGTAAAGCGCCCAGATTTCCTTGCCGTACTGCGTGCCGTTAAGCGCCGGCGCAAACTGGCCAAAGTAAAACGCCAGGTTATCCACATCGCGCTCCAGCATGGCGCTGGCCTCGCTGTTGCCGGCGGCATCCACCGCCTGCGGCAGGTCGATGATGACCGGGCCGTCTGCATCCACCAGGATGTTGAATTCGGAGAGGTCGCCGTGCACCACGCCGGCGCACAGCATCAAGATCACCTGCTCGATCAGCGCGTCGTGAAATGCCACCGCCTGCTCCGGGCTCAGCGCCACGTCGTTCAGGCGCGGCGCGGCATTGCCCTCGGCATCCACCACCAGCTCCATCAGCAGCACGCCCTCGAAGCACAGATGGGGCGTGGGCACGCGCACGCCGGCGGCGGCAAGCCGGTACAGCGCATCCACCTCCGCGTTGTGCCAGGCTTCTTCCGCCACCTTGCGCCCGTAGCGCGTGCCTTTTTCCATGGCGCGCGCCTGCCGGCTGTTCTTGACCTTGCGCCCTTCCTGGTAGGTCGAGGCCTGGCGGAAGCTGCGTTGCGCGGCATCCTTGTAGACCTTGGCGCAACGGATCTCGCCGCCGCTGCGCACGACATAGACGGTGGCTTCCTTGCCGCTCATCAGCTGGCGCAACACCTCATCGACCAGGCCGTCTTCGACCAGCGGCTGCAGCCGCTTCGGCGTTTTCATCGGGAAGCACCAAGCAGGCAGGGCGAGGGCGCCATGCGCGGGGACAGCAGCGTCGCGGCCACCGTTATTCCGTCAGCATGCGCACTTTCACGCGCTTGCCCTTCACCGTGCCGTCATTCAGCTTGCGCATCGCCTCGCGCCCGATCGAACGCTCGACCGCCACGTAGGTGGACATGTCCATCACGTTGATCTTGCCGATCTGGTGCTTGGTGTAGCCGGCGTCGCCGGTGAGCGCGCCGAGGATGTCGCCGGGGCGCATTTTTTCCTTGCGCCCGCCAAGGATCTGCAGCGTGACCATGGGGGGCAGCAGGCGCTCGTTGCTGGCGGGAGTCAGCGCGGACAGGGGCTGCCATTCCATCTCGGCGCCCATGGCCTGCTCGATATTGCCCACGCGGCCCATCTCGTTCATGCTCGCCAGGCTAAGCGCCCAGCCATCCTGGTCCGCGCGGCCGGTGCGGCCGATGCGGTGGACGTAGACCTCGGGGTCGGGCGTGACGTCGACGTTGATCACCGCTTCGAGCTGGGCGATGTCCAGCCCGCGCGCGGCCACGTCGGTGGCTACCAGCACCGAGCAGCTGCGGTTGGCGAACTGCACCAGCACCTGGTCGCGCTCGCGCTGGTCCAGCTCGCCGTGCAGTGCCAGGGCTTCGAAGCCTTGCGCGCGCAGCAGGTCGACCAGGTCGCGGCAGCGGGCCTTGGTGTTGCAGAAGGCCAGCGTGCTGACCGGGCGGAAATGATTGAGCAGCAGGCCCACGGCGTTCAGGCGGTCGCTGTCGGCCACCTCGTAGAAGCGCTGGCGGATCTTGCTGTCGTCATGCTGCTCTTCCAGCTTGACCTCGCGCGGCTTGCGCAGGAATTGCTGGCTGAGCTTGGCGATGCCTTCGGGATAGGTGGCCGAGAACAGCAGCGTCTGGCGCTCCTTGGGGCAGTGGCTCGCCACATAGGCGATGTCGTCGAAGAAACCCATGTCGAGCATGCGGTCGGCTTCGTCCAGCACCAGCGTGTTGAGCGCATCCAGGTTCAGCGTGCCGCGCTCCAGGTGATCCATGATGCGGCCGGGCGTGCCCACCGCGATATGTGCGCCATGCGCCAGGCTGTCGGCCTGGGGACGCATCGGCGAGCCGCCGCACAGCGTCAGGATCTTGATGTTTTCTTCCGCGCGCGCCAGGCGGCGGATTTCCTGCGTGACCTGGTCGGCCAGTTCACGCGTGGGGCACAGCACCAGCGCCTGCACGTCGAAGCGGCGCGCATCGAGCCGGTTCAGCAGCGCCAGCGCGAAGGCGGCGGTCTTGCCGCTGCCGGTCTTGGCCTGCGCGATCAGGTCCTGGCCGGCCAGCGCGATCGGCAGGCTGGCCGCCTGGATCGGGGTCATGGTCTGGTAGCCGAGCTGCTCCAGCGTCGCCAGCGTGGCGGGCGAAAGGGGCAGTTTGGAGAAAGAGGCGCCGGCAGCGGCGGGCGCTGCGGATTGGGTAGGGCTTGAGGTCATGCCGGATTATACCGGGCTGGCTGCCGCGCTTCTGTCGTCAATTTGCCGTCTCCCGTCGTCTCTACCGGCGTCTCCCGGCGTCTATTTACCCTTGGCGCCGGCTTCCCAGGGCGGCGCCTGCCATCCCAGCCGCGCCAGCAGCGCCTGCGCCGCCGCCGGCGCGCGCTCCTTGGCGCCGCTGATAAAGAACACGAAGACTTCGCGCTTGCGCTTTGCAGGTGCACTGGCATCCACTTGCGGCAGATCCTCCGGCCTCCCGCCCGCCGCCCAGGCCTGCACGCGCTCGCCCCACGCATCCAGCGCCTTCGGCGCGTAGCCACTCCTCAGCGTTGGTGCGCTGCGCATCAGCCGCGCATAGACAAAATCCGCGGTGAGATCCGCGAAGGACGGAAACTTGTCCGAGTCCGTGAACACGGTGGCTGCCTTGTACTTGCGCGCGAGCTTGAGATAGTCCGGCGTCATGAAGCTCTCATGCCTCACGTCGAGCACATGACGCAGCTTGCGGCCTTCGACCGATGCCGGCAGCAGCGCCAGGAAGGCCTCGAAATCCTCCGGGTCGAACGGCTTGGTGGGCGCGAACTGCCAGACGATGGGGCCGAGCTTGTCGCCCAGCTCGGCGATGCCGCTGTCGACAAAACGCGCGATGGACTCGCCGGATTCCGCCAGCACGCGGCGGTTGGTGGCAAAACGCGATGCCTTGACGGAGAACAGAAAGCCATCCGGCGTCTCGTCGCGCCATTTGGCAAACGAGCTGCGCTTCTGGGTGCCGTGGTAAGTGCTGTTGATCTCGATGGCGGTGAGCTGGCGGCTGGCGTATTCCAGCTCCCGGCTCTGCGTCAGCCTGGCGGGATAGAAATTGTCGCGCCAGGGGGCGAAATTCCATCCGCCAATGCCGACGCGGGCGACGCGGGCGACGGGCGCTGCGTGGGATTTGGTTGTGCTCTTAGTGCTTGCTTGCGCCATGCGTTCGCGTCCTGTCCGTGAATCGATGGGCCCTGAGCGCGCGCGGGCAACTCAAACAAAGCGCACGCAGTAAATCGGCGGCAGATGTGCCGAGAACAGCTTCCAGCGCTCCCCGCCGCTCTCCGATATCCACAGGCTGCCGGTGGTGGAGCCCATGGCAAGCCGCTCGCCGGTACGGTCCACCGCCAGCCCGTGCCGGTAGATCAGGTCATACGACGGCGCCGCGGGCAGCCCCTCGGAGAATGCCTCGAAACTGACCCCGCCGTCACGCGTGCGGGTGACCACCAGCTTGCCGTCCACCGGCACGCGGCATTCATCCTTGACTGCGGGTACGAACCACGCGGTATTGGGCCGGCGCGGATGCGCCGCCACCGCAAAGCCAAAGCTCGACGGCTTGGCGTGCAAGCGCTGCCAGTGCATGCCCGCATCGCCGGAGCGAAAGATCCCGCCATGGTGCTGCACCCACATCGCATGCGGATGGCCGGCACATTGCGCCAGCCTGTGCGGATCCTGGATGTTGCCATCCTCGCGCCGCTCCGGTGGCATGTAGTCGGCCACCATGCCGCTCGCCGTGCAGGCCCAGTTCCTGCCACCGTCCCGCGTCTGCCACACACCGCCGCACGAAACGGCCACGGTGACGTGGCGGCTATCGTGCGGATCCACGCAGATGGAGTGGATGCCCGGCACATCGTAGCCGCCGCCAAACCACTCGCTGCGCTCGGGGCGGTCCCACAGCGGCCGGTTCAGCGCCCAGCTTGCGCCGCCGTCGCCCGAGCGGAACAAGCCACCCGGCAAGGTGCCGGCCCACAGCACGCCGGGCTCGTCGGCCCCGCCGGTTTCCATCGACCAGATCTGCTGCAAGGACCACGGCACCGGTCGCGCGGCAACCGGGGCATCGCCAGTTTGCGCAGGGATGGGTACGCCCGGCACGGCGGCTTCCCCGGGCGGATCCGGCTCTGGCTGGGGCGGATAAACCGGCACCGCGCAAGGCTCCCACTCCGCGCCGCGCGCCCTGCGCCGCCACAGCTTGACGCCAAAATGCCCAAGGTTAAGTGCCGCATACAAGGTACCGTCACGCGGATCGGCCAGCACCATGCTCACGGGCTCACCCAGGAAATGCACCGACTCCTGCAGCCAGGCGAGCGCGCTGCTGTCGCGCCGCAACATCAACAAGCCTTTGCGCGTGCCAATGAGAAGTTGATCGTTCATGCTGACCTCCACGCTTGGGCGCCGAGCCTTCAGCGGCAAGCCGTCAACCGCCTGACAGCGCCTGCACTACATAGATCTGGCTGCTGGCGCCCACGCGATCGCTCATGCGCCGGCGGTCACGAATGGCCGAGCCATCCACAAACACCGCCAGGTGCCGGCGCAACTGGCCCTGGTCATCGAGGATATAGCCGCGCAGCTCCGGCTGCTCCCGAAACGCCATCTCCAGCGCGGCGCCGACGGTAGCCGCGGGCACTTCCCGCTCCGGGCTCGGGATATGGCGCTGGATCGCAGAGGCAAAGACAAGGCGCGGCATGGCGGAAGGGCCAGCGCGGGGACCGCTAGCCGTGATTGGGAGTGTCTTGCAGTTTAGGAAATACTGCGGGGGAATGGGTGTGCGGTTGCGCTCAGTGGCGACAATAAGGGTGGTAGCGCCGCGGTGGTGCCACGGTGGTGCGGCTGTAGTGCTCTCGCGCTGCAATGCAGCATGTCCGGGAAATCGGAATGCCCACAGGCAAGAATCGTCCAGGCCCTGCATACTGTCGGCTCCATGGAATCCGTAGCGCTCACGAAAGGACGAGAGATGGCAAGCACCCTGTACGACATTCCCCTGAAACGCATCGACGGCACCGACAGCCGGCTCGCGGATTTTCGCGCTCGTGTGCTGCTGGTTGTGAACGTGGCATCGAAGTGCGGCCTGACGCCCCAGTACGAAGGGCTCGAAGCGCTATACCAGGCCAAGCACGCCGAGGGCCTGGAGGTGCTGGGATTCCCGGCCAACAACTTCAAGGGCCAGGAGCCGGGCGACGAGGCGCAGATCCAGGAATTCTGCAAGCTGACCTACGACGTGCACTTCCCGATGTTCTCGAAGGTCTCGGTGCTAGGGCCGGACCAGCATCCGCTGTACGCGGCATTGACGCAAGCCCAGCCAGCCGCGATCGGCGACGGCCCCTTCCGTGAACGCCTGAAGGGCTACGGCGTGAACCCGGAGAACACCACCGATGTGCTGTGGAACTTCGAGAAATTCCTGGTCGACCGGGAAGGCAAGGTGGTAGCGCGCTTCGCGCCGGACGTCGCCGCGAACGATCCGCGCCTGCTTGAAGCGATCGATGCGGCGCTGGGCAAGGGCCGCTGATCGGCCAAGTTTTGGCATGACAACAAGCGGGCGATCCTGATATTCAGGACCGCCCGCTTTTTTTGGCGGGTGGCTGCGCCTGCAGCCACCCTCAAGATAGCAGCGCCAGCGTCTCCCGAAAGAGCAGGCTGTCCGCGCAGCCCAGTTCATTGACGATATTGAAATGGTTCAAGCCCGGCGCCGGCACCAGGCGGACGGGCAGCCCGCGCGCCGCGCACGCGGCGTGGAAATGCAACGTCTGGTGGACGAAGGCCCGTGTTTCCAGTTCGCCTACCGCCAATAGCAGTTGCGGGCCAGTTTGCGGCAGCAGCAAGGCAGGGCTCAGCGCGGCAGCCTGCTTCTCGTCCAGCCGCAGCCAGTCGTTCACATCCGTTGCGCACAAGGGCCGGATATCGTAGAGACCGCTCAGCCCCACCATGCCCTTGATGACGTCGCGCGGCAACGCCAACGCTTGCTGCCAGCCGTCCGCCAGCAGCATCGCGGCCAGGTGCGCGCCGGCCGAACTCCCGCACACATGCAGGCGGCGCGCGTCGATGCCGTAGTCGGCCGCATGGCGATGGAGCCAGGCGACGGCGCCCCGCACCTGGCGCACCACGTCGAACAGCGTCACCGCCGGCAGCAAGGTGTACTCCAGCACCACTACCGCCACGCCGGCACCCGTGAAGCTGGCGGCCATGCATGCCGCATCTTCCTTTCGCTGCGAGCGCCAGTAGCCGCCGTGAATATAGATCAGCGCAGGAGCCGCCGTGGCGCGCGAGGCGGGAAAGATATCCAGCCGGTCGTCCTCGCCCGCGCCATACGCCACATCCAGCATGCCTGGGCAGCGCGCTTTGGCCCGCGCGGACAGCGCCGCGTATTCGCGCATGCAGGCATYGAAATCCGCCACCGACGCGCGCGCGTTGTAGAGACGGTTGCGGGTCTGCAAGTCATCGAACCAGAGATCAAAATCCGACACCATCACCTCCCGCCCCATCGTTTCACCCCGGCAACCGGGCTCAACGCGCCTGCGCCGTCAGCAGGCCCTCATCCGGCCTGTGCTTCACGCTGCTGTAATACTTGAGCAGCAAGGCCGCGCACACCAGCCATGCCGGCACCAGCAACACGCTGAAGATGCTGGCCCCGTTCCACTGCTGGCGCAGCAACTCCGCTCCCGCCAGCACGCCGGAAATCGCCCCGAAGCGGCCAATGCCGAGCATGCCGCCAACGCCGGTCGCGCGGCAATGCGTGGGATAGAAGCCCGCCGCCAGCGAAGACAACGCCGACTGCCCACCGCCCGACATAAAGCCCATCATGAACACCAGGCTGCCCAGCAGCACCGTCTGCCCGACATTGCCCACCGCATGGCTCACGCAATACGCCAACAGGCCGGCCGCGAGGTAGACCAATGCCAGCACCTTGTTGGGTTCGCGCCGGTCCATCAGCCAGCCGATCAGGATGGAGCCCACGCCGCCGCCAAGCGGAAACAGCGCGCTGATCTGCGCGAACTGCCGCACCGGCAAGCCCGCCTCCTTCAGCAGCAAGGGCATCCAGTTCACGATCATGTAGAACACCAGCATGCTCATGAAGCAGCAGAACCACAACAGCAGCGTGCCAAGCCGGTAAGGGCGGGTGACAATCGCCATCACGGCCGAGCGCCCGCCAGCGGCCTGCTCGCCAATCACAAAACGCTGCACGTGCGCCAGCGGCTCGCGCCGGATGCGCGCCAGCACCGCGCGCACGCGCTCGCTGGCGTGCCCCTTGAGCACCATGTAGCGCACCGATTCCGGCATCAGCCACGCCAGCAGCACGCACAGCAACAGGGGCGCCACGCCACCCGCCAGCAACACCGAGCGCCAGCCGAACGCGGGAATCAGGTAGCCCGCGCAAAACCCGCCCGCCCCGGCGCCGAGCGGAAAGCCGCACAGCATCGCGCTCACCGCCATGGTGCGGCGGTGGCTGGGACAATATTCCGCGAGCAAGGTAATCGCGTTCGACATCGCCGCGCCCAGGCCCAGCCCGGTGGCGAAACGCAGCGCCGTCAGCGAGCCAATGGAAAACGCCCACGCCGTCGCCAGGCTGCCCGCGCCGAAAAACAGCACCGACACCACCACCGCCGGCTTGCGCCCGATCCGGTCGGCAAGCGGTCCCGCCAACAACGCGCCGAAAGCCAGCCCGAATAGCGCCGCGCTCATGGCCGGCCCGAGCTGCGCCTTTTGCAGCCCCCATTCTTCGAGCAGAGACGGCGCCACATAAGCAATCGCCGCCATATCGTAGCCATCGAGAAGAATCACCAGGAAGCACAGTAATAGCAGCAACCAGTGGAACGGGGTAAAGCCGGCTTCGTCGATATAGCGTTCGACATCCAGCGCGGATGTATCGGACATGGCATGCGCTCCTCGCGGCGGGGCCGGCGCGGCGTATCCATACGATTGCGTCGCACGAATGCACCTGCCGGCTAGCGCCGTCTCCTGTTTTATCTCTGGACGCCGGCGGGGTGCCAGGTCAGTGTTTGCTGGAGACCAGTGTAGGGAGGCGAGACATGCCGGAATAATGAAAAATCGGGTGGCGGATATGCGGGAAGGTTATAGCGGGGCGGCGCCGAGGCATGGCCCGTGGCAGCATCGCTTGCCACCGGTCAGGCGGATTTCCCTTCCTGCCCTTGGCGTAGCCGAGTACTTGCAAGCGCGGCCAGGACCAGCATCCCCGCAATGATCAGCAGGCCATTCTTCGTACTGCCGGTGGTCTGCTCAATCACGCCCATGACCGACGGGCCGATAAATCCACCAACCAGCCCGCAGGTGTTGACCAGTGCCAGCCCGCCCGCCAGCGCCACGCCAGCAAGACGCGACGACGGAAAAAGGAAAATGACCGACTGGACCACGAAGAACATCGATGCCGTCAGGCTGAAGCCCACCATGGCGACCACCGGGCCGGCATAGGCCGCGAGCAGCAGGCCGGCCGACATCACGGCAAGCCCCGCAATCAGCATGCGGCGGCAACGCTGCGGGTTGCTGGCGAAGCGCGGGAGCGCCGCGGCGCCGATGGCCGCCGCGATCCATGGCAGGGAGTTGAGCAGGCCGATTTGCAGCGGCGACAGCTTGCCATAGGTGCCGATGATGCCCGGCAGGAAGAAAATCACAGTGTAGATGCTGATCTGGTGGCAGAAGTACACGAAGATCGCGAGCCAGATCTGGCGATCGGCAAGGCAGCCCCGGAACGAATGCCCGACATGCCCGGCGGATGCCTCCTCGGCTTGCTCCGCCGCAAGGCGGCGTTCAACCTCGCGGGCTTCCTCGGGGGACAGCCAGGACGCGCTTCCGGGGCCGTCCGGCAACTTCTTCCACACGACGAAGGCAAACGCCACCGCCGGCAGGCCCTCCAGCACGAACATCCATTGCCAGCCTCGCCATCCCAGCACGCCGTCCATTTGCAGCAGCGCGCCGCCGAGCGGCCCGCTAAGGATGTTGGCAATACACACGCCCAGAAGGAAGTATCCCGTCGCGCGCGCCCGCTCCTTGCGGCCGAACCAGTAGGTCAGGTAAAGCATCACACCGGGGAACAGTCCAGCTTCCGCCGCGCCCAGCAACAGGCGCATGACATAGAACGAGGTCTCGCCGCTGACAAAGGCCATGCCCGCGGACAACAAGCCCCAGGTGATCATGATGCGCGTGATCCAGAAGCGCGCCCCCACCTTGTGCATGATCAGGTTGCTGGGGACCTCAAGCAGCGCGTAGCTGAGAAAGAACAGGCCCGCACCCAGCCCATAGGCCGCCGCGGAGATGCCCAGGTCGACCGCGATATGGCTCTTTGCCAGCGCGATATTGGTCCGATCGAGAAAACTGATCACGTAGGCCATCACCAGGAGCGGCATCAGCTTCCTGAACAACAGCGCGTTCAAGGAGCGCTGATCGGCAAGCGGCGCTTCTCGTGCGGTTTGCACATAAGTGGTGGACATGGCCTGGATCTCCTGTCGGCGGTATCTGTTTATGTTCCGGAGGCATCAAGGCCTCCGGCGTCCGCATGTTGTCTTGCGTGCCAGCGCTCGCGGCGCGGGCTTTAAAAGGCCACGTTCGCCGCGCCCTTCAGACCGAGGATCTCGCGAGCCTCGTCGGGTGTCGCGACATCGATGTTCAACGCCTCAAGCACGCTGCGCATACGCAGCACTTGCTCGGCGCTCGATGCCGCCAGCCGGCCCGGGCCGATCCACAGCGAATCCTCCAGGCCGACGCGCACGTTGGCGCCCATCGCCGCGCCGATGGTGGCCAGCGGGATCTGGTTGCGGCCGGCGCCGAGGATCGACCAGCGGTACTGGTCGCCGAACAGCCGGTTCGCGGTTCGATGCATATGCATCAGGTCTTCCGGATCGCCACCGATGCCGCCCAGGATGCCGAAGACCGACTGCACGAACACCGGAGCCTTGACCAGGCCGCGGTCCAGGAAATGCTTCAGGTTGTTCAGGTGGCTGATGTCGTAGCACTCGAACTCGAAGCGCGTGCCGTTGGCGTTGCCGATCTTCAGGATGTTCTCGATATCGCTGAAGGTATTCTTGAAGATCAGGTTGCGGCTGTTCTCCAGATGCTCGCGCTCCCACTCGTGCGCGAACTCCTTGAAACGATCCAGCATCGGGAACAGGCCGAAGTTCATCGAGCCCATGTTCAGCGAGGCCAGTTCCGGCCTGAACGTCGTGGCGGGCAGCATGCGCTCCTCCACGGTCATGTGGGGACTGCCGCCGGTGGTGATGTTGATCACGGCATTCGTGGCCGCCTTGATCTTCGACAGGAACGGCCGGAACAGCGCCGGGTCCTGCGACGGCCGGCCGTCCTTCGGATCACGCGCGTGCAGGTGCAGGATGGCCGCACCGGCCTTGGCCGCATCGATGGCGGCGGTGGCGATCTCGTCGGCGGTCACCGGCAGGTACGGCGACATGCTGGGGGTGTGGATCGCGCCGGTGGGGGCGCAGGTGATGATGGCTTTGGATCGGGCTGCCATGGCGGGCTCCGTGTGAAATCGGTTGGGGGAGGTAAGGTCAGCTCAGCGCTTGCGTCAGGCCATCGACCGCCAGCTCCTGGCCGGTGACGTTGGCGGCCAGGTCGCTGGACGCGAACAGCACCATGTTGGCGATGTCGCGCGCTTGCACCATGCGCCCGAGCGCGGCTTGCGACGTGTAGGCACGCGTGACGTCTTCCAGGGGCTTGCCCAGCGCCTCGGCTTTTGCCGCGATGACCGCGCGGATGCGCGGGCCATCGACCGCGCCGGGCAGGATGGCATTCACGCGGATGCCGTCGGCGCCGAGTTCCAGTGCCAGCGATTTGGTGAATCCGATGACCGCCCATTTGGACGCCGAGTAGACCGAGCGCCCCGGCATGCCAAGGTGGCCGGCAGCCGATGACAGGTTGACGATGGCGGGGCTCCTTCCCTGGCGCAAGCGCGGCACGGCCAGGCGCGTGCACAGGAACTGCCCGGTGAGATTGACCGCGAGCGTGCGCTCCCAATCGGCCAGGGTCAGGGTCTCGACGCCACCGGTGGGGCCCGCCACGCCGGCGTTGTTCACGAGGATGTCGAGGCCGCCGAGCGTGCGATCGACGGTCTCGAACATGGCGGCCACGTCCACCTCGCTCGACACATCAGCCCGGCATCCATGCACCGTCGGCAGCACGGCCGCGAGGCGCTCCAGGCTGGCGCCCTGGATATCGCAAACGAGCACGCTGGCACCCGCCTGCGCGAAGGCGCGCGTGATTTCCAGCCCGATGCCGTCGGCGCCAGCGGTCACCAGGACTCGCTTGCCCGCGAGAGAGTTGTCATTCCACATATTCGTCAGCTCCATGCATGAGGCGATGCACCTCCATGGCCGCCATGTTATATCTGTGATCACAGATCTCAAATCGGGGATACCCTATGTGCTATGAAGTGCTATGATTTCCGCATGTCCCTACCCGAACTTGTGACCCCTTTGAAGCGCCAGACGTTGAGTGGAGACGTCTACGCGCAATTGCGAGAATTGTTGATCAGCGGCCACATGATGCCCGGAGAACAAATCTCGCTGCGCAGCACTGCCGCTGCGCTGGGCGTGAGCGTGATGCCAGTGCGCGAAGCGGTGCATCGCCTGGTGGCGGAGCAGGCACTGGAACTGACGCCTAACCGTGCGTTGCGCGTGCCGATCATGAGCGTGAGCCAGTTCCGGGAGATCACAAGTATCCGGGTCAATCTGGAAGGACTGGCGACAGAGCAGGCGGCCGAGCACCTGAGCGACGCCGCGATCGTGCAGGTCACGGCCCTCCATGACCGCTTCGCGGAAGAGATGGCCCGGCCTAGGCCGGACAGCTCAAAGCTGATCTCGGTCAACAAGGAACTGCATTTCGCCGTCTACAAGGGCGCCGGCATGCCGATCCTGCTGCAGATGATTGAAGCGCTGTGGCTGCGTATTGGCCCGATCCTGAATCACGATCTGCGCTCCGGCTCCCGCCGCGTGGGCGAGCAGGTAGCGGTGAATCACCACGCGCGGCTGGTTGCGGCGCTCAAGCGCAGGGATGGCGTTGCGGCACGGGCCGCGCTGCAGGGAGATATCGAAAGCGCGGCGGAGTACATCGTCTCAGCGGGCGTGCTGCTGGCGGCCGATGCGTTTGATGGCCCGGTGCCCGACGCGGGCAAGCCCGCCTCGAAGACCGTGCGGCGCGCGCCGGCAAGCGGCGGGCGTAGAACGGTCTGAGCAGGCCAGGAACATGGCGACCGAGCCGGTCCGCCACGCCGGGCACGGCGTGCCGGCCGTTGCCCGGGGCACGCCCGGGCAACCATCCACGTTCAGGTAATCGCCCCCAGTTGCCAGGGCACGAACTCATTCTGCCCGTAGCCATGGAGCTCACTGCGCGAGCGTTTGCCGGAGGCCGTGTCCAGCATCAGCTGGAACAACGCCGCACCCAGTTCGGCGATGGTGGCGCTGCCGTCCAGTACCGTGCCGCAGTTCAGGTCCATGTCGTCCGACTGGCGCTGCCATAGCGCCGTGTTGGTCGCGAGCTTGACCGAGGGCGAGGGCGCGCAGCCGTAGGCCGAGCCGCGCCCGGTGGTGAAGCAGATCAGGTTGGCGCCGCCCGCCACCTGGCCGGTGGCGGAGATCGGGTCGTAGCCCGGCGTATCCATGAAGACCAGGCCGCGCACGCGCACCGGCTGCGCGTACTCGTACACTTCGGCGAGATTGGTGGAGCCGCCCTTGGCGATGCCGCCCAGCGATTTTTCCAGCACCGTGGTCAGGCCGCCCGCCTTGTTGCCGGCGGAGGGGTTGTTGTCCATGCTGGCGCCGTGGCGCTCGCAATAGGCCTCCCACCAGCGGATGCGCGCCACCAGCTTCTGACCGATCTCCGGCGTTTGCGCGCGGCGCGTCAGCAAGTGCTCGGCGCCGTAGATCTCCGGCGTCTCGGAGAGGATCGCGGTGCCGCCATTGCGCACCAGCAAATCCACCGCCGCGCCCAGTACCGGGTTGGCCGAAATGCCCGAGTAGCCGTCCGAGCCACCGCATTGCAGGCCCACCACCAGATGGTGCGCCGGCACCGGCAGGCGCTCCACCGCGTTGGCCTTCGGCAGCATCGCCTTGATCAGCTCGATGCCATGGGCAATGGTCTTGGTGGTGCCGCCAGTGTCCTGGATGGTGAACGTCTGCAGCCGGTCGCTGTGCGTGAGCCCCTGTGTCGCCAGCAGCGCGGAGATCTGGTTGGTCTCGCAGCCCAGGCCGATCACCAGCACGCTGGCAAAGTTGGGATGGCAGGCATAGCCGCCCAGCGTGCGCTGCAGCACCGCCAGCCCCTCGCCCTGCGGATCGACCGCGCAGCCCACGCCGTGCGTGAGCGCCACCACGCCATCCACATTGGGATAGGCGGCCAGCGCCTGCGGATGGATGTCCCGGCGAAAATAATCCGCGATGGCGCGCGCCACCGTGGCCGAGCAGTTCACCGAGGTCAGGATGCCAATGTAGTTGCGCGTGGCCACGCCGCCGTCGGCGCGTCTGATGCCATCGAACGTGGCCGGCTGCGCCACCGGTTGCACCACGCGGGCCTCCGCGCTGAACGCATAGTCCCGCGTGAAATCGCCCATGGCCAGGTTGTGCGTATGCACGTGCTGGCCGGCGCGGATATCCTGGCTGGCAAAGCCGATGATCTGGCCGTAGCGCCGCACCGCTTCGCCACTGGCGATCGCACGGGTGGCGATCTTGTGGCCGGGCGGGACCAGGCCGATCACGGTCACGCCTTCGTCGGCGACCGGCGTGCCGGCCACCATCTGTTCGCGGGCGATGACCACGTCGTCATCGGGATGCAGCCGGATGGTGCGCGGCGTGCGGGGAAGCTGCGCGGGGGCGGCGGCAATGCTCTCTGTGCTCATGGGGTGGTTTCTCGCGATTTAATGGTCGCCCTGCCGATTCGTGCGGGCTTTACTTGATCATTTCGTCCGGCAGCGCGATGCCGAAGTACTGCTTGTAGATGCTGTTGATCTTGCCGTTCTTCAGGTTGGCCTTGACCCAGTTGTCGAGCCACGCCTTCAGCGCGGTGTCGCCCTTGCGCAGGCCGATCGCATAGGGATAGGCCTTCATCACGAACTTGGTTTCCAGGTCGCGCGTGGGATTGCTCTTCTTCACCGCGGGAATCACGCTGATGGCGGCGGCGAGATAGTCCTGCTGGCCGGTGGAGACGGCGGTGTTGGTCGTGGCGTCGTCCTCGTAGCGCACGATATTCACGCCCGGCACTTCTTTGGCGCCGCGGCTCAGTTCCTGGTCGCTGGTGGTGCCGCGCGTGACGGCGATGGTTTTGCCGGACAGATCGGCAAAGCGCTTGAGGCTGGACTTTGCGGGCCCGCCCACCACCACCGGGATCACGCCATAGGGATCGGAAAAATCGATCACCTTCTTGCGCTCGTCGGTGACCGAGAACGAGGCCAGCACCACGTCCGCTTTCCTGGTCAGCAGGAACGGCACGCGATTGGGCCCGGTCACCGGCACGATCTCCAGTTCCACGCCGAGGTCCTTGGCCAGCAGGCGGGCGGTCTCCACATCGGAGCCGCTTTGCTTTGCCTGGCTGTCGAGCATGCCGTAGGGCGGCGCGCCGATATCCACGGCGACCAGGATCTTCTTGCGTTGCTTGATGGTGTCGAGCGTGTCGGACCAGGCGCTGGCGGATGCGCCAACGAGCAGCAGGGCGGCGAGCGAGCCGAGCAGGCGGCGGTTGAAGTGCATGGGGTGTCTCCGTGTGTGTAGGTTGAGTCGTGCCGGCCAGCGGGAAATCAAAGGCCGTTGCCGACGAACTGCTTGAGCTCCGGCGTCGAAGGTTCATCCAGCAGCTTGCCGCTGCCGCCTTCCCAGACGATGCCCTGGTGCATGAACATGATCTGGTCCGCCACCGAGCGCGCGAACGCCATCTCGTGCGTGACCAACACCATGGTCATGCCGTCTTCGGCCAGCCGCTCGATCACCTTGAGCACCTCGCCGGTCAGCTCGGGATCCAGCGCCGAGGTGACTTCATCGAACAGCATCAGGCGCGGCTGCATCGCCAGCGATCGCGCAATCGCCACGCGCTGCTGCTGGCCGCCGGACAATTGCTCCGGGTAGTAGCCGGCGCGCTCCTCCATGCCAACCTGCTTGAGCACGTGCATGGCCAGCTCGCGCGCCTCCTTCTTGCCAACGCCCTTGACCTTGCGCGGCGCCAGCATGACGTTTTCTTCCACGGTGAGGTGCGGGAACAGGTTGTAGCTCTGGAACACGATGCCCACTTCCTTGCGCAGCTCGCCCAGCGGCACGTTGTCTTCGTGCATGGCGCGGCCGCACACGTGCAACGCGCCGCCGTTCACGCGCTCCAGGCCGTTGATGCAGCGCAGAGCCGTGCTCTTGCCCGAGCCGCTGCGGCCGATCAGCGCCACCACCTCGCCGGCGCGCACCGAGAAACTCACGCCTTTGAGGATCTCCACCTGCCCGAAGGATTTGCTCACCTTGTCGAAGCGGACGATGTCTTCCATGCTTGTCTCCATGATGTCTTGTGTTTCCCGCTGATTCGGGTCCGCTCCCGCAGCCACGTTCAGCCCCGCATTCAGCCCCGTATTCAGCCTCGTATCAAACCCGCTTGAAGCGGCGCTCCAGCTTGTACGACAGCGTCGACAGCGGATAGCAGATCGCGAAATAAAGCACCGCCGCGATGGAAAACACCACGAAGGGCTCAAAGGTGGAGTTGTTCACCACCCGTGCCGAATAGGTCAGGTCGAAGAAGCCGATCACCACCGCGTACGAGGAGTTCTTCACGATCTGCACCAGGAAGCTCACCGTGGGCGCCACCGCGATGCGCGCAGCCTGCGGCAAGATCACGTGCACCACGCGCTGCAGCGGCGTGAGCGCCAGGCACTCGGCCGCCTCCCACTGCGTGCGCGGCACGGCCTGGATGCAGCCCTTCCAGATCTCGGCCAGGTAGGCGCTGGAATACGCCGTCATGGCGATGCCGGCGGCCACCAGCGCGGGCAGGTCGAAGCCACCCACGCTGATGCCGAAATACACCACGAACATGATCACCGGCAGCGGCACGCCCTGCACCAGCTGCACGAAGGCGCCGGTAGCCATGCGCAGCACGCGGCCGCCGCGGCTGCGTGCCAGTGCCAGCGGCAGGCCCGCCAGCGCGCCGCCGACAAAGCCCATGGCTGACAGCAACAGCGTCCAGCCTGCGCCGCGCAGGATAAACAAGACTTGATCCAGGGAAAGGCTGGACATGATGCTTGGCTCCGCGTCGAAAGGAAGTAGGAAAGTAGAAGAAGGGGAAAGAGGGGAAAGAGATAGCGTGCGGAATCAGAGCGCCGTCTTCAGGCGCCGGCGGCGCGTGAAAGCGATGGCACCCACGCCCGCCATCGACAACCGCAACAGCCACGACAGCACCAGGTACACCACGGCAATGACGATGTAGATCTCAAAGCCGCGGAACGTCTCCGACTGGATGCGGTAGCCCACCGCAGTGAGTTCTTCCGCCGAGATCTGCGACATGATGGAGGTGGCCAGCATCATCAGCACGAACTGGCTGATCAGCGCCGGGTACATGCGCTCCACCGCCTGCGGCAGCACCACCAGGCGCAGCACCTGCCAGCGCGACAGCCCCAGGCACGATGCGGCCTCCAACTGGCCGCGCGGCACCGACTCGATGCCCGCGCGCACGATCTCCGTGGTGTAGGCCGATACGTTGACCACCAGCGCCAGCACCGCCGCCGCCATCGCCGGCACGCGCACATGCACCGCCGCCAGCCCGAAGAACAGCCAGAACGCCTGGATCACCAGCGGCGTGTTGCGAATCACATCCACATAGCCCGTGACGCAGCGGCGCGCCCAGGCCGGGCCTTGCGTGCGCGCCACCGCCAGCGCCGTTCCCAGCACAAAGCCGAGCACGATGGTCGCAACAGACATGCGCAGGGTCAGCCATGCCCCGTCGAGCAGTTCGCGCCAGTTGGCGGACAGGAAGCTGAAATCGAACTGGTAGTCCATCGGGGATGCGCCCTATCGCTCTTTTGTGGGCAGCGCCGGCTTGGCCGCCACCCTGTCTCGGTGTTTTGTTCTCGTCTCGATGCGGCCTTGCGCCGGCATGGATCGAAATATATGACTATTGCCGACAAACGTCAATATATGAAAATACCCGTGTATCATATGCTCATGCGTTCGAGCGTTCATGCGCCGCCCGATACTTGGCACCATGCCGACACCACGAGCGACGCACCCGACGAAGTACCTGACGACATACCCAACACCACCCAAACCCGCCAACCGATCCGGAGACAACGTGCCGAGTCCATCGACGGCCGCGCGACAAGACAAGCGCACCGCCCCCTTCGCACTCATGCAGGAAGCCGACGAAGCGCAACGGCACGCGCCGATCTACGCCGTCATCGTCGAGCTGCTGCGCAAGGCCATCGTGGAAGGCTCGCTGGAGCAGGGCACGGTATTGCTGGAAGGCCATGTGGCCGAGATCCTGCGCTCCACCCGCTCGCCGGTGCGCCAGGCCCTGCGCGAGTTGGAAGCCGATGGCGTGGTCAGCCGCTTCGAAGGCCGCGGCTTCGTGGCCGGGCCCGCGGGCACCGCGCCCCGGCGCATCCCGCTGGACCCTGCCATGCTGGGCGTGGACCGCGAGCCGGATGTCGCGCGCAAGACGCTGGGCTGGGAAGTGATCTACGACGAAGTGGAGCGCGACCTGGTGCACCTCTCGGTGTTCGGCCGCTATCGCGTCAACGAGATCGAACTGGCCCGCCACTTCAACGTGGGCCGGACCGTGGTGCGCGACGTATTGCTGCGCCTGGAAAGCCTGGGCATCCTGGAGAAGGACGAGCGCCTGCGCTGGGTCATCACGCCGCTGGACGCCAAGCGCATCCATGATCTCTACGAACTGCGCTCATTGGTGGAACCCGCCGCGCTGCGCGCCGCCATCGGCCACGCCGACCGGGCCGAGATAGAGCGGATGATCGGCGACCTGCACAAGGTGCAGCGCGTCTACCCCAAGGTCAGCCGCACCGCCATGGACAACCTGGAGCACGACCTGCACGTGCAGCTGCTCTCGCAGTGCCCCAACAAGGAATTGCTCAGCAGCCTGCAGCGCACGCGCTGCATCCTCACGCTGAGCAAGCACGTGCTGGGCGTCTCCACGCCGATGCCCGAAGCGGACCCGTTCATGTCCGAGCACATCGCCGTGCTGCAGGCCGCCGCCGATGGCGCGCCGCGCAAGGCCGCCGACCTGCTGCGCGACCACCTCGAACTATCCTGCGAGAAAGTGACCCGGCGCGCGGAACTGGTGCGCGAGACGTTCGCGCTGCCCGAGGTTTCGTATATCGCGTGAGCGGGTCAGGCCGCTAGCTAACCGCCCAAGGTCACGTCCGCGTCCAGCGGATACACCGGCCGCGTCAGACGCTCAAACGGGAACTGCGCATAGCGCGAACTCGTCACGCCACCGCCATCACACTCCACCACCGCCTTTGCTATCGGCACGAACACCGGCCGGCAGTACATGCGCGACTTCAGCAACAGGAAACGCTGCGCCAGGGGATCCACGCCGATATGGGTAAAGATGCCCAGGTCCCAGTGCTCCTGCGGGGTCTCGGTCACCACCACCTGCGCCGCGCCGATATCGAGCAGCACTGTGCGGCCCATGCGGATGCGCGCGCCGGTGTAGGTCGGACCACTGATCACGTATTCGCCATTGCTGATGGCGGCCACCCGGCCCGTCAGGGTCAGCGGCGTCGGGTAGATGCCAAGCTGGGTCAGCGGCACCTTGTTGCCCACCGGCAACGTCACGCTGGCATCCACGCCGGCCGCGATCATCGCGGCTACGGCCTGCGGGTCGCACACCGGCCCAACGGCAATGCCGGACAAGCCTTGCCGCAAGGCCTCGCGCAGGACTTCCATATCGTCGCAGGTGCCGCCCGACATGCAGTTGTCGCCGTGATCCAGCAACAGCACCGGCCCGTTGCCGCCCTGCGCGGCCAGCTGCGCGGCGCGCGCGATCGATTCAGCCAGCGGCTCGCTCTCATAGACAAAGCCGGCGCGCTCCGCCCAGATCTGCGCGGCAAGCTTGTCGGCCGCCGCCTGCGCCGCGGCCTGGCTGCCGTCGGCCACGACCAGCACGCTCAGGCAAGGTGCCGCGATATCCGCCAGCCCGAAGCCGGCCAGCACCGACACTGCCAGCATGCCGTCGGCCTCCGCCTGCCTGGCCGCCGCCACCGCGCGCTGCATCGCGCCTTCGCCGGTATTGCTGCGCAGTGTGTGCGTGACCATCGGCAGGCGCCGCCAGGCCAGCGCGGGCCGCGCCTTTTGCTGGAGCATGCGCATCAGCAGGCGGCCGGCGTGCTCGCCGGTCTCGTACATGTCCACGTGCGGATAGGTCTTGAAGCTGACCGCGATGTCCGCGTGATCGATCATGGCCTGCGTCACGTTGCCGTGCAGGTCCAGCGCCACGGCAATCGGCGCGTGCGGCAGCACTTCGCGCAGGCGCGCCAGCAACTCACCCTCGCCGTCGTCGCTGTTCTGCGCGACCATGGCGCCGTGCAGGTCGAGCATCACGGCATCGCACCCGGGCGCCGCCTTCACGATGGCATCGCACAAGGCCGCATATGCATCGGCCGCGACGCGTCCGCTCGGGTTGGCGCTGGCCGTGACCGGCACCACCAGCTCCGCGCCGGCCGCCTCGGCCAGGTCGATAAAGGCGCCGATGGCCGTGCGCGTGCCTTTGCTCGCCCGATACGCGTCCTCGCCGTAGTGCGGATGAAAGGACGACAGCGGCGTCGCCACCGGCGAGAAGGTATTGGTTTCGTGGTTCAGTCGTGCGATCAGGATCTTCATGGCGGTGCGGGGGCTCCAGCATGGAAGCGGCCGGGAATGTCCGGCCGGAACGGGGGGATGGGGACCAGCGATGCGGCATCGGCGGCATCGGCGACAATATGACTGGCATGGCCTCAATGCAACGGCCAAAGTCTACCGGCATGTGGCCCGGGATGGAACGGTGAGAAAGAGGGGCACCGGAATTCCATCGCGCGGCGTGCAGCCGTGCTGGACACGATGATGCCGCCATGACGGACAATATCGCGCCAATCTCAACCTCGGAACAATAACAATGAAGAAGCAACTGCTGCGCCTGGGCGCTATCCTGCTGGCCATCGGCGGCCCCGCCATCTCCCACGCGGCCAACCTGCCGCCGCTAGCCGCACTGCTCGACTGCAAGGGCGAAGCCAGCGGCGTGGCCGCCTATGTCGACGCCCTGGAAGATGGCGGGCTGCCCGGGTGGAGCAAGAACGACGAACTGAGCGGCTTCGCCTCCGCCGTGTATCGCACCCCCAAGCCCGTCAGCGTTGCCGGCCTGCCCACCACGGACGTGCGCTTCGGCGACTACCAGCTCGGCAACTACACGGCCTATGGCATCACCAGCGCCACCGACGTCAACGCCGTGGCCAGCCAGCTCGGCCTGCGCGGCGTGGCCGGCCGGGGCCTGGCCCGCGAGAGCGCGCGCGGCGCGTGGATCGTGGCCCGCGAGTACAAGGGCCGGGTCGAGCTGGGCTGCGAATATCCCAATCCGCGGCTTGGCGGGCAGAAGGGCGCGCCGGCGCGCTGAAGGCCTCGCAGGTGGCGCCGCTGGCCCGGCGCCCCTTACTTCAATCCGCGCCGCCCGTCTTGGCCGGATACTTCACCGCATTCATCGCCATCTTGGCCTTCACCGCCGCGTTCAGGTCAACATCGAGCGCGGTCAGCAACTGCGCCAGGTAGATCGTGATGTCCGCCAGTTCCTGCTCCACGTGCGCGCGCTCGTCCGTGGACATGATGCCGCGCGCCTCCTCCTCCGTCTTCCACTGGAAGATCTCGACCAGCTCGGCCACTTCCACGCTCAGCGCCATGGCCAGGTTCTTGGGGCTGTGATACTTGCCCCAGCCGCGGGCCTCGCCAAATGCGGCGGCCGCTTCCTGGAGCGTCTTGATGTCAATCAGGGTCATGATGGTTCACTGCAAAAAAATAAGCACCGCGCCTATTGAACCACGAATGCAAGCGGCCCGCGACGCACAACGAGCAGAGAAACATGCGTTTCATGGGCACCTCATTTGCACCTTATGTGCACCGAAACGCGAGACCATCGTTTCATAGTGGACGCATTCCACGCATTCCACGCATTCCGATTGGACCCAGAAACACGCATGACCGCGCAACACCCACAGCAGGCAGCACAGGCAGCACAGGTAACAGAAGCAAAGCACACCCCACGCACGCCGCGCGTCCACCCGGAGCGCCTGCTGCAAAGCCTGGACGATCTGGCGCGGCTTGGTGCCATTGAAGGCGGCGGCGTGCGCCGCCTGGCGCTGACCAATGCCGACGAGCTCGGCCGGGACTGGACGGTTGCGCGCATGCAGGCGCTTGGCATGGTGGTGACGATCGACGCCATCGGCAACGGCGTGGCCAGCTACGCCGGCACCGAGGACCTGCCCCCCGTGATGATCGGCTCGCATATCGATACCGTGCGCACCGGCGGCCGCTACGATGGCAGCTATGGCGTGCTGGCCGGCCTGGAAGTGATCGCCACGCTGCGCGATGCAGGCCTGCGCACGCGCCGCCCGATTGCCGTGGCCTTCTTTACCAATGCCACCGGCGTGCGCTTCCAGCCCGACATGATGGGCTCGCTGGTCTACGCAGGCGGCCTGCCCCTGGCAGACGCGCTAGCGGCCACCAGCATCGACGGCACCACCGTCGGCGCCGAGCTGCAGCGCATCGGCTACAGCGGGCAAGCCCCGGTGGGTGCGCCGCGCGTGGACAGCTTTGTCGAGCTGCACATCGAGCAGGGCCCGGCGCTGGATCTGCGCGACCTGCGCATCGGCGTGGTGGAGAGCATCCAAGGCATCTCCTGGACGGAGTTCAGGATCGACGGCATGTCCAACAGCGCCGGCACCACGCCCATGGACCTGCGGCACGACGCCGGCTACGCCGCCATGCGCATCGCCAATTTCGTGCACGACCTGGCACTGCGCTACGGCGACAGCCAGCTCGGCACGGTGGGCGCCATGCGCTTCGAGCCCAACATGATCAACGTCATCCCCGAGCGCGCCACCTTCACCGTCGACTTGCGCAACACCGATGACCAACTGCTCGCCCAGGCCGAAGCCGAGGTGCTGGCCTTTGCCGAGCAGACCTGCCAGGCAGAGATCCTCAGCCTGAGCTACCGCATGCTGGCGCACCTGGAGCCGGTGGCGTTCCACCCCATGGTCATCGACCTGATCGAGCAAGAGACCGCCTCGCTGGGCCTTAGCCATATGCGCATGCCCAGCGGCGCCGGGCACGACGCGCAGATGCTGGCGCACCTGTGCCCGACCGGCATGATCTTCGTGCCCAGCGTCAAGGGCCTGAGCCACGACGTGCGCGAGTACACCGAGCCGGACGACCTGGTCAATGGCGCGCAGATCCTGCTGCAAGTGGTGCTCCGGCTGGCCAACCGGCCTTGACCGGCTCCGACTGGCAAGGCAACGCAAAGCAGACGCCTAGCGGGCGAGCCACGCCGGCAGTTGCGCGATCAGGTACAGCGCCGCGCCGATCAGCCCGCCGACCACCGTGCCGTTCATGCGGATGTACTGCAGGTCCTTGCCCACGTTCAGCTCGATCTGCCGGGACATGTCGCGCGCATCCCAGCTGCGGATGGTGTTGCTGATATGCCGCGTGATGAACTCCGCAAAGTCCGGCGCCATGTTGCGCGCCGCGTCGCGCAGATGATCGTTGAGCGATGCGCGCAGGGACGCGTTGCGCGCCAGCTCCGCGCCGATCCACTGGCCCGCCGCCGCCACCTTGCGGTGCGTGGCGGAATCCTCGCGCGCCAGGTCGCGCTTGAACCCATCGCGCCACTCGGCCCAAAGCCCGCCGACATAGGCGTTCAGCGCCCCATCCTGCTTCAGGTGCGCCTTCAGCGCCTCGGCCTTGGCGTGGAACGCGGCATCGTGCTTCAGCCGTTGAATCAAACGCTGCACGGCCGCATCGAAGCGCTTGCGCAGCGCGTGATTGGCGTCGCCCTCGATCTGGGTCAGCACGCGGCTCAGCGCCGCGGAAATCAGGTCAGCGCCATTGCTCCCGATCCACTCGGTGGGAAGCAGCCGCTCCTTCCTGGGGTGATCGCTCTTCAGCCATTCCACGATCCGCTCCGAGATGAAAGCGCGGGCGGGCGGCTCGTTCAGCAAGGCGATCAACTGCGCGATCGTCTCATCGAGCAGCGCCTGGTGCCGATCGTTCCTGGTCAGGCTGTCGAGGATCGTCGCCGCGGACTCCGACAGATCGACCTTGTCGATCATCGTATCCACCGCCCGCTTCAGCAGTGACTGGATGTTGCGCTCATCCATCACATCCAGCATGCCGCTCGCGAACTTCACCACCATATCGCCGATCTGCCGCGCGTTGGCGGGCGACTCCAGCCAGCGGGTGACCACCAGCGCCGGATTGTGCCGCTCGATCAGCGCAACCACGGACTGCACGTCCAGGAACTTCTCCTTCACGAACACCGCCAGGCCATCCGCAATATCGTCCCGCTTGCGGATGATGATGTTGGTGTGGCGCGCAAAGCCCGGCAACGGAATCCGCCGGAACAGCGCCGCCACGGCAAACCAGTCCGCCAGCCCGCCAACCAGCGCCGCCTCCGCCGCCGCCCGCACGCCATCCGTCAAGGGCGCGCGCGGCAGGAAAACAGTGGTGACGAAAACGGCAAACGCGAACAGCAGCAAGGCCAATGCCTTGCGCTTTGCGACCCTGAGTTCTTCTTCCTGATGCATGGGGTACCGGGCCCTGCTGCTGGGCTTGGAGATGGGATCTCCATCATAAATCGCATTCCGGACATGGCAATGTCCGGTCCTACTATCGGCTATCAAACGGTGCAGGCGTAGCGCCCAAGACTCAAAGCCCAGGATACTTCGTCCAGATCCGCTGAACCAGCGCCTCGTCTGCCGGGTCGATGCCCAAGTCCCACTCGGGGAACACGCTCAGGTCGTCGGCCAGCTCGGTGATCACTTCGCGCAGCTCCAACGGCGCCAGCCACTCCGGCGCAATGGCCTCCACGCCAAGCAACGTGCCCAGCAGGTTTCCCGTGATGGCGCCGGTTGAATCCGAGTCGCCATCATGATTCACCGCCAGCACAACGCCGTGACGGAAATCACGTGCGACCAGCGAGCAGTATATGGAGATCGCCAACGCCTCCTCCGCCACCCAGCCCTCGCCCAGGCGCGCGATGGCGTCATCCGAGGCCACATCAGAGTCGGCCAGCGCCTGCGCATGCAGGATGGCCAGCAGCGTCTGCTCGTGATCCGGCTGCTTGGACAGGCACGCCTTGGCGCTCGACAAAGCATCAGGCAGCGCAGCACCGTCGGCCAGCTCGCGGATCAACACCGCCAGCACACCGCCCGTCAGCGACCCGCTTGGATGTCCATGGGTAAGCGCGGCCAGCTCCGTACCCAGGGCAAAGGCGTCCTGAGGCGATCGCTGCCCGGCGCGCCGCCACACAAACAGGCCAGCCGGCGCCACACGCATCACGCCCCCGCAGCCCTTGCTGTCGTTGCGCGCGGGCTCTCCCAGCTTGAGCATGGCCTCCAGCGCCGACAAACAGGTGTTTCCCGGCGCGCGCCGGCTGTGCAGTGCCGCCTGCTGGTAAAGCCATCCCGGCTTGTCCGACAGCACATCGCGATGAAACGCCGGCTGGATCCCCTGCGTCAGCAACCAGCGCAGATAAGCGCGCGAGGCCGCGCCAGGCACACTGCCGATGCCCCCGCTCACCTCGCCCACCCACGCCCGCAGCAAGCCCTCCGCCGTGAACAACGTCATCTGCGTGTCATCGGTGATGGTGCCAACGCCGCCGTAGGCCGGGGCGTAGCCGGTGATGCCGTCTTTGCCAAAGCGCTCGCGGATCTCCGCGAGCGACAGGAACTCCACGGGAGCGCCCAGTGCGTCGCCAACGGCGCCGCCCAGCAGGCAGCCCTGGAAGCGGCTGCGTGTGATCTCGCGATCCATGACCGAAGCAGAAAACAAAAAACCCTCCGTGCAAGGAGGGTCGACGCATGGCCCGTTTGGTTGCTCCTCAAGGAGCCACATCCGCTTTCGCGATCCACCTTGCCCGGGAAGGCAGGTTGGCTTGGGCGTCGACCCAAATCAGAATGTGGGCGGATTGGAACATGGGGGGTTGGGGGGTGTCAAGGGCGGGGGAAGCAGGTTCAGCCGGCGGAAACTACACGGCATCGCCGGAACCAAAGAGTGTCGGCATATCGCGGGCACCGTGAAGGACACGAATAACCGTCACTTCGTCATGGCTAGCCGAGAAGAAAATCACGTAGTTGCCATAGGCGCAAGAGCGGATGTCACTACCCAGCTCAGTTCGGCGGCGATATCCCTGAGCATTCCCCGCGATCCGTCGGCATTGCTCACGCAGTTCCACGATGAAGGTCAGCGCACGCTCAAGGTTGTCCGCTGCGATGTAGTCTGCAATGGCTTCCAGGTCCATTTCGGCCAGCGGCGTAATCGTGAGCCGCATCAGCGATGCTTGCTTTTATCGGCGGACCGATACTTGGTCTCGAGCCTGGCAAAGACATCTTCAGCAGGCTTAGGCTCGCCGCTCGATTTGCCCGCTGCGATCTCAGCGCGCAGTGCTTCCAGTTCCAACTGGTTGCGCTGCTCCTGCTGCTCAAGCAATCGCAGACCAGCGCGCACGACCTCGCTGAGATTGTTGAAGCGTCCGCTTTGCACCTGCTCACGAATGAAGGTCTCGAAGTGACTGCCAAGGGCAACGCTGGTTGGCATTTTGGCGCTCCTAACTGTTAACAACAGTTATTACATCAGGCTGAGCCGGAGTCGTCAATGTGCGTTCGCCAACCTGATAAATGTGCTTTTGAGTTACCTGTCAGCAGGCAATCAGAAGGTCGCCGGTGAGTTGACCCACAAAACCCGTGCCACGCCGGTGCCGGCGTTACGGTAACCGTGCGGCACGCTGCTCGGGAACGTGAACGCATCGCCCACGCCAACTGTGTAGCTCATATCGCCCAGCGTCAGCTCAAGCGTGCCTTCAAGCACATAGCCGACTTCCTCGCCGACATGCTCGATCTGCCCATCGCTGGCTTCGCCCGGTGACACGATGTGGATATTGGCCTGCAGCAAACCACCACGCTTGGCCAGCACAATGCGCTCCAGCGCGATGCCGCCGGCCTTGATGACCGGGCGCTCGCCCTGGCGCTTGATGGGGCTTTCGCTGGGGTTGTCCTCGCTCGTCAGCGCGGCGATATTGGTGTCGAGCGCAACCGCGAGCCGGTGCAGCATCGCGAACGACGGGGAGGCCAGGCCGCGCTCCAGCTTGGAGATCAGGCTTTCCGAGCAGCCAGCCTTCTGCGCCAGCTGCAGCAGCGTGTAGCCCGACACCAGGCGCGCATGGCGCAACCGCACGCCCAAGCTGGAGGCAGGCGTCTTCTTGTCGTTCGGGTCGCTTTGATCTTTTGAGTCGATCTGGTCAACCGCCAGGGCGCTTTTGGCTTTCAATTCACGTTCCGTGCAAGACAAGTTGAAGATGAAGATGCAGAACCCAGGAGAACCCAGGTTACTGGTTCGCCAGCGCGGCCACGGTATAGGCCAGCGCCTGCGCCCCGAGGAATAGTTCGTGCGGCGCTGTTTCCTCTGCTGCGTTATGGCTGATCCCACCTTTGCTGGGCACAAAAATCATGGCCGTGGGGCAATGCTCCGCCAGGTACATGGCATCGTGGAACGCGCCGGATGTGAGGTGCAGCGGCTTGCCCTGCGATGCCTGCTCGCTGGCCCGCGCACAGGCCCGCTCGATCAGGTTCAGCATGGCAGCGGGAAAGTGCGTTGGCGGGCGCCGGAAAAAACATTGGTACGTGATGCCGCCCTGGCGCGGCCGGGCCCGCTCAATCACGGCATCCAGCGTTGCCTCGAAACGCGCCAGCACGGCCTCGTCCACGCAGCGCACATCGATCGTGAATTCTACCTTGCCCGGAATCGTGTTGACTGAGTTGGGGCCGACCTGCCAGCGGCCCAGCGTCAGCCGCAACTGGCTGGCGGCCTCGGCAGCGGCGTAGGCGTACAACTGGTGGGCAATGCCAACGGCAGTAGCCATGGCATCGCTGCGCTCGTCCATGGGCGTGGTGCCCGCATGCGCCATCACGCCGGTGCATGCCACGCGGTACCACCGCACGCTCTGGATGCCGGTGACCACGCCCAGCGGCACGGCCGCGCGCTCCAGCACCGGGCCCTGCTCGATGTGCAACTCCACGCAGGCCGACATCGGCCGCTGCATCGGGCGGCGCGGCACGTCGTCCGTGGCGGCAAGCGCGGCGTCCAGCGCATCGCCGAAGCGGATGTTGGCGCCGTCCACCGACGCGCGATACGCGGGCAGGCAAGCCGGGTCCACAAACGCGCTCGACCCCATGGCCCCGGGCCCGAAGCGGCTGCCTTCCTCGTTGGTCCAGGCCACCACTTCGATCGGGCGCAGCGTCTCGATGCCGGCATCATTGAGGGCCGCGATGACTTCGAGCCCGGCCAGCACGCCGTAGGCGCCATCCAGCTTGCCCCCGACCGGCTGCGTGTCAGCATGGCTGCCGGTCAGCACGGGCGGAAGATCCACCGTGCCAGCGCGGCGAAAAAACAGGTTGGCGCAATCGTCCGTGCTCACCTCGCAGCCCAGCGCGCGCGCCCGCTCGATCAGGTAGCGCCGCGCGGCAAGGTCGATATCGGTCAGCGTTTCACGGGAGACACCGCCATCGTCCCGACCGCCGAAAGCGGCCAGCGCGGCAATGGCCGCCTGCAAGCGGCCGCTATTGACATGGTCCTGCGCCTGTTCTGCCGCGTGCTGCGCCAGTGGATCTTGTTGAGTCAATGGATTCTCCTCGGATTCGGATCGGTCATATCACCGCACTTCAAGCCACGCAGCGCTCAAGCGCCTGCGCAGCCGCAAGCACGCGCGCATCGCCCCGGTGCGGGCCAATCAGCGTCACGCCCACCGGCATGCCGTGCGCACCCGTGCCGGTAGGCACATGGACGCAGGGATTGCCAAGCAGGGTCCACATGCGATTGAACATGGGATCGCCCGTCGCGCCCAGGCCGGCCGGGGCCTCGCCCGGCGCGCTCGGCGCGAGGACGACGTCGACGAACTCGAACCTCTGCTCGAAGGCCCTGCGTGCGGAACTGGCGAGCGCCTGCGCGGCAAAGAAGCGGCTGCCATCGATGCCACGGCCTGCCGCCAGCAACGCGGCAAAGCCGCTGCTGAGACCATCGGGCCGCGCGCGCATTTCCGGCGCGAAGGCGGCTGCGGCTTCGTACGCCATGATGTCGATCTGGGCCTGCGTCAGGTCGTCGAATGCAGCGGGCAGCATCAGGTCGCTCAACACGGCGCCACGGCCCTCAAGCCAGCGCGCAGCCGAGTCCAGCGCACGCCGGCTGTCATCATCCGCGCGCTCCCAATGCGGCGTGCGGCAAATGCCAACGCGCAACGCCGTCGCCTGCCCGGTCTGCGGCGGCGTGAGCGGGAGGCGCGCCATCGCGCCGATGAAAAAGGCAGCATCGTCGACGCAGCGCGCCAGCACGCCCACGGTATCCAGGCTAGGCGCGAGCGACTTGATGCCGGCCGACGGCAGCGTGCCATAGGTCGGCTTGTAGCCGACCACACCGCAATAGGCAGCAGGACGGATGATGGAGCCGGCAGTCTGCGTGCCGAAGGCGATCGGCACCATGCCGGCAGCCACCGCCGCCGCCGATCCGCTGGACGAGCCGCCCGGCGTGCGCGGGGCATCGGCGGGGGCGCGCGGGTTGCGCGTGGGACCCGGCTGGAAAGTAGCGAACTCCGTGGTCACGGTCTTGCCCATGACCACCGCACCCGCGGCGCGCGCCATCGCCACGCAGGCGGCATCCATGACGGGCCGATGCCCGGCGTAGATCGGCGAGCCATACGTGGTGGGCATGTCGGCGGTGTCCATCAGGTCCTTCACGCCGATGGGCAAGCCATGCAACGCGCCCAAGGCAGGTCCCGCATCCAGCAACCGCGCCTGCTGCAATGCCTGCGCCCCGTTGAAATGCTGCCAGGCCAGAATGCCGGCCTCGGCAGCATCGATGCGCTCGATGTACGCGCGTACCAATGCCTGCACGCTAAGTTCGCGCCGCGCCATGCGTGCCGCCAGCTCGCGCGCCGGCAGTGCCAGGAAATCGTGCATGCCTGTTCTCCGTCAGCCGAAATACGCCGAGCGCACTTCGTCGTTGCTGGCCAGCGCTTCGGCCGTGCCCTGCGCCACCACGCGCCCTTGCGACAGCACGTAGCCGTAATGCGAAATGGCCAGCGTCTGCCGCGCGTTCTGCTCGACCAGCAGCACGGTGATGCCCAGTGCGTTGATCTGCTTGATGACCTTGAAGTTCTCTTTCACATACAGCGGCGACAGCCCGAGCGACGGCTCATCGATCACCAGCAGCTTCGGCTCCGCCATCAAGCCCCGGCCGATCGATACCATCGCCTGCTCACCGCCCGACATCGTCCCCGCCAGCTGCGTCGCCCGCTCCTTCAGGCGCGGAAAGATATCGTAGACCTTGGCCAGGCGATCGCGCACCCGCGCCGCATCCGCCTCCAGGTATGCGCCCAGCGCCAGGTTCTCCGCCACCGTCATGCGCGGAAAGATCTTGCGCCCCTCCGGGATGCAAGCGATGCCGGTAGCGATGATGTTGTGCGTCTTCTCGCCAGCCAGGTCCTTGCCGTCCCACAAGACCTGGCCCTGGCGCGGCGGCGTGAGGCCGAGGATGGCGCGAATCAGCGTGCTCTTGCCCGCGCCATTGGCGCCGAGGATGCAGGTGATCTTGCCAGGGGCCACGTCGATGGAAACGTCATGCAGCACGTTGACCTTGTCATACCCGGTGGTGAGCCCTTTCACGCTGAGCGTGCCGGGGGAATTGAGCGTGCTCATGCGGCTTCCTCTCCAAGGTAGGCGGTCTGCACATTGGCGTCGGCGGTGATTTCCGTGTAGGTGCCCTCGGCGATCTTCTTGCCATAGTTCAGCACCACGCAGCGGTCGGTAATGCGCTCGATCACGTTCATCTCATGCTCGATCAGCACCACCGACAAGTTCGGCAGCTTGCCGCGCACATCCAGGATGTCGCTCATCAGCGCATGCGTTTCGTCATGCGTCATGCCGGCGGAAGGCTCATCGAGCAACAGCAGGCGCGGCTGGCTCATCAGCGCGCGGCACACCTCGATGCGGCGGYGGTCGATCATGGTGAAGGTCTCCACGGGCTCGAACAGCCGCGCCACCAACGGCGGGCTGAAGATATTCAGCAGCCCCTTCACCTTCTCCACATAGGCGTCGTACTCCGCGCGAAACGCCTTGCGCCGGAACAGGTTGAACACCAGCCCGTGCTGCATGTGCTGGTAGTCGCCGATGACGATGTTGTCGAATACCGTGAGCGGCAACGACAAGCGCGAGCGCTGGAAGGTCCGCGCCACGCCGCTGCGGTAGATGTCCTGCGGCGTCTTGCCGATGACGTTCTCGCCGTTGTAGGTGATGGTGCCGCTGCTCGCCTTGTACAGGCCGGTCAGCACATTGAAGAAGGTAGTCTTGCCCGAACCGTTGGGCCCCAGCAGCCCGAGGATCTCGCCCTCGCGGATTGTCATGTCCAGGCTGTCCAGCGCGGTCAGGCCGCCGAACCGCATGGTCAGGCCCTTGACTTCAATCATGGTCTTGTCACTCATCGCGAAGTCTCCCGGCCAAAGAACAAGCGCGTCTTGCGCGGCAGCAGCCCGTCGGGGCGGAACAACAGGATGGCGATCACCAGCGCCGCGTAGAAGAGAAAGCGGTATTCCTGGATGAACTGCAGCTTCTCCGGCAACACCAGCACGATGATGGCCGCCGGAATCAGGCCGACCGCATTGCCCAGCCCGCCCAGGATCACGATCGACAGCATCAGCAGCGAATCTGAGAACGTAAAGTTGTTCGGCGCCACGAAGCCGGTGATCATCCCGTACATGCTGCCCGCGATGCCCGCAAAGAAATTGCCCAGCATGAAAGCCACGACCTTCCAGCGCGCGATATGCAAGCCGAAGGTGGCGGCGGCCGTCTCGTCCGTGCGCACCACATCCATGCTCAATCCCACCCACGAGCGCTCCAGCGCCTTTACCGTTGCAAAGACACCGGCACAGATGCCGAGGCTGATCAAGGCATAGCTGACGTAGAACGACACGTCGACACCCGCCACCGTAAAACCGTMGTTCAGCGCGTAACCAAAGATGGTCATGCCCGGCACCTGCAGGCCCTGCGGCCCGCCCAGCACATCGTTGACCTCGATGAAGGTCTTGAACAGGATGCCGAAGGCGATGGTCACCAAGGCAGCATAGTGCCCCCGCGTGCGCAACACCGGCGTGATCAGCATCGAGCCGACCAGCGCCGCGATCACGCCCGAGATGACGATGATCAGCAAGTGCGGAATGCCGGTGTGCATGGCCATCACCGCAGTGGCATAGCTGCCAATGCCAAAGAACGCCGCGCCCGCGAAGTTGGCCACGCCAGAGAAGCCAAACTGCAGCGTCAGGCCGAGGCAGGCCGTGGTGTACAGCAGCACGGAGCAGATCATCAACAGCGCGAAGTGCGCATCGTAGAACGCGGCGATCAGCGCCAGCGTGCCGCCCACCGCCCACAAGCGGGCCAGGCCCGGACGGCTGGCGCCGGCCTCCTCGAGCGCGCGGTTGGCGCCCAGCTTCCGGCCGGCAATGACCGTCGCGATGGCAACGGCCAGCAAGATGGCCACGCTGAGCTGCGACTCCGCATGCAGGAACAACCACATGTAGACGGTCAGCGCGATGCCGGCCAGCGCCAGCACCACGGCGGGATGACGCCTGGCTGATGTGTGACTCTTCGGGGTATTCGGGGTATTCGGGGTATTCGGGGTATTCGTGATGTTCATGGTGTCAGACCCGCTCACTGGATTTTTCTGCGATCAGGCCGGTCGGCTTCCACGCCATCAGCACGATGACAACGGCGAAGGCGAAGACGTCCTTGTACGCGCTCGGGATATCCGGAATCAGCGCAGGCAATGTGGCGCTGCCAAGCACCTGCAGCGCGGCAAACAGGAAGCCGCCAAGGATGGCGCCGTAGATGTTCCCCAGCCCGCCGAGAATGGCCGCGGCAAAGCCGATCACGCCAAGCAGCAGCCCCACATTGAAGTTGATCTCGTTGTAGTACAGCCCGTTCATCACGCCCGCCAGCGCGGCCATGCCCGAGCCCAGCGCGAATGTCAGCAGCACCACCGCCTCGAAGTTGATGCCCATCAGCCGCGCCGTTTCGCCATCCTGCGCCACCGCGCGGATCGCCATGCCGAAACGGGTACGCGTGATCAGCAGATGCACGCCGACGATGATGGCGATGCCGGTAGCCAGCAGGATCAGGTTATCGGCACGCAGCGACAAGCTGCCCAGCTCGATGGAAGCCGTCGGCAGCAGCGCCGGGAACGGCTTGGGGTTGGCGCCGTCGGGATAGAACAGCCGCACGGATTCGCGCATCACCGTGCCCAGCATCAGCGTGGCCAGCAGTGTATTGAGCGGTGCCGCCTTGCGCAGCGGCAGGATCAGGAATTTGGCAATCGCCGCGCCCAGCAGGCCGGTCACGCAGATCGCGCACAGCACCACCGCCAGCAAGCGGATCCAGGGCGACTGGATGTCGAGCATCAGCACGCCGGTGGACGCCGCCAGGCCAGCAAACGCGCCGACCATCAGCGTATCGCCGTGCGAGAACTTGATCACATCCAGCACGCCGAAAAACAGCGTAAATCCCACGGCGACCATGGCATAGATCATGCCGAGCATCAAACCGTTGAAGACGTATTGGCCAATCACACTCATCGAGTACCCCTCCCCCATCCAGACAAGAAGCCAGACGCCACGCGCACTCGGCCACGGGCCGCCGCGCCTTGCGGTCGCGGGCCCGTGGAATCGCCGGATCGTGGGATCGTGCTTTCCTGGTTTAACGCTTCGGTGATTTACAAGCCGGCGAGCTTCTTCTTGCCCTTGCCGTAGGTGCTGTCCTCCCAGATCACCCACTTGCCATCCTCGACCACATACTTGGTCACCAGCGGCACGATGTTCTGGCGACGATCATCGAACGTCACCTTGCCGATGATGGTGTCGGCATCCTTGGTCGCATTGAGCGTGTCGCGCACCTTCTTGCGATCCGGCCCCACCTTCTCCACCGCATCCATGATCAGGTTGGCCGCGGCAAACGCAAACGGGCCATACGCCTCAGGCGGATCGCTGTACTTCTGCTGCGAATACTTGCCCGCGAAGAACAAGCCGCCGGGCAGCTTCTCCCACGGCGCGCCCTCGATAAAGGCCAGCGAGCCCTCGGCCTGCTCCTTGCCCGTACCCTGGATATACGCATCGGACTTGATGCCCGACGTTCCCTCGAACTGCGCCTTGATGCCCAGCTTCTCCATCTGCGTGCGGATACGCACGCCCAGCGGCGTGAGGCCGCCAAAGTAGACAACGTCCGGCTTCAGCTCGCGGATCTTGGTCAGCTCCGTCGTGAAATCCTGCTGGTCGGCCGTCACGCCGAACGTACCCAGCACCGTGCCGCCATCCTTTTTCAGGAACTCGCTGAAGTACTTGTTGTGGCCTTTGCCGTAATCCGTGGTGTCATGGATGATCGCCCACTTCTTGTAGCCCAGGCCCGTCATGAACTTCGCCGCAACCTCGCTCTGGTTGATCATCGTGCCGTTGACGCGATGGATCTCCTTGAAGTTATTGCCGTAAGTGACATCCGGCAACACGGCGCCCCACACCACGGCCGGCATGCCAAAGCGGTTGTACACGCCAACCGTACCCATCGCCACGGCGGAGCAGAAATGCGTCACCCCCGCCACGATGCTCTTGTCGGCAGCAATCTTGGTCGCCACCTGCACGCCCACGTTGGGGCGGCACTCATCGTCCTGCGTGACCAGCTCATAGGTGTACTTCGACTTCGGGTCAGCGTTGCGCAAGCGAACCGCCAGGTCGGCGGAGTTGCGCCCGCCCAGGCCGATGGACGACACGCCGCCAGTCAGCGGGCCCACGAAGGCAATCTTGACGACATCCTTGGCGGCAGCCGGCGCGGACATCCCGGCCAACCCGGCCGAGGCCAGCAACAAGGCAGCGGCAACTACGGTGTTCTTCTTGCGCACTCTCATCCCCTTCGACACGTGGACAAACGGTTGGTATTCAAGTCACTCGAGCAAAACTACATGCGACTTTCTCTAAATTCAAGTCACTTGAATTCTGCATCGCAACAACCGTGCCAGTGACTTTGGGGGTGTCCAGGGATGGAAAACGCCGCAATGGCGGCCGAAGACGCCCGTGGCAGGCGGCAGTTACGTGCGCACGGCACGGTTCTGGTGCGCTGCCGCACCAGAAGTATGGAAAGTTGGGGAACGCAGGGGTGTCGGTGCCGCGCGGAGTGGCGGCAGAGCCGGCCGTTGCATCACGACCCACCACAAGTAGACCAATCGGAGCACCGAAGCGACATTGCCGCCACAGGTGTCGCCGGACCGCAGCTATTGCCCGGGCACGGCCTTTCGGGGAATGTCGACCTGTCCGAAGGAGCGATACTCCATCACCCCGTCGCGGACAACGATCAACGCACCAATCAGTGCAACGGAATCTGCAGGCATGCAGGCCGCATCCAGCACGAGGCGCGCTGCGATGGACGCACCCGGGCGCAGCGTAAGCAACCGTGTGGGGAGATCTGTGCCAGCGGTAATCGGCAAATCTGCAGAGCTGAGATCCCTGCAAAACCCGGTGTGCAGGTCCTTGCCTGATAGTGCAATCTCTAGTACGTCGGTGCCGGGGTTGGATATGGACACACGGAGATAGCCAGGATCGTCGTCGTCAACGGCCTCCAACGCGTCGACTGAAATTTTGACGGGCGTCTGCAGCGCTTCAGATGGCCAGTGGCTCACAACATCGCCAGCAAGCGTTTGCGTTAATGCATCGATTTGTCGGCGCATACCCGCTTGCCACTCCAGCATCGCAGGTGTCCCACAGCCATTCGTCATGTTCCGCAGCGTCTGAATGTCTTTGCCGAGGATAGATTGCCACGCGGAGTTCTTAATCAGCGCCTCCGCATATCGTCGGGCAGAGAACCGATGGGACGGGGCAACCGCCTGATCAATGCGATCGAGTCGCCAACGCTCATCGGGCCCGCCCGGACATTCGCTTTGGATCCTTTGCAGGATAGTCCAGCTTCGCACGACCGCCATCGCATCGTCGGGCTGGGCATATGCCGCATTGGCATGCGGGATTCCTTGCGTGCCAACCAGCATTGCGGCTACCACCAACAGATTGGCAAGGCGCTTGAATTGCCTCTTCGTCGAAGGCAGGAAATGACCCGTCCAATACATAAATGCACAATCTCCAGTCGCAATTTGATGTGCCGGCCGATTGGCGAGCCAACTGCGGGAGGGCCGGAATACGTGAGATAGCGTGAATGGGCGTTAAATTGCGTGCGCTGCCCGGCCAATGAGATGGGTTGCGATGACGTGCCGACAGGTTCTTCGTCTCCGTGATGACCCAGCTCCGCGTCRTATCCTCACATCAATTGAAAAGACGCGGGCGCAGCCGCCGCTCGCATTCTTAAGCACGGCGAATCACTTGGCTGGCTTGGGAAGGCGGTTGCACGAACTCAGGTACTTCACGTTTGCCGGTTCGCGCACCACCTGGTTGGTGACGCCTAGCGTCGAAATCGTTGAAACCGTCATGCGACAGGATTTCCAGTCATAGCTGGCTTCGTAGTCCACTCCGGCCTGCGGGACCCACGATGCTTCACTGGAACAGCCGCCGCGCACAGATAAAGATCCGCCGACACCTACCAGCGTACCGCCGCCGGCAAAGCCGAAAGTGAACGATTGGTTGGCAGGAATATAGGTCTCCGCAAAACGTTCGCTCCGTTCCGCCTCGTTGCCTRGAATACCGATGCTGACGCCCTGCTTGTGCTTATGCAGCGCATTGTCCCAATCGAGCAAAGCAATGTTGATGCGCCCGATAGTATCCTTCGAATCGAAGCAGGTGGCGGCAGCCGGCGCATTCGGGTAGAGGAAAACGTTCGTGTTGACCCGCGGCCCGGTGTTGACCACGCGCAATCTTGCACGTTCTCCGGACGTCGGCTCCTGATACTTGGCCGCGCAACCGGCCAGCGCAAACGCGCAGGCGCACAAAGTCAGTACAAGCGTTGTGGTTCTCATATTCACGACATGAAGAAATTTATAAGGCATACGATGGTTCCTACGGACTGCGCTACATGCCCGCGAAGTTAGCGCTTGGCCACTGACCGGGGCCGCAGCATGAACGGCACGCGGTTATCCGGGCCAGCGTCAGGCTGGAGCTCATACGCGAGCAGTCCGCATCGTCCATTGCCGCCGATCGACGTTCCTTGCAGCAGCACGACGAGCTCGTAATCGCGCCCCGCTTCGGGTGTCATCGCCGCCGCCGCGCGACACACAAGACTGCCATCAAGCGTGGCCGCAAACATTAGCGAGAGCGGCTGTCCCGCGCTCACGTAGCGCTCGAGCACGGGCATGTTGGTATCCTGATCTGTCGAGGCCGGCATGCCGATGCGCTCGCTTTCCTTCGGGGTCTTGCCGATCCCTGCCCATCCCTTCGTGAAAACGGCAAGCAACTGGCGCTTGGGTTCATTGTCCTGCTCGACGGTCCCCAGGATGACAGCGGGATACGCGTACATATCCATCGCTTTGATGCGTAGGCGTGCCTGCGTGTCAGGGGCGCCCGTCGGCGCGTATTCGGGCATTACGGCACACCCGGTGAGCAAAAGCGGTAGCGCTATCAGCGCACCCAACAATGACCGGCGGGGTAGGAAAGACGTCATGGGAGAGCTTTGAACAATAGGGAATTTGCCGACCCGATTCCCGAACCGAGCTGGTTGGGGCATGACAGCCATGCCGACCATGTCGTCATATCGGTATGAATGATGGGTTTCTTTAAGGATCAATGCAAAGGATCCGCCCAGATGGGTCACGATGGAACGTATTTCTCTCCACCGCGCGCGAGTGCCCGCAGTTCGGTGTAGGTTCAACCGGATGAACCTACAGCCACTAGCGGCGCGAAAAGCAGTGCTTCGACCAGATTGCGCTAAGAAAAATGACCCGCGTTGCACGTGCGCAAATGACGCGACGCACAGCTCCGGTTGAAGGCCACTTGCCAAACGGCAGCCGTGGCCACGGCCGGGGAATAGCTGCCGGGCACCCGTCTTAACTACCCGAGTCGCGATGGCGTGACGCCACTCAGTCTGGCCCGCTTACTCACTTGGCCGACGCCTTCACCACGTCCCCGGTATAGCTCAAGGACGACAGCTCCTCCTTGGCTTTGTCAGGCGTTTCCAGCTCCAGCACCACGCGGCCAACCATCAGGCCCACTGACGGCGAACTGCGCACGTACTTCGTTTCCCCACCGTCCAGGGCGAAGCTAAGCGTCTTCTCTGTTTCCGTCGCCGCCGAGGCGACATATTTGCCAGCAGGCCGGTCCACGAAGAAGAAGCCGCCGGGCTTGGATTCCCCCACAACCTGGCCGTTGAGGCGAAGGTCCGGTTGGATCGCGGCACCGAACATCGAGGCCGAGCGCAAGAAGTAAATGCGCCCCTCGCCCGGCTTGATCGTCGGGATGGACGCCGCCATATCGGAATGCTTCACACCCGATGCGCAACCCGCCATCAGCAGCGACATTGCCATCCCACCCAATACCATACGTACAACTCGTTTCATTCGGTCTCTCCAAAGGTCAGAGGTACTGCGGTTGAAAGCGGGGAATAGTTCTGCTCCCCCGGCAAATAGAAGCCCACCAGCTTTTTGTCTTTGAGGACAAGGTAGGCTTCGTGGACCTGACGGCCCTCGATTGTGAAGATCGTCCCGACCGGCCGGTAGACGACACCTTGCGGCACGCGTCCCACCGGTTTCCATACGGATTTGGCGGCCAATGTTCGCGAGTACCCCGTATCGAGCTGGATCACTACTGGTGTCTGGACCGTGATGGATCGCGCCGTGGTCCCATCCTGTGCAAGTTCGACGGAAGATGGTGTTGTTGCGATCATCGGGGCGCAACCGGAAAGGGCGATGCCGCTGGCGAGTAGCGCCCAGAAATGGCGTAAACGCATCAGGGCTAAGGTATTCGTTAAAGGCACGTGTTTCGATCCAGTTCCTGAAAGTGATCAACCGTCGTGGCGGGCAGCGAGCCTGCTACCTATCATCGGTCCCATAGCGAGCTTATCGAGTTTCGCGAATCAAACGAAATAGCTTTCGCCATCCGTATCGTGATATTACATAAATATTGAACAATACGAATCCTAGAAAAATGAATATTTCACCATTCAATAGATATTTAAAGTAGAACCACTGCCACCCATCGCCACGGCACACCCTAACAATCGCGACAAACAACCATCCAATCGGATACATCAGAAGTAATCCGACAAATCTATTTACCCCCCAAATAATCCCAGGATCGCGATCATCGCGTTTTGGTTGATAGTACAATTCTGCGAAAATTTTTCGAACATATTCAATCATTATGGCTTCCCTCCATTCGCTGCAGGCTTTTCCGGTAAGTGCACGCCCCCGCCTGCTGCAGGCAACAGCATGCCATTCATATCGCGTAGGATACTTGGCAAACTACTCTGAACGGGGTTGACTATCAGACGCCCCCCTGCTGGCTGAAGCAATACACCAAGAGAAGGGTCGTATTGTCGCGTGTAGTTCAGTACGCGGCTCGTAAATAGTCCTGTGGTATCTCCGAGAAATTTAGCTCCGGCTCCAAAGGTCATGCCTACTGCTCCGGCCGCCAAGATTGAATCATTCGAACCAGATTGACTATTGTTATAAGCTGCGGCAGCCGCATTCGCGCCGCCACCAAGCAGCGCGGTGCCAGCATAGCCGGAAAAGACGCCTGCGAACGGCGCCGTCGCGGCGCCAATGACTGACGCATTAACTATGCGCTCATAGTTGAATGCGCCGTCGCCAAACAGAAATTGATTTAGCGCTTCGCCGCTGCCAGCACCAAATCCGGTCGCTAGGCCAACTGTGGGGTTGGCAAGCCCTAAGCGAATCAACGCCGCTGCAGTAATGGGATCTGCCGTCGGCACCACAGCTCCGCCACCCGCTCCGGGCAGCTTGGCCGCAACCCCCGAAAGCTCCCGCGCACTTGGCTGATAGGCTGCCAGACAATCAACCACCCCACCACCACAATCTTTCACGTCTCCCTTCGCGATCTTGTTCAAAAGCGACACCGCCGATTGTGCGGTTTGGCATGCAACTGCGCTTCCGTTCGCGCAAGCGTCCGCCAACGCATTCAATTGCTTGCGTGAAGTCGCGTCCAGCGACAGTAGCTGATCCCGCAGAGTACACTGGGACGCGTCACCTGCGGCGCATTGCGCCTTGGCACGCTCTAGCGCGCCGGCTTGCTTTGGCGACAGGTAGTTGTTTGCGGCCTCGTTCTGGGCAGCACCTGCCGCCGATATGCCATTCTGCCCAAGCGCGTTGGCAAGGGCACCGCCGGCCAACATCGAAGCACCGATCACGACAGCCTGATTCAACGAGTTGGCCCGGTCAGCGTTCGTCTCGATTCCCAGCGCGCCGCCAACCAGCGGCGATATCACCGCTCCAGTGGCCCCGCCAATGGCACCTGACGCACAGTCACCGCTGCCGGCCGCACCCGCGACACAGCCGAGAGCCGCATGGCTGGCGATGCTCTCGAAGGAACCTGGATCAGTGTTCGCGCCGATACTATTGGCGCCCAACGCCGCCGCCTGCGCCACCAGACTGCCCTTTAGCGCATTCCCAAAGCTTCCCCCGTTGAACGCCGTGCTAACCCCGGCATTGATCAAGCCCGTGCCAACGAAGCCCACGGCTTGCTGTGCCAGCGTGCCGGTCGCGCCATTCTGGGCCGCCTGCAACACGCCACCGACGTTGTTCGTGCCCGCCAGGTTTGCCAGGGTATTCGTTCCCTCCAGGGACTTACCCCATTCACTCACCCCGAAGCTGCTGCCGTCAAAGGTGATGCCCTTGGTCAAGCCCGCCGTGATCGCGCCAATCGCACCGGCCTTCGCCAGCTTCCCGAAGTTCAACCCTTGGCCGGAAACAAGTTGGGTGAAAGCGCTACTGGCCATGCTGGAGAGGGCGGCCACGACCATCGCCTGGCCTAGCGACATGGCGGAGAGCGCAACACCCATGGCCGCAGATGCCGCACCTGCCGTCACGATCGAGATGGCCACCGCAGCCACCATGATCACAATCTGGCCAAGCGGCCCGAACCCCTTCTTCTCCTTAATAAACTGCGTATGAATATCGTCGGCGACCGTGCCCTCGGTGTAGTTCAACCCCAGGTTGGCCTTCAGCTGATTCACCAGCGCCACGGTTGCGGCCTCGTCGACCGTGCCGTCGGCGTTGCGAATCAGGAATGCATTGTTGACCGCGTGGATGCTGTCGGCCTCGATGTTCATGCGCATTGCGCTCATGAACCCGCCGGGCTGCACCACGGTGCCGGTGATCACGTTCCAGCCGCCCTGGGCCTTGTAGGCCGAGGTGCCGATGTCGACCACGTTGGGGCCAGCGTCGATGCTGCCGGCTTTCACGTTGAGCGTGTCGGCTGCCGTGATGGCGCCGCTGTTGCGCAGTTGGCCGGCGATGTCCAGGCTCACGTTGTCGCCGGCGATGGTGCCGCCGGTCGGCTTGGTCAGCGCCTGTGCGTAGCCTTGCGGCAGGTACACCTGCGGCACCAGCGCGTTCACCGTGGGGCACGCGGTGCTGGCTACGGTGTTGCAGTTCGGGTCGGGAACGGCTTGCTGCACGTACCAGAGCAGGGGCTTGTCGAGTTCGTTGACCTGCGTCTGCGTCAGCGCCGTGCCTAGCGCGATGTTGTGCGCTTTGGCGTAGTCCGCCGCGTTCTTGTAGAGGCTCAGCTTTTCCTGGTCCGTGACCGAGAGCTGGTTCTGGCTGTCCCAGGCCAGGCCGCTCACGAAGCTGGCTTGGCCTGTCTGTTGCAGCGCGGCTTGCTGGAGCCTTTGTCCTTCGGTGTAGGGGTCGTAGTAGAAGCTGACCTTGCCCGGGCGCAGTTCGGCGGGCAGCTGCGCGAGCAGGCTGTCGGGCGTGACGCCGGCCAGCACGGCGGTGGCCGGGCTGTTGTTCAGGTATTGGGCGCGGTCTGTGGTGCCGTTGGGCGCGGTGACCGGATTGCCGCCGAGGTTGGCGTTGAAGTGCCAGTCGATGGTCTGGCTGCTGCCGGTGGTGGGCGCCGCCGGCGTGGCCACGATGACCGGGTTGAACTGCCAGGGGGTGGTCGGGTTGTTCACCGGCGTGGCGGCCGGTACCGCGCCGCCGGGTGCTGCCACCGGGCCCAGCGGGATGACTTGCTGCGCGCCGGTTGCGGGCGGCGTGGGTTGCGTCGGGCTGGTGTAGCCGTTCACCAGGGCGGCGCCGGTGACGTCGACCTTGCTGCCCATCAGGTTGCCGGTGTTGAGCACCTGGCCGCCGGCCGTCACCGACAGCGCGTTGCTGGCCTGGATGCCGGATTCCAGGCTGCCGAGCGTGGCGCGCCCGCCAGTGTCGTGCCAGTGGTCGCCGCCGCTGCGGTCTTCCTGCCAGCGCCCCACCCAATCGGCGTTGAGCGGGATGCTGTTGTTGTCGATGCTGCCGGCCATGCCGACCGTCACGTTGCGCCCGCCGGTGATGAGCGCGCCTTTGTTGGTCAGGTTCGTGCCGGACAGCTGGACGTCGCGCGCGGCGGAGATGACGCCGGCTGGGCCGGCGGCGGCGTCCTCATCTGCCGCGCACTGGCTGTTGCCATAGGTGCCACCGGGATTGCAGCCGCCGGCGTAAGGCGGGTTCTGGCCGCCGTAGCTCTTGTGCAGCCGCGCTGTATCCATGGTGGTGTTGACCAGCGTCGGCGCGGTAATCGATACATCGCCCGTCAGTGACTGAATGGCACCGGACCGGTTGGTCACGCTGCTGGTGGCGTTCAGGCTCACATCGCCCTGCGCGGCCAGCGTTGCGTTCAGGTTCTGGATGTTGGCCGCGCTGATCGTGAGCGTCTGGCCAGCGGCCACCGTGCTGGGCGTCTGCTGCCAGGCGAGGGAATCCACGCGGGGATTGCTGTCGCCCGGGCAGTCCGGCGCGCCCGCCACGCAGCCGGGCGTTGTGGTGATCTTGCTGTCGTAGACGCCCTTGTTGGTGAACGTGCCTGGCGTCTTGATGGCGACCTTGCCCGCTGCGGCCAGGTCGCCGGCGTTGGTCAGGTCGCCGGTGCCGGTGAGATTGAGGTTGCCGCCGGCGGTGATCTGGCCGGCTTTGCCGAGTTGGTAGCTGGTAGTTACCTGGCTGGGCGCGGCAGCAGCCGCACCAGTGGCAGTCTTGCCTTGCGCGACCGCCGACCATGGCGGCGGCGCGGAGCAGCTGTCGCAGGCATTCATGTTCGGCGGCACGCCGTAGACCAGCGGCCCCCGTCCGTAGACATCGGTATTGCCCGTTGTGAGTGCCGCAAGTTGCGCCATGAAGGCCGAAAGCTCGCCCTGGTTCACCGAATCCCCGGTACTGTTGACCAGCGTTGCAGAACGGCTGTTGTCCAGGCTGCCGACGTTGAGCGTGACGTTCCTGCCCGCCGAAACGATGCCGCCCTTGTTCGAAAGCGAGGCCGTGCTGATGTCGAGGTTCCCGCCACTGATGATCTGGCCGGCGGTCCCGTCGGCCTGCCGCACCACCGTATGGTCGACGGTGGGTATCCCGCCAATATTGAGGGTGCTTCCGGGCGCCAGCAGGAACACTGGCACGCGATCGCGGCCCAGGGTGCCGGGGATCAGGTGCCACAGATCTTGTCCAAATTGCTGGTCCCCGTTCGAGGGAATAATTTCCGCGCCACGAACCAGCAACACGGAGCCGTCGGGATTGCGCGTGATGTCGGCCAGCGTGATGTTGGAGATTGCGCCTGGTACATAGGCAGAGCAGCTGTCGCAGGATCCCCCTGGCAACCAGGGCGAATAGCTGCCGATGATGGTCGAGTTGAGCAGACTGTCGTTGACCACCTTGGTGGTGGAACTGCCCCCATCCACCGGCGCGGTGCGGTCATTGATGACCGCGCCTGCGGCGATATGCAAATTGCCGTTGGCGCCGATCACGCTGCCGATGTTGTTGAGCGTGCCGGAGATATCGACCTTGATGTCGCCGCCGGCCTGGGTGGTGCCGCCGCGGTTGTCGTAGTCGCCGCCGGTGACGGTCAGATTGCCCAGGGCCTCGGCGGTGCCCTGGTTGGCCACGTTGCCGCCCAGCGCCAGATTGCCGTTGGCGTGCAGGGTGCCGGTGTTCGTCAAGGCGCCAGCGGACAGCGAGAGATGGCTGCCGCTGACGATCTGCCCGGCATTGGTGAGCGTGCCGCCGGTGGCCAGGGTCAGGTCGCCGGATTTCTGGATCGTGCCCGTATTGGTGATGCCCTGGCTGGCATTGAGCACCAGGTTGCCGCCCGGCACGTTCCACGTGCCGGTGTTGCTGATGGCCAGCGCGGCGAGCGTCAGGGTGGCGTTGGCGTTCAGCGTGCCGGTGGTGGCCGCCGAGGGGTCGAACACCTGGTTCGGGGTATTCACGGTCAGGTTGTTGCCCGCCAGGATCTGACCCGCGGCGTTGTTGAAGCTCCCGTTGCCACCCGTGATGCTCAGCGTCAGGTCGCCTACCGTGGGCGCCCGTCCGGTGAGGTCGCCGGCGAAGAGGGTGCCGCCCTGGTTGCTGGCGAGCGCGCCGCTGGTGACGGCGAGATGCTTGGCGCCTGCGATCAGGCCCTGGGCATTGTCCAGGGCATTCGCCGCCGTGACGTTGACGGTCTGGCCGCCGATGGTGCCGCGGTTGATCAGGTTGGTGGCAGTCAGGCTGACCTGGTTGCCTGCGAGCGTCCCGGCATTGCTCACGGCGCCGCTGTTGACCGTGAGTTGCTGCGTGGCAATGGTGGCACCGCTGTTGGCAATGGACTGGCCGCCCAGCGCCATATTGGCGGCCGTGGTGTCGCCGGTCAGGGCGAGGTTGCGGGTGGCGGCCGCATCGAGCGTGCCGGTGACGGCATTGCCCCCGGTTGTGCCTGAACCCGCCACCGAGYCGATCTGGATATCCATGCCACGCAACGTGGCGTTGGCACCCACCCAGGTGAGCTGCCCCGCCTTGAGCGTCTGCCCGGCCGTGGCCGCCAGATCACCGCCGGTCAGCACGCTGCCACCCAGGGTGAGGTTCTGTCCCGCATTCACGGTGGCGCTGCCCACACTGGAGAGCGCTCCGCTCACCGTGGCCGAGCCGGCTGCGGCCTGGATGGTGGTGTTGCCGCCGCTGGCCAGGCTGCCGGCCACGTTGGCGTTCTGCCCCGCCGCGATGGCCGCATCGCCATCGCTGGTCAGCGCGCCGTTGATCGCGGCGCTGCCGGCGGAGGCGGTAATGGTGGTCTTGCCTGCGCTTTGGGCCTGGCCGCCCACCGTGACGTTCTGCGCAGCGGTGAGGGAGAGGCTGGCATTGCTGCCGATCTGCCCGCTGGTGGTGATGCTCCCGCTGCGGGCGGTGACGCCGACCGGGCCGGTGGCGAGCACCTGGCCGCCGAGATTGGCATCGGTACCCGCGGTGACGGCAAGCGTGCCGGGCGACACGACGTTGCCGGTGGTGGTGACATTGCCGGTGACACCGGTAAGCGACACATTGCCGCCGGTGCTGCCCGCCATGCCGTTGATGGTGAGATGGCGTTGGGTCGACAGGTCCAAATCGGCTGCCGAGACCGCGCTGCCGTCGATGGTGGTGTCGCGCGCCGCGTTGAGCTGGATCGCGCCCGGCGCGCTGACATCGCCACGCAAACGGATATCGCCACGGCCATCGTTGCCCGCCGCCGAGATGGCGATCTGCGATCCACTGACCGCGCCGCCCACATCCACGCTGCCGCCGGCGGCCAGGGTCACGGCGTTCTGCGCCTGGATGCCACCGGCACCGTTGATCGAGCCACCTGCCGACACCGCCACGGCCTTGCCCGCATTCAGCGTGCCGCCCAGTGTGGCGTCCTGCCCCGCGCTGAGGGTGTATCCGGCCTCGCTGTGGCCATTGCCCGACGCCGTCACGGCGCCGGCGGCATTGAGCGCGACCGCCTGCTTGGCGTAGGTGCTGCCAACCTTCAGGTTACCGGCCGAGTCCAGCGTCAGGTTGCTGGCCGACGCGGCGAGATTGCCATCGGCGCGCACGCCCAGGCCCGCGGCGGTGCTCACGATATGGATCTGGCCGGCAGTCATGGCACCGAACGCGGTGGCGTCGATCGCCAGGCTGCTGGCGGCACTGGTGTTGCTGGCCGCGTTGTTTGCGCCGGTGGCCGTGGTGGCAAAGGCGCCGCCGGATGACGTAGCGGAGGGCGTGACCAACTGGCGCCCTGCCACCAGGTTGATCTGGTTGCCCGCGTAGAGCGCCGCATCGACACCGATCGACTCGGCGATCAGGTTGATGTTGCCGACCGTGCCCTCGATGCCCACGCCGTTGGGGTTCCCCGGCGACGGGTTGGCGATCTGTACGCGCCCGCCCTGCACGAGGAAGCCGGCGGCAGTGGCGGCATCGAAGCTGGTGGATGTCCCGGTGCCCGACAGGAACTGCGGCACGCCCGTGGTGAGCGTTACCTGGGTGGTGTTGGTGAAGCTGGCACCACGGGTATAGACCCCGCCGGGCGCGGCGATCACAACCCCGGCCGGAGCGCCGAACACTTCGATGGTGCCGTTGACCTGGGCGGGCGTCTGGCTGGTGACCTGGTTGATGATCAGGCCAGCCGGGCCAGAGGTGGCCAGGTTGCCGTTGGCGCCAACCTGGCCGCCGAGGAACGTGCCGCCGCCGGTGGTGCTGTTGTTGAGGATCAGGCCGATCGGATCGACCACGAATGCGCGGTACTGGTTGAGCGAGATACCCGCTGCGTTGGGCGTGGTGATGCCCACCACGGGCACGCCGCCCGCCGGCGCACCCGGTCCGCTGGTGGTGCTGATCGCCGGGGTAAAACGCACCGGTGCGTTCGGGTCGGTGACCGGCGCTGCGTGCGCCGCCGCAGGACCAAAGCTGACCGTCACCGGCAGGTGCGCGACCGCCCAGCGCATCAGGCTTTGCCGCGCGGCGCCGGACTGGATCGCAACACTAGCCGGATCCGAGGCGCCCGCCGCCAACGCCCCCGCCGCCTGCCTGGCTTGCAGCAAGGACACCTGCAGCGGCGCAAGCCAGGTCGTGATGGCCACCACGCCAGCCAGCGCACGCACCCACAAGCGGCGACGGCCACGCTCGGCCATGGAGAGGCCGGGCAACGGATCGGGTTGTGCGTTGTCCTGAGGCAGAGCGGCTTGTTTCACGCGGTACATGGTGCTTCCTGGCAGTGCGTCGAGCTGGATGAGCTGGATGTCTTGGGGCTGGTTGCGTAGGAGGGCGGCAGCTTGCCGCCGGCGGGCTTTGCGGGCCGCCTTACTGCGTGATCTTTGCCTTGCCCAGCAACTGCGTGACCAGCGTGGTCGTGGCCCGCTCAAGTTCCTGCGCCTGCAACGCTTGCTGGATGCCGGGCTTGACGGTGTCGTAGGCCGGGACGCGGGTCGCGCGCACTTCGTCAACCTTGACCAGGAAGTGGCGGTTGTTCCAGGCCACGGGAGTGGCGCTCACCGCGCCAGCGGGCAGGGTGGACAGCGCCTGCGCAAGCGGCAAGGGCAGGTTCTGGGTCTGGCCTTCCTGCGCCGGCACCTTGAAGCTGAGCCAGTCCATCGCACCACCGCTGGCCTTGGACGGCGCGAGGCTCACCTGCTGCGCCACCTTGGCGAAGTCCTCGCCACCCTTGATGCGCGCGAGCGCGGCGGAGGCCGCGGCATCGTCGGCGAGCTCGATCAGGCGGCCCTTGTATTCCTTGTCGCCCAGGCTTGCCACGATGGCGTTGTAGCGCGAGCGCACCTGCTCCTCGGTGACCGGTGCGGGCTTGATCTGGTCCTTGAGCCAGGCCTGGGTCAGGATGGCATCCTTGGCCTCGCGCAGGGCCTGCTGCACATCGGGCCGCGCTTCCAGCCCCTTGGCCTTGGCCGCTTCCTGGCGAAACAGCTCGCGCGCGATCAGCTGCTGCTTGATGGCGTTGCGTGTTGCGTCGTTGTCGGGAAGTTGCGCCTGCTGCATGGCACGGGCGATCTGGTCATCGGGGATGGCCACGCCGTTGACCGAAGCGGCAAAGACAGGCTGCAGGCTGAAGGCCAATGCGGTGGTGGCGATAAGGCGAAAGATCTGGGATTGCATGTTGGTTTCCTTTGTCATCGGATATCTGTGTTTTGTGTTCAGGCAGGCCGCTTCAAGCCCACCTCAATAGGTCCAGTTGAGCGTGGCCAACAGAAGCAGCGCCTTTGTGCCCAGATAGCTGGGCTGCGCGAGCGGCACGCCAACCAGCAGTTCACTGGTGAATGTTTGCTTGGCCCACTGGGCCGAGAGACGGATGCCGGCGCCGGTGCCCGCCACCGATTGCCAGTCATGGGTTGCGACCGATTGGGTCTGGCCGCCGTCCAGGAACAGGTACGGCTCCATGCGGATGCCGGCCAGCGCCGGCGCGTTGGCCCACACCATCTCGTTGCGCAGATACGCGCCACGGTCGCCGGCGATGGCGCCTTCGCGGAAACCGCGCACGGTGCTGACGCCGCCCGCGTAGATCTGCTCGGAGCCGAACAGCGCCACGTTGGCCCACTGCGCGACAAGCTGCGCACGCCAGGCCAGCAGGGCGGTGTCGAAGGCCCGCGGCAACGGCAGTTGCAGGCTCGCATTGGCATCGAGCTTGGTGAACTGCGCATGCGCCTCGTCAGAGCGGATGTCGGCGGGGTCGCGGGTGGCATTGATCAGCCGCAACCCGCGCGAGACGCCAGCCTCGGCCGTGGCATATCCCTGCTGGTCGTTGGTGGCAAAACGCCGCAATCCGCTCCAGGCCGCGCGCAGCACGGTGAGCCGCTGGGGATCCAGCTCCAGGTTGTTGATCTCGCGCTCGCTCTTGCGATAGGTGAAGGTCAGGTCGAAGGCCTGCCGCCCGCTCCGGTCGCGGGTGAGGACCCGGTTCCAGCCCAGCGTGTGGCCAAAGGTGCGGCCGTACAGCATCGCGGTATCGCCAATGGCGGTCTGGTACTCGGATATCGAGCCGGTATAGCTGAAGGTGTTGTAGCCAAACGGCGCCGCCGCCGAGAGCACGGCTGCATTGGTATCGCGCGTGCCCACATAGCTGGCGGACACCGCCTCCTGGAAGCCCAGTGCGTTGTCGGCATCCACGCCCAGCCGCGTGCGCGAGATGCCCGTGGTCCGGCTGCCATAGTTGTCGACGCCGACATTGAAGCGGAAACGGTCGCCGGGCTGGTTGGCCAGCGCCACCACCGAGCTGCCCGGCGTCTGCCCCGGCAGTATCTGCAGCTCGGCCCGGTTGCGACGCAGGCGGTTGACCTGGTCAACCCCTTGCTCCAGATCCTGCAGGCGCAAGGTGTCGCCCGGCGCGGGGAATTGCCAGCCGGTGCCAGCGTCTGTCAGCAGCCCGCCGCCCACGGTATCGAGCCATCCGCTATCTCTGCTATCCCCACGATCTGCGCGGCCTTCGCTGCCTTCGCTGCCGAGAGGGCGGATGGTGCGCCCGTTGAGGCGGATCGATTCGACCGTGCCTGGCACAACGGTGACCATCAGCACGCCGGAGGCAAGATTCTGCTCGCCCAGATAGGCACGCGTGGTGATCAAGCCCCGCGCCACAAAGGCTTCGGTGAAGCGCCGCAGCAACAGGTTGATGCGATTGGTCCCCAATGACTTGCCAACAAACGGTGCCGTGATGGCGTCGATCTCGGCATCCGACAGCACGGTATTGCCGATCACCTGGATACGTTGGATCTCGAACGTGGCCGACGTCTCGGGCACGGCTTCGATGGGCGTGTCGGGTGGCAATACCTGCTGGCTCTCGATCCGGGCCGGTGGCTGGGTGGCCTCGCGCTCAAGGTCGCGCTGGCGCTGCTCGCGCAACAGGCGCTGCGCCGGGTCTTCCGGCGTGAGTTGGGGCAATGGCGCTGCCGATGCCGATGGCAACGGCATTGGCGGTACCTGAGCCTGCACGGAACCGGCAGACAGGATCGCCAGGGCCGTCACGGACAGCCGGAGCCGGAATCGGAGTGGGGTAGCGCGCCGCATCATTGCCACACCCAGGAAGCGAAACCAAGGTGGTTCTCGACGGTGACGGGAACGCGCTGGCGCGGCCGCGTCACCGTGGTGGTGCCCGCAACGGCCACGTCACCATCAAAACTGCCCCCATCCGTTGCGGTGTCGCCGCTGATGCGCGTGCGGCCCGCCGCCATCCAGCTGCCGCCGATGTCCGTGGCGTAGAGCCTGGCCCAGGTGTCGCCAAAGAAGGCCTTGAAGCCCCGGTCGCGCGCGATCGCCGAGTAGCCGGTCACACCGGCGGCATAGGTGAGCGGCGCATTGACCGTCAAGTCACCCAGCGCCAGCACGCGCCCGCCCACGTTCGCGGCCAGCTTGCCCGCCTGGATGTCGATATGGCCGCCGGCGGACAACAGGCCTCCCGTCACGGTGGTGGTCGATGACGCCGAGGTGCGGCAGACAATCATGCAGCTGCGGGAATAATGCGCGGCGCCGCTGGTGATGCCTTCGGTGCGGAACGTGTCAGCCGCGCGCACCTTGATGTCGCCGTTGTTGGCATAGATTTCCCCGCCGGTGTTGATGACGTTGCGCCCGGTGAGCGTGGTGCCCTTCTCCGAGAGCAGGTAGGCAATCTGCGCCGGCCGGTCTACCTGCCCATAGTCCACGTCAAAGCGCGCGCTGGTCTTGGTCAGCACCAGCCAGCGGTGACCGCTGCCGGTCTGGTAGCTTGGCTGCTCGCCGTTGGCGCCGGCTTGCTTGGTGATCTCGTTGCGCAGGTCGCCGCCGGCCGTCACGGCAAGGTAGCCGTTCGACAGCATGCGGCCGTAGCGGTTGATGACATCGCCCCCGGCCCGGACCGTGACATCGTCGCCCGCACCGAAGAAGATCCCAAGATAGTCGGGGGTGGAGGTATTGAGCACGGTGCCGCCCGTCAGCACGGTCACCGCGCCGGCGGACTGCGCCTGCCCCCCGATGCGCGACTGGCCCTGGATCAGCGCGCCCTGGCTGGTCAGCTCGCGGTCGGACTGCAGCAGCACGCCACCCTGGGTGGCCACCAGCGTCGATTGCGCGGCGGCCGAGTCAAGCAATACCGAGCCCGCATGCAGCCGCACATCGGTCGCGGCCAGCACGCTGCTGTCACGCTGGACATAGCTGCCGGTGGCATCCATTGTCACGGCGGCGCCGGAGGCGCGTATGGCGGTGTCCTGCAACGCAAGATCGCGCACCTGGATACCGGTCCCGGCCACGCCGTCGACGTCGGTGCCGGACAGCGCCGCCGTGTCTGCCTGGATGCTCAGCGAGCCATTGCGCGAAGTCAGTGCCGTGCGCTTGTCAGCCTGCGTGGTCTGGAGCCGCGATGTCGCAATGACGAGGTTGCCCGCGGCCGAGGCCTGCGTGCCGGCAAGCGCAATGCCCGCGCCCGCGTCCAGAAGCCCGATGCCGCCGCTGGCGCTCAGCACCGAGCCGGTCAGCTTGATGGCTTGGCTGTGTGCCTGGCCTGCCGCGCCAATCACCAGATCCCCCGTTGTGCGCGTGCCGGCCGCCAGCGTGGTGGCGTTCAGGTCAATGCGGTCGGAGGTGACTTGCAGATGCCGGCCGGCATCCAGGTTGCCTGTGCCCGTGAACCCGCCGGTGGCGATCAAGACGTCTTGCAATGCCTGGATTTTCCCGGAGGCGAGTTGCAGATCGCCGGTACCGGAGACGACAAAATCTCCGGAGGTGGCGTAGGCGCTGCCGGCGTGCCGTACGCCCGCGCCCTGATCGGTAACGAGCAGCTCAATACGGCCCGAAACGAGGCTACCCGCGCCGGTGATGTCCACTGCAATGCCCTTGCCGCGGATGTCCTCGGGCGCCGTGTACTTGATCCAGTCGGTCCGGTTATCGGTGGCCGAAGGGCCCGTATTGACCTCCGCCGCGCTGGTTCCCGCAACCAACCGCAGATTGGCGGTGGGGCTGCTGTAACGGTTCTCGATCCTGCCGCCAATGCGAATCTGCTTGGCAATCAACTCAAGCTGGAGCAGTTCACCGGACAGCCCTTCCGGGCCGATCTCAAGCAAGCCCCGACTGGTCTTGATGATGATGTTGCTTTGTGCGGTCGCATTGTTGAGGGTCGTCAGGTCGACCTGGCCGGTAGTCAGCGCCAGCTTGCCAATGTTCTGCACCGTCATGCCATTCACGGTGATCCCGTTGGGATTGGCCACAATGACGTTGGCGCGGTCTCCCAGCACATTCAACGTGCCCTTCGAGCAATGACGGATTGGTGCTCGTGACCTGATTCAGGATGGTGCGGGCGAGCACCGCGCGGTTATCGAGATCGACGCCGGCGCGCGGGACGTTGAAGTCCCGGTAGGTGTTGGTGGACACACCGCCAACCGCATTGGTGATACCAACGGTGATGCGGCCATTGGCCCCCACCGTGACCGTGGGCGCAGTGGCGCCGCCATCGGGCACCACGCCGGCAGCAAGGCAAGTGCCCGTGAGCAGGAGCGCCCCCCAGGCCAGAGCGGAAAGGCGCAAGCCGTGCGCCGCCATTGCGGCGACTGTCGTCCTTTGGTGCTCCATCCCAGTCTCGCCACGCCGCACAGGGCTTCTCCCATTCTCAAAGTGCGCGCGGACGAAATCGGATAAGACGATGTGTAAGACGCTTCCCATGCTCAACAAGGAAACGCCGCTGCGATGCTGCCGATCCTGCCGCGCTGAATTTGGACGCGACATTAGCAGAGGGCCATCGTCAAAAATTGGGGAAATTTCCCAATCTTCTGGTGTTTATTCGTTTCTGATGGCTCGGCGAACGCATCAGTCCAAGGATCTAACAAAAATTCAACAATTGTGTCCGCAACAACGGCCATGCTTTAATCAGGTATTAGCAAAACTGAATTCATTGTCTCAACCGAGCTTTCCGCAGGGGCGGTGATCGCTCCCGAAGGGGCAAGAGGAAGAAAGGCGTCCGTTTATAACGGCGCCCTGGCCGCGAGGCTTCACCCTACGTAGGGAGGGCGAAGCGCGTGGGCCGATGACGAGAGGGATGCGGGCGAAGGAAGACGGCGCGCGTATCGAGGCTGGCGCCAGCCGATGACAACGACTTCACCGAGGCAGCAGTTTTGGTCGCAAGAACGAGCCAATGTTCGTAGAATGTCCCCACCCGCTAGCCTCGAACAGGGAGCGCAGCAATGAAAGAAGGCCCGGTGCCAGCCGATCCCGGCAATGCCGCAGCGCTACCAACCAGTCACCCTCCCTCCGACCTGGCCGACGAGATGCTGGCATTCGAGCAAACCGTACTGCGGCTGATCACGCGCAATATGCCGCTCCCGGCACTGCTCGCCGAGGTATGCCGCCGCGCCGAGGCGATGCTTGGCGAAGGGCCGTCATGCTCCATCCTGCTGCTCAATGGCGGTGGCACGCACGCGAAATTCGGCGCGGCGCCTTCGCTGCCGGACGCGTTCAGCGCGGCGATTGACGGACTCCCGATCGGCCCCGGCGCCGGTTCATGCGGCACGGCCATGTTCGAGCAGCGCATGGTGGTGGTGGAAGATATCGCGACCGATCCCTTGTGGGACGATTATCGGCAGCTTGCGTTGCCGATCGGGCTGCGCGCCTGCTGGTCGATTCCGTTCCTCGACGATGCGGGCAAGGTGCTCGGGGCGTTTGCGGTCTACTATCGCGTCCCGCGGCGGCCGACCGCCAAGGAAGAGACGATCCTCCGGAACGTCGGGCAGAGCGTGGGCCTTGCGGTGCATCAGGATGCGATTGCGCAACGGCTTGCGCAGAGCGAAGAACATCATCGCTTCGTTGTCGACCTCCTGAGCGAAGGCATCCTCGTGCTTAGCCCAAGCGGCATCGTGCTGGCATGCAACCCAAGTGCGCAGCGCATGCTGCGCTCCGCAACGTCGCTGGTTGGCAGCAATATCTACGGCAACGTGGCGCGCTCCTTTCATGACGACGGATCCCCGATCGCGATCTCGGACCGGCCAACGTCCCGCGTGATAGCCACGGGGCAACCGATTCTTGGCGAGGTGATCGGGCATGAACTGACCAGTGGCGAGATCATCTGGATCAGTGAGAATGTGGTCCCGATCATCAAGCCCGGCGAGACGGCACCGGGTTCCTTGCTGGTCTCCTTTGTGGACATCGGGCCGGTACGCGAAGCCACCCAGCGCCTGAAGTATCTCGCAACGCGAGATTCCCTGACGGGACTCTTCAATCGCAGCTATCTTGCCGACCGGATGACCGACATACTCGCGCCCGGCGACAACGACGGACAAGACCCGCTGCGCGTTGCCATCGTCTACGTCGACCTGGACGGCTTCAAGCTGGTCAACGATTCGGCCGGGCATGAAGCTGGCGACGCCCTGCTGCGCAGCGTCGCCCACCGGCTGACCGGCTGTGTACGAGAGCACGACACGCTCGCACGCGTGGGCGGCGACGAATTTGTGGTCGTGATACGCGGCTATCGCAGCACGGAAGAGATCGCCGCGTTGGCCACGCGGCTTCTCGATACCATTGCATTGCCGTTCACGGTCGGCGAGAACGCCTATTTTATTGGTGCTTCGATTGGCATCAGCCTGTTTCCAGAAGACGGCCGCGACGCCGCAACGCTGCTGCGCAATGCGGATTCCGCCATGTACTACGCCAAGCAACTGGGGCGCAATAGCTTCCAGTTCTTTACGGCGTCGCTTAACTTGCGCATGCAGCGCCGCTTTGCCGTGGAGCAATCCTTGCGGCGCGCGCTGGCCGCAGGCGAGCTCAATGTCGTCTACCAGCCCATCGTGGACGGCCAGTGCGCAAGCGCGGTTGGCGCGGAAGCCCTCTTGCGATGGCACAGCGGCGAACTCGGCAATGTCTCGCCAGACGAGTTCATTCCGGTCGCGGAAGAGACAGGCATGATCGTGGCCATTGGCCAGTGGGTGCTGGAGCAAGCCTGCGCGCAGGCGGTCGAATGGCGGCGAACCATCGCACCGGATCTTTCGATTGCGGTGAACCTGTCCCCGCGCCAGATCAACGCCGGGTTGGCGCAAATGGTCCTCGACTGCCTCGCGCGCGCCGGGCTCGATCCCAGCGCGCTGGAGCTGGAAATCACGGAAGGGCTCCTGATGATGGATAGCGAAGCGGTGATGCCGGCGCTGACATCGCTGACCCGTACCGGCGTGCGGATTTCCGTCGATGACTTCGGCACGGGATACTCGTCGCTATCCTATCTGAAGCGCTTCCCGCTTCATAACCTCAAGATCGATCGATCATTCGTCGCCGGACTGCCAGACAATCGCGATTCCACCGCGATTACCCACGCTGTCGTGGCGATGGCGCACTCGCTCGGCATGAGCGTCACGGCGGAGGGCGTGGAAACCCCGGAACAGGCGGCCTATCTACGTTCCTTAGGCTGTGAGAGACAGCAGGGCTTTCTATTCTGCCGGCCCGTGGCGCCTGCGGAATTTGCACGCCGGCTACGCGAGCTTGGCTCGGCGGTGGAAGCAAAGTAGGGCAAATCCAGCCCTGGCAGCCGGGTTACTCAAGATCCTCCACAAGCACCTTTCCGTATGCGGCGGCGGCGGCAACGATGAAGCCAAGCACTTCAGCGCTCAGGCCGTCGATGCCCGAGAAACTACAAAAATAGAATCCATAGGGCTCCACACTGGCGATGGCATCGGGCATTTGGCCCGAATTCCCCGGCGCCCTGAAATCAAAACCGGAGGACCCCTTCTTGCCTGCCCCGCCGGCCGCGCGGCCGAGAATTTTCTCGGCGATGTCTCCCAACGGCAGGTCAACGACGATCTTGTATTCAACACCCATTCTGACGTCTCAGTAAAAGCTGGCGCTACCAGAAGCGGAGCGCCCCGCCCAGCATAAAGAAGATCAAGATCAACCCGTACTCTCCGAGCAGCAACGGCGAGATCGTCAGCAAGCCCTGGAGGACCACCGCCACCTTCCAGCACCTGGACAAGCCATAGCGCCGCCAGTACAGCGCATGCAGGATCATGGTCAGGCCGTTGGCCACCCAGACTACGCCAAGGGCCATCATGTAGTTCTGCTGTGCGATCCGCAGCACCAGGAGCAGCACACCTACCATCAAGATCAGTAGCGAGCCGACGCCAAGCAGAGCACGGCCCGTGGTGACCGGGTCGGACGTAGATCGTGGCATTGCGTTTCCTTTGTCAGCGTGAGGCACGCCAACCAACGTTTTCAAGGTCAGCGTGTTTGTGTCCGCCGTTTAGTCCAGGTTGCGCACTACCACAAGCTGCTTGCGGAATTCGAATCCCATCTCCGGCCAGGTCTTCACGTAGTCCATCAAAGCCAGCTGGCCGGCCGGATAGTCTTCACCGTTGAGACGGCAATCCGTCTGGATCTCGCCATCGGCATAGCGCGCGGCGTACAGGCGGATGGCGGCAAACGCGCCGGACGCAAGCAAGGGACGAAAGGCGTCAATCGACTTCGTCAGCAGGCAGCATGGGCAGAAATCGTGCTCATCGCTCTCGCTGTCGCTGTCGCTATCCTGCTCGCTCGCCTCGCGGGCGGCGGCCGGGCATGATGGCTGCGCATGCGGTGTCGCCATGTAGTGCGAGGCTGGGCCAAACACCACGCGGCGGCGCAACACCGGGTGGCCCGCCTCGCCAGGGAACTCCATCGTCACCGACATGCACTCGGTACCTTCGGCGAGGGTGTCCGAACGAATGCGCACCAGTCGGACTCTGAGTGCAATAGCCGCGCTATACCGGGCTTCTTAGCTATCGCGAAAGCGCGATCACTAGACACCTCTAGCGCCCCCTCCAATTCAAAACCTAAGGGGATACGAAGTAAGTCACCTACTTCGCAATCGATCGCACGACCACCCCAATACTGGTCCACCAGTAGTACTTGCCTTAAGGGTGAAGTAGCCCCCGTCAACTCCCGGCGGATGTCGCGAGGTGTCGTACGGAGCAGATTTTCGCCCGCTGCGCGTGAGATCGCGCCGATGCCATTCACCAGATGATTTACTAGAGTGGAATAGCCGACCCCAAGCCAGTTGGCCAGACCATAGACCTGAAGCGCACTCAGCGTGGGGTATTGGAGCTTCCTGCGAGCCATGCCACTTTCTATTGTTGCCTTCGGCATGAGGAAGAATGCGGCAAAACAATCGGCTTGAAACTCTTTACTATCGGTAGCCCTGTTGTAGGAGCGATCGCTAGTAAGCTCGTCGAATTGCTCGCCATGCCCGAATGCATGATGACCTAGCTCGTGCGCACAAGTGAAATTCCGCCGACCATGCGGCCGCAGACTGGAAAGGATGATGGTCGGCCTGCCGCTCGCGACGTACATACCCTCCATGGAGGGGAGGTCTGCCAAGCGAACTTCGACCCCCAACTTCTCGGCGGCATCAAGCGGCGATGCCGGATCTTCGATAGATATTCCAAGACGCCTTCGCACTTGCAATGCCTTTGCAATAGCCCCGCTGAAAAGCAATTTCTTCTGCGACATTACTTGTCCTCGCCCTTACGCAACATCCTCAGCATGTTCATCAAGCGCTCGAGGTCATTGTCCGACATCTTGCTAAGCTCTCTAGCTGCCATGAGAACGCGAGCTTCGGCAGCTTCATCTTTTACGGAGCCATTGACGATCCATTCAACGGAGACGTCGTACAGATTAGCGAAGGATTCGACTTCATCGGCCGCTACTTTCCTGCGCCCTGCCTCAATCTCAGAAATGGTAGGCCGGTGCATGCCCAAACGCTTTGCCACCTGCCCTTGTGACAATCCAGCAATCTCACGTGCTTCCCGAAGGYGATCCGAAATAGACATCTTAAACTCCTACTTGCCCACCCAATTTTGGGTCGAGTTCAGACAGCATCTTCGCAACATCCCTGATTGAGATGGGTTTTTCGTCAGCGACAAAAATATTATTAACCTCTAAGGGTAGTTCAAGCTGCTCGATCACTTCCACCGTGACCTCAACACCATTCAAGCTATCGAAGCCAGGAAGGTCATCGAGTGGAACCGTGTCGRCAGAGACCTCCGTCTCGTCACGACCGCTCATCTTCTGGATGTTGGCTACGGCGGCAATCAGAAGCTCTTCCAATTCGAGTTGTGTCATGTCTAGACCCTCAGCAAAGCACTGTACGGTGCGGTAAGAAAATCTTACCGCATCATGCGAAGACATGCAACCGTCGATGCCGGCTAGGTCTTGGGAAGGAATTTGCTGCAGGGAGGAATCGACCGCACCTTGGCCGGCTATGGACTGGGTGCGTGCGTAGAAATGAAAAAGGGCCCGTGACTTGCGCCACAGGCCCTTCGACATACTCGTGGGTCGTGCGTGACTCGAACACGCGACCATCGGATTAAAAGTCCGAAGACCTAGCTAGACACATCTACACGAAATGTAGTCTCACAAAATAGTTGGCAAGACGGGGCTTAAAAATCAGGGACTTACCCATCTTTTCTGTGAAGTATATCTTTACGATTTTCAGAAAAGATGGAAATTTCCTACCGACGTCACAGAATAGATGACACCACTCGTCRAAGGATCTTTCGAYGAACTAAGTTGGGCTCTGCCCATCGCCTCGTCTGAATATAGTTTTCAGCAGTCGCTTAATAACTTGCCGCCACCTCGCCACATACTTGGTTCCTTGACTGGAGCGAGCCATGAAAGCGATGCGACGGTGTGCCGCCTGCGGCCAACCCTTTCTTCCATGTCCCCATGTACCGAGGCAGTGCTATTGCTCGGCCACTGCCTGCCAACACGAACGCCGGCGTCGATGGCAAAAGATGCGCCTGAGTACCGATCCCGACTATCGCGAAAACCAGGCGCGGGCGCGAAGTAGATGGCTTATGCGCCACAAGGATTACTGGTCCCACTATCGCGCTGCGCATCCGGCATATGCCGAGAGCAACCGGGAGTCGCAGCGCTCCAGAAATCTCCGTCGACGCCCGATTGCAAAGATGGACGTGTCATCGGCCCGAGCGCCGCTTCAAGCGGGCATTTACACCTTACAGCGTCAGACGTCGGCAGGCATTGCAAAGATGGACGCGTGGACCGTGGAAATCGTTGTGCTCCGCCAACTAGGGCCCCGACCGCCCACGATTGCAAAGAGATGACGTGAGGCATGTTGGCGCCCGACCTGCTACTGTGGATCCGTGCGCTCTCCCAGGCTGCGAATGCCCCCCAATGAAGCCATCCGCAGCCTCGTACGGTCCATCGGTCTCGGGCATCGAACGAGCACCGGTGAAGCTAGGAGCGTGAGAGCGGGTTCGCACATTAGCTCGTGGTCATCATGGCACTCGATCAATTCACTGAAGCTGCGCCTGCAACGGGCATGGCGCAGCACGCCGTCGAATACGTTCGGATGTCCACAGAGCATCAGCAGTACTCAACGGAAAACCAGCGTGACAAGATCCGCGAGTACGCCAACAGGCGGGGGCTCGAGATCATCCGCACATATGCCGACGAAGGCAGAAGCGGGCTAAGAATCGACGGCCGCGAAGCCCTGCAGCGCCTCATCCACGACGTCACTTGCGGCCAAGCCGACTTTCAAGCGATTCTCGTGTACGACGTCAGCCGCTGGGGCCGGTTTCAGGATGCAGATGAAAGCGCGTACTACGAGTACATCTGCCGGCGCGCCGGTATCCAGGTCGCGTATTGCGCCGAGCAATTCGAGAATGATGGCTCGCCTGTGTCAACCATCGTCAAGGGAGTCAAGCGTGCAATGGCCGGCGAGTACAGCCGCGAGCTTTCAGCCAAGGTGTTCGCGGGACAGTGCCGGCTGATCGAGCTCGGATTTCGGCAAGGCGGGCCCGCCGGCTACGGTTTGCGGCGAGTGCTAGTTGACGAGCATGGTCTTATGAAGACCGAACTTCACCGTGGGGAGCACAAGAGCTTACAGACCGACCGCGTGATTCTGATGCCCGGACCTGACAGCGAAGTTCGGATCGTCAATCTGATCTACAACTGGTTCATCGATGAATCGCTAAATGAGTACGAAATTGCCGCACGCCTTAATGGCATGAGGGTGCGTACGAACCTGGATCGAGAATGGACTCGTGCAACCGTCAGGGAGGTGCTAGCTAACGAAAAGTACATTGGAAATAGTGTCTACAACCGCGTGTCCTTCAAACTCAAGAAGATGCGCGTGATGAACCCGCCAGACATGTGGATTCGCAAGGATGGCGCCTTCAAGCCAATCGTACCACCGGATGTCTTCTACACCGCGCAGGGGATCATCCGTGTTCGGGCGCGGCGATACAGCTGCGAGGAGCTAATTGAGCGACTGCGCAATTTGTATAGGAGCCGAGGCTTCCTGTCAGGGCTGATCATTGACGAAACAGAGGGAATGCCATCATCTGCTATCTATGCCTACCGCTTCGGCAGCTTGATCCGTGCCTATCAGACTGTTGGCTTCACACCGGACCGAGACTATCGCTATCTTGAGATTAACCGGTTCCTGCGCCAGTTGCATCCCACCATCGTTAAGCAGACAGAGCAGGCCATTGCCGATCTTGGGGGAATAGTCCTCCGCGATCCGGCCACCGACATCCTGGATGTCAATCGTGAGTTCACCGTGTCGCTTGTGTTGTCACGCTGCCAGCCCCATGAAAATGGCCGAAATCACTGGAAAGTCCGGTTTGATACGAGCTTGCTGCCAGACATCACCGTCGCCGTTCGATTGAATGGGCAGAACGATGCGCCCCTCGACTACTACCTGCTACCTCGCCTGGATTTCACGCAACCGGGTATTCGCTTGGCGGAGCGCAACTCGATCGAATATGAGAGCTACCGCTTCGACACCCTCGACTATCTCTACCACATGGCAGAGCGCGCCAAGCTACGGAGAGCGGTATGAGCACCACGCGCCAAGCAGGCGAGATCCGCATGGTCCCGATTGACCAGATCGACGTGATCAATCCACGCGAGCGCAATAGTCGGGTCTTCGAGGAGATCGTTGGCAACATCAAGGCAATCGGCCTAAAGAAGCCAATCACCGTAACACCTCGGGCCGGCTCGAATGGCGAAGAGAAGTATCTTCTGGTGTGTGGCGAGGGCCGGCTGAAGGCGTTTCGATCGCTAGGTGAAACGACTATTCCGGCAATGATCGTTCATGTCAGCGACGAAGACGCATTCATCATGAGCCTTGCGGAGAACATCGCTCGCCGGCAGTGCCGCCCACTGGAGTTGCTCGCGGGCATTCGGCAACTGCAGGATCACGGATACTCTCCCAAGATCATTGCAGAGAAGACCGGCCTGACGCAAGCGTACGTCCAGGGCATCCTGATGCTGCTTCAGCACGGCGAAGAGCGCCTCCTGGTCGCTGTCGAAAATGGCAAGATCCCACTGACTGCAGCGCTGTCTATTGCTGGAGCCGGCGATGACGACAAGGCAATCCAGGCGGCTTTGCAGGAAGCGTACGAGTCGGGAAAGCTCCGCGGCAAACAGTTGATGACCGCACGGCGGATCATTGAACGTCGCCGGACACTAGGAAGATCGGCTGCCAGGTACATGACATCCAAGAAAGCCGACATCACGACGTCCAGCCTGGTCCGAACCTATGAGGGCGAAGTCGAGCGTCAAAAGGCAATGGTCCGCAAGGCCGAGTTCACACAGCAGCGATTGCTGTTCGTCTTCGGAGCCCTTCGCCAGTTGTTCGCCGACGAGAATTTTGTGAACCTCCTGCGTGCCGAGTCCATGGCTACACTACCTCAATATCTCGCAGAGCGAGTATGGCCAAATGGTGGATCGGGATGAGCGACGTAACGCTCGGCTTTGTGCCGGCCCCCCTCTCCGTACCTGTAATCTGCATTCTCCCTTCGCGCAGAGCACCCGTTGGGCTAGCCAACACGCGCAAGTTCAAACAGATCCGATCCTCAATTGAGGAAGTCGGCCTGATTGAGCCTCTATCCGTAACTGCAGTCGACCAGCAGTCCGGCCACCACCTGCTACTCGACGGCCATATTCGGCTGACGGCTATGCGAGAGCTGGGATTCGTCGAGGCGCCATGTCTCGTGGCGACGGACGACGAGGCATACACGTACAACAATCGCATCAATCGTCTCGCGACCATCCAGGAGCACTACATGATTCGTCGCGCGATTGACCGAGGCGTTTCACCAGAGCGACTGGCGAAGGCCCTTTCGGTCGACGTCAGTCAAATCATGAAGAAGGTCAATCTGCTTGATGGAATCTGCCCCGAGGCCATTGAATTGCTAAAGGATCGGCAGTTTTCACCAGAAGTCGCGAGGGCCATCCGGAAGATGAAGCCGACCCGCCAGGTAGAGTGTGTGGAACTGATGGAAGCTGCGAACAATATCTCCGTCGCCTACGCGGAGGCACTATTGGTTGCGACGCCAGCAACTCGCCTCGTCGATGGCAAAAAGCCGAGGAAGCTAACCGGCGTCACCCAAGAACAAATGGCGAAGATGGAGCGCGAGATGAGCAACCTGCAGGAACAATACAAGCTAGTGGAGCAGACGTACGGCCAAGATGTGCTGCACCTCGTTCTCGCCCGAGGATTTCTGGCAAAGCTCATAGAGAACGAATCGGTGCTCAAGTATTTGAGCAATCGGCAGCCGGACATACTCCGGGAATTCCAATCGATCTTAGAAATCACGTCACTAGATCAGTAGAGAAAACTCATCTACTCTTCAGGAATGCCGCGACAATAGTCCGTCCAAGGAGACTCTGCGGATATGAAACTCCGCCCCACAGAATGCCAACGCATCATGGAGCAGCACGGCAAAGCAGTTGACCGTATGCCAAAGTATTCCGACGACAATTGCGCAGTGTGGCTCACACTTCCGGATGATGATGCGATGCTGCGCACCATCCTGCAGAAGTACTCGGAGCGTCAGGGACAAGAAGCGGCTTCCGAGCGCGTCATCACCGTTGCTGCTGCAGACGGGAGCGGAGATCTCATGATTCCGTTGTCTGCCGAACTAGTCGAGTCCCTTAACTGGAGAGAAGGAGATCTACTTTCGGTGGAGGTAGTCGACGCCGACACGTTGGTATTCCAACGCCTATAGGGAGGCCTGTCGAACGGTCTCGTTCACCAGGGCGCCCTACGAGTATCCCTTTCCATCCGGCGGGGACATCCTGGAGCACCCCGATCAGTAGATCCCAGTCCACGACATTGTCAATGCAAACGAGGTGTTCGGCATCTCCACTTGTATGCGCGAGCCATGCAAGTAACGCGACGCGACGACTAAGGTACCCCTCGACCGGCCTCAATCGGGGTGTCAGAACGGTTCTGTTCCGTAATCGTTTGACCAGATTGCCGGAGCGCCAGCACGGGCGCGGGCTAGCGGGCGATGGGCGCGCGGCGGCGTCAACTTCGGCGGCGGACGGGAACGGTGGGCGGCGCGAGGCCGCGAGCAGGAAGCGGTGAGGCGGGGTCGATGCGCAACGCGCGGGAGTGCAACGATTATGCGCCCACGCCGCCGGTTGCGCACCCCCGAATGCTCACCAATTTCACGTCGCTTTCAAGGTGGGGCGCGCCGATGGCAGAATGAGCCGATTCGCGACCTCGACGCTGCCATTCGAACGTTCGTTCCACAACCCGTTGCGGACGTTCGATCGCTTATAGTCAACGTCTGCTTTGCAGGGCGGACTCAACCGGTGGATGCAAACCGCTAGCTGTAGCGGTCCGCACCCTGCCATCTTGCGCGCATTTGTCGACGCCGTATGCTTTAGCCCAGTCGTTCGATCATGTGAGCTCAGCATCGGCTAGCAGATCGCTTCGCTTGCCGAGGTACATCGGCTTGTCCAGTCCGCGGTAGCTCGGCAGCCAACACTTATCTTTCGGACCGGTTGGGTGGTCATACTCGGTGGACGAAAAGAGAAGCTGGGCATCGTTTGCCTCGCACATCTTCTCAAGCTCAGTGAGGTATCTGGCTAGGTCGGCAGTGTGGAGTTCCTCCTGCTTCGGGGTGTCGAGGATCAGGAATCGGAATGGACGGGATCTATCAGACAGATACGCCTCCAGCAGGGCCGCGTGTATGGCGAGGACTAGTCTGATCGTCGTGCTGCTGCTGCCGCCGCTGCCGATGACATCAAGCGTTTCGCCTCCGAACGTAAAGCGGAGATTCAAGTCAATGTCGACGTTCGTCGACACGTTCTGCGTCTCAAGCGTCTGCATCCACTTCACGGTGAGTTCGCGTAGAGTCAGCCGAAGCTTGTTGAACTCATGGTCGGCTCTACCGGTGTTGGACAGCCCGTCAATGCGATCCTGGATACGATCGCGTTCTCGCTCCAGCTTGAACAGCTTCGAGCGCTCGTCCTTCAATCCAGAGATTCGGCCCAGTTCGCCCTGCACGCCGACAAGCTGCTTGGTCAAGGCCTGCACAGCCGTCACCAACTGATCGACACCCGAGGTACTGGGCAACTCGAGGTTGTCAACGAGCGTCTGGCGCTCCGCTCCTAGCTCTTCAAGCCGCTCCTCCAATTGCTCAACCCGAATCTCGGCACGCTGGCTGTTCCGCTCAAGGTCCTTGATTTGGTCCTTGAGATACAGCAGGTTCTTCCCGTACGATTCCGTGCTACCCAAAAACAATCCGCAGTTTGGCACGCGGCAGATTTCCTGAAACGACGTGAAGACACGCCGAGCCTCTTCGTTCAGCCCGAGTGTCTTGACCTCACCATCAATTTCCGAACGGATGGTCTCGATGCCCGCGACACGATTCTGCAGTTCGAAGAGCTCCAATTGCCGAGCTCGAATTTGGACGTCCTTCTGACGCAGGAGCTCCGCGAGCGTCGAGCTCGCGGTCCCCCTCGCATCCACGGATGCGCGAAGTCCGTCGATCTGCTGCGTCAGGTTCTCAGCCGTCCGCTGCAGCACCGCTTGGTTTGCGTCGCTGTCGTCAACGCCGCGACTCTGGTACTCGAGCACACGCTGTGCAGCAACGATCTTGCGTGTCTGTGCCTCTAGGGCACTCCTCTCTTCGATAAGGGTCTTCTTGACCTCATAGGAATGCTTGGGGTTCAGCCCGAAAGCGAACCGCACCATCTCCGCAAATTGGTCTGCGATGAACGAGCTTGGGGCGCGGTAGGCAGCCGAGTATCCGTAGCCCTGTATCAGGTAAAATACCGGCAACAAGGTTGCGATGTAGGGCTGCGCCTCCTCACCTTTGGTCGACACAAGCCGTGGCGGCTTCAGCCCAAGAAGCTGGAACAACGCGAGCGAGAAGGATCCCTGTGAATGGTGTTCGGTCTGCTCACCATCGAAGTCAATCGTGGCGTAGAACCCCTCGTTCGTCGCATCGATAGTGCGGCGGATCGTGAGCGGTTTCTCTTCCGACTCGGCGCGCAAGACAATCGCCTTGCACTTCTCGAGGATGTCGGTTCGAAAGTTGTTGGGGAACCCCAGCGCGGACGCAAGCGCACGGATGACAGGGGTCTTCCCGCTGCCGTTCCGCGCGAACAGCATCGTGGTCCTGTAGCCAAACTCCAGGAGCGAGCTTTCCCAACCTCCCTCGCCCAGAGGTTCTATCTGCAGTGACTTCAGCCTCAATTCACTTCCCCTCTGGCTCGAGCTTCATCCCGAATGTACTGGTAGCTGAGCTCGATGGTTTTCATGGAGAGAGACAAGAGACTTTCTCCCTCCAAGGCGCCGTTGTAGACCTTCTTGCCCAAGTCGGTGGCGGCGATTCGGCGTGTCACCTCGTCGATGGTGACTTGCCCGGTCGACTCTAAGAACGTCAGCGCCTTAATGGTCCTGATCCGCAGGTTGCCGGACCAACCAATGTCCTGAGAAGATCTTTTGAAGCCGGCGACAGTCCGCTCCAGACACTCGCCGACCAACTGCCCAATCTCGGGCAGTTGAGGCTTGGACTGGCCCTTCGAGATTGCTAAGATAGCCATGGCGAGCAGGGGCAACTGGAACAGAGCCTCGTTGTCGAGCGTGTGCACCGGTGAAGATCCTTCGCCAGAGAGGTTCAGCTTGAGGCCGAGCCGCCTAGCTTCGCTGAAGAACTCTGGCGAGCTCATCGCGTTGCTCTCCTAACGACGGCGGCACAGAAGGCTCCGAACACCAAGTCCGTATCCAGTGCCGCGAACTTCTTTGCGATCGGCGAGTCCAGAGTTCCTTGAACGAAGCTCTCAAGGTCTCCCAAGACGCCACCTCCGAGCAGCCAGGCCTTGCACTTCTTGTCGACTTCATCGAGCAAGACGTTGAACGTGAAGTCCGGAAACGTATGCCGCGCACTTCTAACCCAGACGTCCCAAGAGACCTTCGCTCGCGAGGCCGCCTCGATCATGGATTCAGTGGCACCCGCCTCCTTCAGCTTCCGCTGAAGAATGGACGCTGCTTTGATGGCAGCTGGGTCGCCCCCTTCCATCAGGGTCCGGTACACCTGGGTGGAAATGCTCAGGACGTCAAGCAGGTCTTCCAGGCCGACGCCAGTTGCTAAATCGATGTCAGCCTTGGATAGCCCCCTGATGGGAGAACAGGACTTCTCCTCGACTAGCGTCACCAGGCTTCTTGCGAGGCGTTCAATCTCGTGTTGATGCAGCTCAATCTCGCTGTGCTTCCAGATAGCGTTGTGCGCGGCAATACTGAAGGCTTCGAGCGTGTCGCCGATGTATTGAACGTTCGGCAGCAAGGACAGTTTCTTTCGAGCCGCATCTATCTGCTCGGACGACAGTGGACTTTCGGTAGAAATGATTTCCGCGAATTTTTCGATGAGCTGACGGATGTACTTCTTGCTGGACGTGCCCGCGGAGAGGTCCGTGACGACACCGTGAACATCGTCATTGAAGTGAACGTTGCTGAGAACCGTGATTTCGCGACACTGGTCGCCAAATTCGATGGTGTGCACGAACAGCTTGCCCGCGATGCTGTTGCGAATCGCCTCCAACTTCTCATGCGTATCGATCGCACCTGTTTTCTTGAGGGCGAACACCTCCGCGACATCCCATTGCTGGTTTGCCTTGCCCTTGGTCTTCACTTGGAAGAAGTGGTAGTCGACCACGCCCTCTACGGTTCTGCGCACGACAAAGTCGTCGTGATAATCGCAGTAGACCCGGTCGATCTCCTTACCGCTCAGAATCTCAAGCGCCGCATAGGCAGCTGCTTGGAACTGCATACGGAACCTTGCAACGGTATTACGACCAACTGTCTCGCGCGGCTCTTTCTCATGGATGACGTCCATGCCTCTCGTTTTGCCTCCAGATTTCGCACGTACGTTTTGTATCACATTTGCGTGCGCTCGCCCATGCTGCGTTTTACTGGACCAATGGGAAATATGGCGCCAAATGCTCGTGTAAGCGGCGGCACTGCGACCGCTCCCGATCTCAAGGCCGTTCTCATCGCAGCTCCGGCTCACTTAGACGAGGAAAAACATGCTGTATAAATATACAGTATTGTCTCTGTTTCCGCAGCCTATGGTATGAGCCAGAAGTCACGCAGGCCTCTGAAATCCTCCGCGTAGGTGCATCGTGGCGCCGTGAATCGACAGGCTGCTTTTTGCTGCTGGTCAAGATGTGGTCGTACGAATGCGTCAAAGCATGGCGCCAAGTCTGCGTAGCCACCCGAGCACTTCACCCGCCGGATCGCGGGCAGCCAATCGCTCCGCAGTCATCAAGGGGAACGCCTTGTCGGCCAAGCGATTTTTCGCTTGCGTGTCCTTCATCACGCCGTCGAATCTTTGCTGGGCCGAAAAGACCTCGGCAAACAACTTAGGCACGGCCTTGCCGGCAGCATCTGGTTGATCTGCAACAACCACATCGACTCCAAAGGCCTCCCTGATCGCGTCGGGATGCAGATAGCACTCGATCTCGTGCTTGGCAGTCAGCACGCCCCAGGAGCCGTCCTCACGGCGGTTGACGGCATTGATTGCTTCGCCATAGCTGGCGACGTCGCTGTCGTAAATATGAACCTCAGGACAGTTAAGCTGACGCAGGTAGTGCTCCGCGACCCAGTGCTTGAGAGCAGAGCCCCCTAAGAGCACAAATGCCACTCGCGGATCAGTCTCGAGATTCGGTAGCGTTTGGTCGACTGCATGTAACGCCCGACTCAAGCATTTTAGTGCGGCGATATCCGTTGGACCTTCGACGCAGAGGAGTACCTTGACGCGGCTATCCGGGACGACACCGAGCGTCTCCGCGACATTGCCAAAGACGTCGGCACCTGCTTCGACCCTCGGCTTCAAGCCATCATCGCGAGTCACAAATCGGATGCTTTCAGTGGGCAGTTCAGACGCGAACCCCGGGCTATGCGTGGTGAGGATGATTTGGCACCCCGGCTCACTCGCCAAGACCTTGAACGACTCGATGAGGATGCGCTGGTTGTTGGGATGCTGAGCCGTCTCGGGTTCCTCGATCGCATAGATGATGTTTCGAGTGGTGCCACTGCGTAGCCTGCGTTCTGCCTCAGCCTTGAAGAAGCTCACTAGAATGAGGCGGCGAACGCCGCTGCCACGTTTGTTCAACGCAATACCGTCATCGGTATCGAGACTAACTGAGAAGAGGCCAGTCCACTTGGAGGCCGTCGGCGGTGCGAATTGCGGTGTCAGTTCCCTGGCAAGGTTCGGATCGATGGTCTTCAGCGCTTCGTGTGTGGTTCTGGCGATTTGTTCGGCCTTTTCACGCACCTTCAACTGAATGCGCTCGATATCATCTTGCACCTCCGCGATTGCAGCGGCAACTGCGGCCTTCATGGGATTCTGCACCTCACCATCCGAATCGCGGCTGCTACGATCGCTTTGAAACAACGCGAACAGTGGAAGATGCGGCTCGAGTTGATCCCAGATGCGCTTGCTGTCCTCTTTCGGCTTCGTGACGTGGATCTCGACCTCCGCCAAGTTAAGGTCACCGGCCTCTGCCCAAAGCGCTTGACGCATGCCAGGATTGCCCTTCCTTGCAACAGCAAGCTTCTGCTCTTCCACACGTCGCTGCAGGTCGCGCTCCTTCAGATCAAGTAGATCTGCGACACCAGGTGCCGTCGGGTGGTTAGCCAGGATAGCAACCTCGCAGGAGACCGCCTTCTTGCCGCAGTCAAAGGTCTTGCGAATCTTCAGCGTTCCATTGGCAGTCAGCAGATACTCTGCAGCCAGCGTCGTCTCCGCGCCGGCATCGAGGGTCAATGGCTCGGGTAGATCGGAAAACTCACAAGTGATGGCTACCGTCTTATCGTCGGTGAAGACGTTGGCATCGCTGCTATCGATCTTGACTGTTTCGTTGTTGAAGAAAATCTCTAATGCTTCAAGGACGGTAGACTTCCCGATATCGTTTTTCCCAACGAACGTCGTCAGATCGGACAGGGCCACCGTGATTTCGTCACGGTAGCATCGAAAATTTCGGATCGAGACAGATTGCAGCCGCATGTGTGCTCTCAGAGGGGCGGGTCGAGCCAAGAAGTTGGCGGTTTGCTGCAGACGCGTCAACCCGGATTCAGAGGGGATACGCTGATGACGGGGCTACACGATGCGCAGCACTACGGACCTCGATCGCTTCCACGCTGTCTCGGCGACCTGCTCCGACAGGTCGCAAGTTCGTGATAGCCGGATGAGCAGATGGCTGTTCTCAGAGAAAATCGAACGCTTCATTTGGCACCGCTGAACGTCGTATGATCAAAGCGACCTCAATGTGAGCGCGACCCTACCGCCTTCGCTCTGGACGGTCTATCAGACTCAGCGAGAATTTGTAGTTGCTGAAGATGGTCGCGGCGATGCTGCGCGAGCCACCGGACGACCTTGGCATTGTTCAACAGACCCTCAATGTACCTCCTTATGACAACGAGCCTAAGATTGTCCGATCCATAGGTCTCCTCCATCAGCTTTGTGTCGTCATGCAGAACGGCAAGCTCGCGCTCGAGCCGCTGCACGGCCTCAGTCGAGTTAGTGGCCTCCACCTTCCTTCTGGCTGAATTCAGCCTCGGACAAGACCTTCGCCTTACCTTCCCGCATCCGGCAGCTCAGAATGTTTAGAATTCGTTCGCCAATCGAACTCTATAGACACTCTATCTAGGTGGTTGGGGCTCGTGCACTGCTGGGATAGCTCTGGGCATCGGAATGTTTACCAAATGTATTTACAAAACATTCCGTGACTGACTGGGAAGCGCTGGCGCCAGGCCCAAGGCCGAACCGCCCAGGTCGCCGCCAGGGCACTCTTCCCGACCTGTCCGAGAATCACCATCCGGCACAGAGTCTAGCGCCCTGCCAGCACCTGTGATCCTCGACAGCCGACGAGCGGTGACAACTCGCGACGTACGGTAGTTAACACACACCGAAATGAGTTGGCACCGGCCTTCAGCGCGGCCCTGCATGGTAAGACCGAAAACCGCCTAGAGAGCGGCTGCACGCTGTCGTGGATTGTTACTGAACGGCTGCTTTGCGGACTAATGGGTGAACTGCCCCTATCGGCCGCCAAGAGCAGCCATTCGACATGGTCGCTCAAATCGTTGACAATCTACTGATCGAGTTCGGAATGTGCATGAAGCAGGATCGCCCTGCATCAATCGTCAATCATCCTGCTCCGTACATCGGCCGCCATCGTGCTAGCCTTTTCCATTAAACGGCTTACTGATACTTATTTTTAAGATGGCAAGACTGAATTTTCGTGAAATTGAGCCCGCGAGCGGAAAGTCCAACGATCTGGATCAATTTGAAAAATTTGCGAAAATATTTCTGGAGTCAGTGATCGGAGGAAAAATTACAAAAGGACCAACAAGAGGTGCTGATGGGGGAATTGATCTTCGCCTAGAAATTGAAGAGCATGGAACAACGGTTAAAAAACTCGTTAGCTGCAAGCATTATGCAAACTCCAAAGAATCAGTAGGCGTAAATGACGAAATCGACATTCGAGACCGATTAGAAAGTTTCGGCTGCACAGTGTTTGTCGGATTTTATTCAACTATCGCCTCAACTGGGTTGGAGCAAAAGCTAGAAAGGTTGCAGAAAGAAAAGGGCATTCGCTCAGAACTCTACAACTCCGAAGATATGGCGCTGTTCAGATTAAACGTTGATGACCTGCTTGCCGAGAGCTGACGCGATGACATCGTCGGCGGAAACGCCTTCCTTGTTCCAGCTCATCAGCCGTTGCCAAGCCAGGTAGTTCGGCAAGTACTTGGTGGCCACGCCCCTGAGTT
>NZ_JBFRDD010000038.1:0-82851 GCF_052113425.1 Cupriavidus sp. YAF13
TTTGCTTTGCCGGAGGTGCGCCGTCAACTGAAAAACTTTGAGCGCATGAAGATCCTGTTGGATCGCTGGATCGACCTATCGATGGAGTTGTCAACTTTGCGGCTGGCCAAAACCGGGGACTGAGCTACCGGAAGAACTTGGCACTGTCCAGTTAGGAAGTCTGCCCGGATTTAGAGTCGCAAAGCGATTCTTCCCAAAATCTATTCAAAATGTGTGGCCGCAAATTATATCTCTCGAGATAACATACACGGCAGCGGATGCGATACGCGTTGACGATGAAAAATGGTTTGTCCCAGGTGCATTTTGTGGCACCGAGGTAGTTGTGTACACCAATTCTCCTGAGTATGCCGCACGACTTGCTAATGAAAAGGCAACGAGAGAGATTCATTTGCCCATGTTTCTTGGCGCATGGAAAGATGCAGTAAGATACTTCCCTGACTATTTTGTCATACCCGAAAATGGAATTGATGGCGCCTCTTCAATTAAAGAAATTCCACCCAAATGGGACGCGGCCTCGAAGTTGAACACATTAGGCCCAAATCCGAGATGGTCTTTGCTTGCTATCTGGAGTTTAATTGATCAAAACAGGGTAAGATCTATATTAAAGGAGCTTGGGCATGATGCGTCTCAGCAAAACATCGATCTAATGAGCTTCCAGTGGCTCGCCGCTTCCACTGGGACGGAAAGGCGGGACATATTGACTCGCCTTTTTGCATATCACGCGCTCTAGCACATTTGCTAAACAATTAGCGAGTGCCCGGTGCGGAAATGGGCCAGAGTTGCCTCGGACCGTAGTGATAAGGCCTGCCCCATTTGCTCGACCTACGGGCTCCTCTTCGCGGGGCCGCATGCTCGCCGCCATACAGCAGGCTGGCCCAGCCTGACGACTGCAAGCGACTGGAGTCGAAGTCGTAGCATCTCACTCATCTACTGGGCAAGGGTGAACTCGATTGCCCCGAACTATTGAAGGCAACTGCTGTGACGGTACTGGAGCCCCTAATCCCTGACAGGGAAAGCTGCCGTTGGCCGATTACCCCGGTATCGTTCCCGAGTCATCTCAGACAATCTCCTTGCGTTTCCCATCTCTTTTCCTAAGCGTTGTCGTCGCGCGTGTCCGCCCGGTGTCGACCTGAGTCGATAGTCCTAGTGCCAAAAAATAGAATCCAAGAATCGTGGCAAACGCGTGTATCAGGTACAACGGAATCTCTTCGGGGCCGTATGCCAAGAACCGGACGCAAAGCGTCAGTGTCACGGGCGTCGCGAGTACCGCAGCGACACCACCGGTAGTCTGTAACCGAGCGATCACCGTCCATATCCGCGGGAGACTGACCAGGTCGGCGTGGAGTTGCCGGCAGAACTGGTCGGTGAGGGTCGGAGTCTTGTCCATCTTTTCCGTTGGTTGCCGTGTCAGTCGAGAAGGCCCAATTTGCGGCGGACTTCCGCCAGTGCAGTTTCGGGCCGCAATACGAGCCATCCATCATTCTTAAGGACGGGCAATGGCACCACATTCATCAACATGCAGCAGACGAAGTACATCGCACCGCAGAGCGTCACGCCTACGCCGAGCCAGGCCGGCCCTGGGAGGCTCAAGCCCAAACACCAGCACGCCAGGCTCGCGAGCAGGTGAGCGATCGGGCCGCTGGCAGCTGCAAGCCGTATCTGCAACGGCTGCATGGTCGCCATCACCTGATCTTCAATATGTACCACCATCGGAGAAAGGAACCAGAAGCGCGACTCCTCGCGTCGGCCGCCGAGCAGAATTCTTGCCGGAATGCCAAGGCTGCGCAACGCCGCAAGGTGGGCGAGTTCGTGGACGCAAAGAACGGCGAAGGCGGTGATTACAAAGACAACGAGCATCTTCCAGAGATCAACGAGCGAGAAAAGGACAATCGTTGTAGGAAGTCGCGGGTCGATGAGTCGAAGCAGGGAAAGGATGAGGTCAGCCAGAGACATGAGACGGCCTCCTTGTGTGTTGTGTACTCACGGTCGAGCGCGCCCGCTGCGTCCGATGTTTTCCGAGGCAGTGTTGAAATACGTGCTCGCGTCAGCCTTGGCCCAGCCGTAGTGGCCAGGCCGGCCCGCGGTGCCAGCCAGTCCGGGTTGAGATGGAATAGATACCTTCGCTGAATGGATTGACTGGTGCCACGCGCTAGGCCGGAAGCTACTAAACGATAACATCACCTGTGAAGCTATCCTACGAAATCCTGTTCGCCCGAAACGAATCGACAGCTTGCTGCCCCTCAACGGACATTCCCTCAGCACAACAGCCAACTCAGGGCCGACAGGAGCGACTGCCGCCTGTTTTGCATCCGTTGGCGAGCCGGCCAGGAGCCACCCTTCGCCATCGCCGCCACACGGCCATTCGAGCGGCTGCTCCTCACCAAGCAGCGGTCCCTCATTCTTGTATCGTGTTGGACTTGTATTCGCGGTAATGTTATGCATTCTCTGCGCTGTCGGGGGCGGCCCGCTGTGCGTCTCTTTCCTTAAGGACGTCCATTAGCAATTCCACAACCAACTCGGGATATGATTCTTCCACGAATTGCTGGGCGCGGTTTATTGTCGGCCACCACATGTCGCCTTTTTCGCCCTGGATAAGTGACATCCATTGCGTAGGGTAGTATCTCACCAGCATCCCTAGAATGTACGACACCATATATGTAATACATAACTGCGAGTACCTCGCGCCACTTGGAAAAGGGGCCGAGAGGTGCAACGAAGGAATTGCTCCAAACGTCTTGTGAACGTACGTATGGACAAACAATGGCGTGTGATCAGAGAAAATTTTGGCGTCAGCTGTAAGCGTGGTCAGCCCAGAGGCAGATACACTCGAATATCCGAACGCATCATAAATCTCCTTTATTTTTTTGAACCGTTCCTGTGCAATTTTAGCCATAAAACCGGCCTCGTTGCTGAATGTCATTTCATTTACGCGCACATATTTCGCGTCGCCAGAGACATGCGTGTAGTCTTTCTCTAAATCTGGAATACGAGAGAGCAAGTCCCCGAAAGATAGCTCGTCTGCTAGCGGCGGGATGTCATAACATATATTCCAATCGACCGTGGACGAATGTACGTGCATGGAAATTCTATTATCTGTGCCACCCATGAAATCGTAGAACAGTCCGGCACAAGTCTTTATTTTCAGATCACCCGCATTTCTGAGTCCATTTCTATTTCCCCCATAGATAACGCTCGACCAATCAAGCGTTTCTAGCCCATGCCCCTTATTTAATATTTCTTCGCCGTTTCTACTCTGCAGAAGAAGTAGGAGTGAGCGGCTTAAGCTGGCGACGCCATAAAAGGTGAGCAGAGGACGAACCGAATAGCTTGCATTGCTCGCATTTCTAAAATACTCTCGCGCCTGTTTTGCAGCCGCGTTGATTTCTTTTGCACGTCGCGCGTTAAGTTCTAGCGAATGAATTCGCTCAAACCACTGGGTCGCGATGTCTCTGCTCTCGAATGAAAGCAGTTGCTGCCATATTTCTGCATCCATTTATTCAATCCAGTAAGATTTGTAAAATCGCTCAAACGCTATGTGCATCGCTCAATCAAGCTCAGCGAGTTCGCTTCGGTCGTACGGTCTTATCAGAGACCACCTTCTTTGGCACATCGAGCTCCTCCAGACTCAATCCCATTCGCCCACACTGCTGCGCGATGCGCTGCCAGCGTGCGTGCCATTCCTGTTCCAGCAACGCGTAGCGACCGATCTCTTCGCGCAGCCGCACGATGACACGGTCCTGGAAGGCCAGTTCGTCATCGCGTACGCGCGACCGGGACGGACGCCCCTCGCACGCCAAGGCACTCTTGGCCGCCTGAAAGGCGCGCAAGATGTCGGGGTGCCGACTGAGCGCCTGCCGCGAGTACCCCGAGAAGGCCTCAACGCGCGCCCAGGACAGTTGCGTGCCGAGCTCCCGGTCGCGCCAGCGCTCCAGTTCGGCGAGGATGGCCAGGCGTGTCTGTTCACTGACCTTTGCGTTTGCCCGAATCGGCTTTCCCATGTCGATCTCCTTCGTCGAGATAGGGATGGAGATCGGCCTCTCCGAGTCCCAGTGCCGCCAACTGTTGCATCAATTGCATATAGCGACGCTGCAGATGCAGTTGCCAGTCTGGCTGCCCAGCCACCTCCTCGTTGGCCTGATCGGCAGCCGTGCGTAAGCTGATCTGCACCACGGCCGCCTGGCGCTTGAGTTCCTCGCCACGCTCGTGATCTCTCCCGGCCCACAGGAAGTCTTCGCAATTCGCCGTGCATTGCAGGTGCCGCTCGCAGGGGGATAGCTGGAAGTCATGAATGCACATCCCCGGACCCACATCGTGAATGGCATGAATGCGGGCCAGGAGGAACGTGGGTGTCATCTCAGCGGGAAGGGCTTTCACGCTTTCCACGACATGTCCCTGCATGCGGCCGCCCATGATCTCCTCGACCACCTTGGCAGACCGCTGGGTATAGGTCAGATTCGCGCGCACGGCGAATGGACGAAGTCTTGTCATCCGGTGCCTGCCTCCATCAATCTCGGCGTATAGTAGGAAATCCTCCAGTCCACGCCTTCCGCTATGGCAATAAATCAGAAACTACGCCTCCTTTCGGGATGGTTGCCGCTTGGTCTTCCGTACTTCAGCCATGGGAGCACAACTTACCTTCACCTGGAGGACGTCCCCTATGAACTGGAAAGCCTAATAGCACGCTGGTTGATGCTGCACCCTGAGCTGACCGAACACGACTCCGCGGAATGTGTGCTTATGGAGGGACCCAAGGGCATGGCAATTAGCCAAGCGGGATGGGAAACCTTTGTTTCGTGGATCGTCGATACCCTTCGTGAGAAGCTAGGCGCTCTGGAAGAGAGCCAATGCGGGGACTAGACTCAAGCGTGCCCAGCATTGGAGAGTAACGCTCTAAGTCCTCTTATAAATTCGGAGACATACCGGTGGTGTATGTGCATTCCGGAAGTATGGACAATTTCGGAAGCACGACCTTGCGGACGAATGGGCTGCACGCCGACTCGTCGATGTCGCAGAGCTCGGCGCAGAACTCTTCGCCATTCTGGTCGACGATGCCTATGCTGATCAGTCCTTGGTATATGAAGTCGGTGAACTCGCAGTCAACGTATAGGCGCATGGCAGTTTCCTACGAGACATCTACTCCACTTCAGGATCGACTTCGCCTCGGGCAAGTATTCTGCCCAAGGAGACCGTCGTATTACTGATGCTTCGTTTTACGGGCGCGAGGAAGCTGAGCGCCGCACCCACAATCTGCATCGGACGCACGATGTCGCGCTCCATGTCCTCAATAACGGCTGTAGTTCTGTAAGTGGCCTTTCGACCTGGGATCCGCTCATCATATTCATTCATCACGACGAGATAGTTTCCCGTATGTATGGAGCCGGACCCATCGTTTGCAATCGTAACTTCGCCAAGAATTCGACTCGCCGTCTCATCGCCGTTCGGTAGCAACTCGATTTGTACCCTCAACATGATCGATCCCCAGTAACGTCCATATACACTTCTTCACATAGACAGAATGTTTGTTTGCGGCAACATATCGCAATGCGACCACGTGCTTGCACCCTCACCGGCGCCGTTACGCCGTTAGCCTTACACCATGCCATCCAGGCAATCGCACCGTGCGCATCGAATCCACGATTGCCCTGAAGGGCATACCTGCGTCCCGAGCGTGTAACTCCGACCGACCGGCCGGCGTCGAAACTCTCCACAGTCGAACTCACACGCCAAACACCATTGTCGAGACGGCGGCCAACGAAGTGCACAGCGCCGACCTGAACCTGCATGAGTTCCCAGGCAACAAGCACCACATTGGGCTCAGCGATTACAGTGAGCGGCATCCTCAACCGACTGTCCACGTCTAAAGCCATGACACGTCCCTCCCATAGAACTCCGGTATTCTCGATCGAAGCGCTTCCTGAGTGTTCGGGCACGAGAGTCCGAGATCGCTGTCGGTCGCGATCAACCGGCTCCCGAGAGTTTCTGGCCAACCATCGTCATCATCGTCAATCGCCATCCAGTTCGACGCGCGCGCCCCAGTTCTAGCTATGTATCTCGCGATCATCGCCTGGCTGATCTGCTCGAGCGCCGGTGCCAGGGCACTGGCGGTCTCGTTGATGCAGTTTTGAATGGTGCCCGTGCTTACCGACAGCCCGAACAAATCTCGCAAGGCCTGCGCTGCCCGGTCAATCGGCACTTGATGATATTGCGTCAAATAGACCGCTGCCGCCTTGACTCGGGGGCCATATTGCACCGCCTGGCTTACCCCGGCCGGAAACTGACCCGTATGGGTCTTGCCGCAGCGGCATTGCGCGACTTGCACACGATGCTCGGTAACCTCAAAGCGGATAGCCGGTAACTCGATGACCTGGCGGCCCTGCGGCAGCACCGTGACCTGATCTGCCGCGATGCGCCTGCCACAGGCTTCGCACTGCTCGGCCACCGGATGAATCACCGTATGATCGGGGTCCGCCATCCACTTGAGTGTCTTGCCCTGATGCCCCGGTTGAGCGCCTTGCTGGTTCGTCCCCGGCTCGCGCAGCGACTTCGGCTTGCGCTTCAGGCCATCCGTCGAAGGCGGCTTGCTTGAGTTGTGACTATCCTTCTCCAGCCGCGCCTCCAACGCATTCAGACGCCCCACCAAATCCATGATGAGCGCGTCCTTCTGCTTCGGCGTCAAGTCCTTGAGGTTCGGCATTCTTGTCATCTCCCACACAATGCAGTGCCTTCAGCATGTTTACAACCACTAACATGCTGAATAGTTAACCGCAGTGTCGCTCGTGCCAGCGGGAACCGCCGCCCAGATTTCCTGGCAAATGTCAGCTGGGCGCACTGCTGGCATGTCGATTCCGTCGACCGCGTCGGCTAATCCCCCAGCCCGTCTATGACACCGCTTTACGCACCAGGGTTCGACGTTTCCGGTATATGACCGACGGCACTGGCTGCGTCTTCGGCTCAACGTGCCGATCACTCAAGGCATCGACCCGTGCGTTGACGTCGGCGTCCGCCTCAGGAGCCACCACTTCGCATCCCACTCTCGAGGAGATTCGAACGATATCGAGGATGTGCTCTGCCTCGGACTTGGCTACCTCGGCTTCTTCCGTGAGGATTGACACCTGAACCTCACGTCGCCGCATCAGTTCCGAGTGATCCAAATCCTCATCCCAGATGGTCAGTTGCGGCGTCGGACTCTTGAGTAGCCGACTCAATGCATGCCAACTCCGATGACCGCATACGCGCGCGGTTACCTCGTAGGCCCGACTTACCGGAAGCGAGTCTTTCCCGACAAGAGAGCGGAGATAGTGGACCTTTCGCCTAAAGCCATCAAGGGAGGGCGGAACAAATTTTTCAGACACGATGCTCCTTCAATTCACATGCTGACGGCGCCAGCCGCCATGTTGGTTTGGCGGCAGTGCGATAAGGGCCGCAAGGGTTGGGCTCATCATTCCAGCCCTCTTCTTTCGTGGGGTTTTCCAACGAAGTTGCTTATGGCTACGTCTAACGTATGTTGACTCCGTTCCCACACATACTGGCGGCACTTGCAGTTATGGACCCCTGGCCCAGCGACAGCGTGGATACCAATGGCTAGGAGCCGGCGTGCCAAGTGCTTCGGGCTCGTCCCGGCAAGCCGAGCCAGTTCAGTGCCAAACACAAATCGATCGCGGAAATCCGACAGCGAGCTGTTGGAGACCCTTTTTGCCTCGCGCCGCCCAACCCGAACGACGTTCGTCGTCAGGATTTGTGCCCGGGATAATGCATACACGACCTCCTGCTTCACGCCCAGTTGGGCTGCGGCCTCAACCAGGCTGATACTCTCAGTCTTGTGCCTCTCAAGCATCCACGTTGCCACTTCCTCTCGATCCAAACGCCACTCTCCAATTCGCACGGGATCCGCGCCTACGCCGGCCGACAGTGAACCTGACCAGATTGCACCGATTAAGGCAACAAAGGTATCTGCATCGGCAACCAGGTATTTCGCGATGTCCGCTACCGTGACGGATTCGGAATCAACCTCCCTCCGCCTCCGTCTTTTGCGGTTTGCCGGCACAGGCAATTTCTCTCGATCGATCCACCATCTCTCCCCCGGTCTCGGCCGTCCAGCGAGAGCTCGCAACAGTCCCGCATCGAGTAGCTGACGCACTCGTTCCAGACCAATGCCTAGGCTCCTGGACGCCTGACGTAGCGATAACGCCGATCGCAACGTGTTTCGTGCTGCCGTTAGTTCGTTGAGGTCAACCGATCGGCTGACTTTTCCACTCTTGTGCTTGATCTCAAGCGCACGTAGTTCGCCACTATCTACAAGGCGAAATAGCAGTGACGGAGGGAGAGCGAGTCGTGACGCAGCCTTACTTATGCTAAGCCAGCCGTGCCGTTGGACGACCGCGGGCGGAAAATTTCGATTGCGACGCGCGAGCGGCGCCTGCCACTCTTCCCCGACATATGCCTCGAATGCCTTCCTCACGAAATTGAAGCAAGGGCCATTGAGATATCGATAGACATCTCGATACAAGGGGCCAACGGCTTTTTGAATCCGCCATCGGCTTTCTTGGGGAGCCCGGGCGCACAGGCGCCCGATCAGTTGCTTCATGCCCGCAGGCCACGTCATCAGTATTTCCCCCGCTTCTCTAGCAATCGGCAGAGCTATCGCAACTCCGCTGGCGTCCCCGACCTTCAAAGGGTTGACACGTTGCGTATGGCTAGCGCGGATACCAAGCCGCAACGCCACTTCGTGCAACTCGATCAACCCAAGCGCCCGTACCTCCTCCATGCGGTCGCGATGGATACCATCAAGCCGACTTGCTAGTTCAGCTGCCAGCCACAGTGCCCCCCGCGACTGTGTCGTGACCGCAATGCCGTCCGCGAGCGGTTGCCCGCATTCGTCGCAACGGAATTCGAGTAGCGCTTGTCGAGCGATACTCTTTCCGCACTTTGAACAATGATCCATGAGTCTGGTGCTATGTAATGGACAGCAAGACACCAGGGTGAGGCTCCAGTGATTGCGCCAATAGCCGGCCAGTCGCAGACAAGGGGGACAATACTTCCAGATTCGATGACTCCACACCCGCGCTGGCCTGGTTGAAGGTCGCCGGATCTCGGCGAGTTCATGCGTCCATCCCAATGGGTACGTTCCGGTCGTGAAGATGCTCGACAGTTCTTCGTCCGACATCGACCTAATTCGCCGGACCAATTCGCCGGATCTAAGGGCATTCGCGCCTTCAAGTCGTGATACATAGCCGACTAGTCCCTCATCCGGCATAGGGGCTACACGAACCGCTAGTGAGAACATGCTTTCCCCCTGACCAACTCTGCGCCCAAAGACTGCAACATCCAGCGGATGTTCTCCTGAAGAACTCTCGACTGAGCGTCAGCAATCCACTTGAACAGGGCCGAATCCAAGTACCGACGCGTTTTATCGTGACGATCAGACGGATCGCTCCATGACAAGGCTTTGAATGCGGTTGGCGCTATCAAAACTCGAACGGAGGGAAGGAGACTTTCCGGCCAGTTAGCCAAAATCTGGGCCGCCCGCTCGAATTGAGCGATATTCGGCTTCAGCTCGCTGGATGGCGAACCGTATCGAGGACCCAATTTGCCAGTCTTTGGGTCCATGCAACCGAGCACCACAATAATGTCCAATAGCTCCGTGCAAGAGATTTCGCGTGGAATCGATGCGAGGCCAGTAAGCGCATGATCGGCATCGCCTACTGGCTGCTTGAGCAAGCGCCTGATGACGAGGCTTGCCAGCGAACGAGCTTCTGCACTCGCCCGGCACGAAGCGATTGACCGCAAATCCATTCCGCACTCACACTCCGAGTAGCAAGGCCTTCGTATGCCGATCGCCCGATTCGGGGAACAAGGACAGCTATCCACGAGATAAGTTCCATGGCGATCGCACACGGGCAGTGGAACCAGCTTCCAACCAATTCGACCATAGCCATCCTCCGCGAGACACTGAGGACATATTCGTGTAGCGAAGGTCATCAGATGCTTGACGCGAATCCATTGACCAGCAAACATTGCCTCGTGCTGACTTGGCACTGGCTCTATTGGAACGAGGTTACGCAGCCGGTAGTCGAGACGAAAGCAAATCTCTTCGTGTTCGTTTGGAGCATACGTTCTCCGCGCAGGAAGACGGAGCGCCTGCATGACTTCCGGTATCGTGGGCACCCCATTGCGCTCTGCGACACGAAATAGATAGCTCTCGAAGTTCTCCTCCGGATACGGTTCAACACTACTGGGGAAGATTGGTGAGCCGCGACGAAAGCCGGGGGTACCAAGGAACGACTCGACCTTTGACCTCGGAAATGTCCGCTGCTGAGGCTCGAAGTCCCGACGCATTGCATTAGCTCTGAATGCCATTGAAGACCTCGAACGGTTCACGTGCGCCGCTCAGTGGTTTGAAATTGAACTCGGTGGCGAAAGGGATACGTTCCAACGGCGCCTCCGCCCATACTTCGTCCCGAAACGCCTGGGAAAGAAGGTTGCTGTCGATCCCATTCGACCGTCCAACTAGAACCTGCCATGTGGCGTGGTCGAGTACCTTGATCAGATAGTCGATTAAGCCGTTGCTCGCGAAGTGGAAGCGCTGAATCATCTCCTTCGTCAGGAAGTCAACGGAAGGCACAGGAAGAAATGAGCGCAGCGCAGCGAGAAGCGCGACAAACTGCTCTGCTTCCTCCCGCACGTAGAGGTCGTATCCCCTGAGGCGTACCACTGCAGAGAAACGGCGGCGCAACTGCTCGTTGGTCCAGAGAAGTTGCTGTGTCCTCTCAAGCCCAGCGAGCACGACAACTATGTTGCACGCGTTCATTATTTCTTTGACCCAGTCGRCCGCCTCATAGGTGGTGCTTCTCGTGCAATCGACGATGTGTTGGGCCTCGTCGAACACAACGATTTCGGTCTGCAAGTTCGTGAGTAGCTTGATTATTCGTTTGGTTTTTACACCTTCGGTATGGCTACGCGAATCAGCGAATGGATCATTCAAGCCGGTCAGCACGGCGCTTGCCAAGTTCTTTTTCGTTGGGGTCGAAGGCGTAGCAATCTCCAACGTTCGGCGAAGTTTCCCGGGGATCAGACTGTCCGGAAACGAAGAAGCTAGGCATTGTCGGAGAGCGGTGGTCTTGCCAGAGCCGCTCACGCCGAGCAGCGTAAGGCCCTTGCTCGTACCGGACCGCAACATATCGTGATGTACATCGCCGATGCGCTGAAATACTTGCTTCACCTGCTGCGTTTCGATGAAGTGACGACGGAGGGAGAAATGGAGGTCTCTCATAGATGTCGGACAGAGTTCAGAATGCTCGCGGCCGGATTTGAAGTGCTGGAGGTTCGATATCGAAATCCAGGTCTAGTTGCGGCTTTTCCAGGTTGGGCTGGACGGCAGGCGCTTCCCTGGCATTGCCCTCCTTATCCAGCCTGGACTGGGCGGCATACCTGCGTTTGCGAAGCTTGTTGGAATCCATCGCGGCCTTGGCCTCGGCAGTGATTGTTCTGTACGTCTCCAAAACCGCGTGGGCATTCGCTTGGGCGTTGTTTTTGGATTCTTTCTTGGTACGGGCGCGAGCAACGCGGTACAGATCGCGACTGAGACCGTGCATGCGCTTATCCTTATTGGGAACAAGCAGGAAGGTATTTCTTAAAGGATCGCGAACCCATACGTGCCCCAGATCGTCGCGGAAGCGCAAGTCCACCTTCGGTCGCTCGCCGAGACGATGCCGCAACTCAACGAGGTCTTCGCAGTGGTACTGCTGGCTATCGACCTCCACGCCATAGTGATGCAGCCTTACGCTGGCTCGATGCGCGAGGATGCATTCGAGCGAGTCGAGATCAAGGGGAAGCCGAGGCGAACGTTGTGATTCCCCGTCTCTCCACACCTGCGCAGGCGTGCGACCGTTTAGGCCACGATGGGGACGCTGGAGATAGCGATCGACGATCCACAGGGCGAGCATTTCCTCCAACTTTGCAAGCGTGATGCATGCACGCTGCTCAGAGGGATAGTCGCCCCGCTGTTGCACATTGGAGAAGGTCGTTCCCGGTAGTCGATGGATGAGGTCCACGGCCAGTGTGCGAAAGAAGCGCTCCACGCCGCCCTTTTTCTCCGGACCGCGCGAGCGCGGAAATAGGACCTCAATTCCGAGCTCATTGAATGCGAGGATCAGATCATAGGCATGGAATTCCGCGGCATTGTCTGGCAGAAGGTATAGAGGTAGGCCGCGCGCTCGCCATTCATTGATCACCTGAGGGAACTTTTCGAGCCAAGCTTGCTTTGGGCGGATGGCGCGCTCGATGGTTCGAAGTACGCTCTCGGTGTTCGGCGCAGAGAGATGTAGTAGGAAGGCCATGACCATGCGGCTATGCCGGTCTATGATCACAGTCAGATATGGCCGCCCTATCACCTCGCCGGTTTCCGGATCTACGACTTGTATGTCGAGCAATGTGTGGTCGATTTCCCAACGGTCGAGTATCTTATCGATTTCGAGCTTTCCAATTGCGTTCCGATGTTTCCTTTTTGCAGCAAATTCCCCTTCGCGCAGTCTGTCCACTTCGAACGGATCCAGCTTCGCTATATAACGCCTTACCGTCATTATTGAGGGTAGTTTGAGCCGATCTGCCGGTAGACGTCGCGCATTGATATCCTGGATCCGCCCCCTGAACTCCTCGTAGAGATGAGCGACGGTCGGCCTTTCCGGTTGCAAGTAGGCGTCTTCAAGACATGGTGTCAAAATGTCTTCGATTTCCCCACGAATCGCGGCCATGCGCCCTTTCTGTGTGTGCTTTGGCACAAGGCTTACGACACACTTCGTCAGCCCGTACCGTGTGACCCACTTTCTGACCGTGGACGGACTCGGAGGTGTCCCATCTTGAATGGTGCGGGCAATGTCGGCGATTTGCTTTCTCAACTCGGTGTTGCCGGAAAGCCTCGAAGTGTCGATTCCTATTAGCGCATCAAGGTAGGCCCGCCGGCGCAAAGCTTCAGTGGAATGCTTCGTCGCAAAGCAGCTTAAATCTGGGGGTGCATTTGTCCTGAGGGGTACGGTATCGAGATAGGGCTGGTCGACGTCTATAGTCAGTTCCTTCTTGTCGTAGGCCAGGTAGAAATCGGCTTCTGACAGAACGACCGGCTCCCCGAAGTCGTCTTTGAATGCGAGACGGTGGTCCATCAATCTGTTGACTAGGACCAATCGTTTCCCGCGCAGGAGTACACACAGACGGGCTCTAAGCGAAAATGTCTGCATGTCGATGCCCTCCCCGGAGATAGATTGCAGAGTTGCTCGTGATTGGTAGGTCCAGATCGATGCCCACAATGCCAAGCCCCAGCAGCCTCCACGCCTCAAGGTCGCCCACCAACGAAGACAGATCTGCTACTGTTTCAAGCCGAGCGTTCATCAGGAAGCTTCTGAGATTGCTCGCGTCTGCGAGACTGAGCGGTTCGCGCCTGTGATACATCAGTTCAAGGATGTTGGCGGCTCGCGGTTGCATGCTAAGCACTGCATCGGTAACAACGCGAAACTCCCGTCCCATCGCTGCGAATTGAGCCTTCGCTGCTGCCATCCGCTTCGCAACTCTGGGAGACCTAAGACGAACCATCGGCTTAACTTCGACCCAGACGTCCTTACCAGTGGCAAGCTGGACATGCATGTCAGGGACGTAGCGCTCCGTGTGATCTCCGAAGTCCAGCGTCACACGTTCCGGCTGAACCTCATAACTGCGCACCAAGGGCGACACTTCACAGAAGCGCGCAAACATCCCTTCGAGCATTGATTCGCAAGGCGTGGGGCGACCGTTTTTTATTGACGGAATGTATGTTCTGAAGTGGTTCGACCGCCGAGTAATGACTTTACGCACGGGCATGCAACTCTCCCTTCGGGCATACATTTTCACCCGCACGCATCTGCAGCGAATCCAGCTTCGCGCACGCATGCGTCAGTCCAACCTCCGCATGAGCATGGGCCGGTCCGAAGGACAGCGATCCTGAAAATCTGCGGCGGATGCCGCTTTCGAGCCCTTCTCGACTGTGGGGCCGTCGATCGCGTGGCCGAACGGGTTCGCGCGTTGAAATGCGCTGGGATAAGTGCGTCTTGAAGCAACGGATGCTCGACATCAAAGGTCCTTTTTCCAGGGTGCACGACACCAACCCGACTACCGTTGGCTGTCGGGAAATGGGCGAGCGCTACCGCGCGAAGGCTTCATGCCGACCAATTTTTGGCGACACGAATCCCTCCGCGGACGGCTGGCAATGAAAAGGGCTTGACGCTTGGGACGGGACGTTGGAGACTGGAGGTGCGAACCGGCGTCTCTATGAGGCTCCGACCCAAAAGCGCTACGGGCCCATGGTCTGTGGCGCTTTTTCTTTACATTCTGGTTTCTCCTTCCAACGGTGATGGCCGGAGGCTACGGCGTCGATCGCATACGCCAAAGAAGGCAGCCAAGATGCTTTGCAGGGAATCGGTGTCTGCTTCACCAAGCTGGGGCAGTTCGCGCACTAGTTCCTGCACGATCTCGTGTTGAGCACGAGTAAGTTCTTCTGGAAGCCTAAGAGTGCGCTGAGAAAGTCTGGCGGCCATCACAAGCTCATACTTCCCCTCCCGGGTCAGAGACAGTGACTCCGCTATCCCTTCCAGAAGCGCCTCTCCCTTGGGCCGCTTTTTTCCTGTCTCAATGGCTCCAAGGTAGGTTGAATCGACCCCGACGCGACGCGCCAACTCGGCCTGCGTGAGGTCAGCTGCCAATCGATGCTGTCGAATGAATTCGCCGAGCGCGGTCATTACCCAAGTCGCCTAAAGGAGGTCACTGAGCTGTCAAGATACCGGCACCGAGACCGGAACGCAACAACTCCTTTTAAATCAAATACTTAGACAAAAAGAATATTAATTTCGCATCGAGAGATGGACCAATTTCTATTTCTGACCGGTTTGCCGGCAGTTTTATTGCGGAAACACATGGATGCTCACAGCTCAGGCTTGTAAGGGTTATGCTGACTCCCCGTACGAGCGCGGTCAGGCCCGGGCAGCAAAGTGCCGATCGACGCCAGCCTCCAGCATGCGCCGGCCCGCACTCCGCCCAGCACCCGGTTCTGAGATGCAATCGCCGGCGCGGTTCGCTTGACGCACTGCTGCTCGCCTAACGACCGACTGCAAAGCGACCGTGCGACTCCTTCGCTGACTTCGCAGGAAGAACCGGCCGCGCAACCCTAGTAAGTTATAAATGTCGCCGTGTGCTTTCGTCGATTGCCCTACCATGTGAGATCAGCAGCGTCGCCTAAAGCGCGCGATGTGGACCGCAGACTTGGAGGCAAGCCAGATGCAGCAGTTGCGATGTTACGGCGACGATAGAAACAAAGGGTTCTGCGTGCACTGCGGCGGGCCAAGCGAAACCGTCGATCACGTCCCATCGAAAGTTCTCTTAGACGAGCCGTATCCGGAAAATCTCATGGCGGCCCCCGCGTGCCGCAAATGTAATAACGACCTTTCGATCGACGAAGAGTATCTAGCCTGTTTGCTCGAATGTGTCATCGCCGGGGACACCGCACCCGAAGAACTGCACAGGGCAAAGATTGGCCGCATCTTACGGTCGAACCCCTCGCTCTTAGCCCGCTTGCAGCGGGCACGGACGGTTGGCGCGGAAGGCCCCGTCTGGGTAGCCGAGAACGACCGCGTGAGTCGCGTCGTCCTCAAGTTGGCGCGTTGTCATACCGCATTCGAGTTCAACGAGCCACAACTCGACGAACCATCATATCTTGAATTCAAGCCTCTGTCGGTCATGACGGCAGGCGAGCGCGCCGCATTCGAAAGTGGCGACGATGCGCTTGATGTTTGGCCAGAAGTCGGGAGTCGGGCGATGCAGCGGATGCTCGTCGTCGGTACCGATGCTTTCACCGAAGGATGGCTGGCCGTACAAGAGGGGAACTACCGCTTTCGCGTCAACCATGCTAGCGGATTAGCAGTGAAAATCGTGCTTCGGGAATATCTCGACTGTGAAGTCATCTGGGACTGATCTGACGAGAGTATTTGTCTTGGTGGATGGGTTGCGGGGTAACGGGTCAGACAGGTGAGACCGTTTTCRTATCGACTAGCGCCTGCAAATGATCAAGCAGTAACTTGGGAACCTGCCCACCGGTGAGGAGCACGCCAGCTTCCATGTTCTGCTCCATTGCGTGCCCCGTCAGATTGGCGCTGGTGATAAAGCACATGTCACCGTCGGCAACGGCGACCTTGGCGTGAACCCGCCCGCCCGCAAACGAGGCCGCTCGTTCGCGCCAAGCATAGAGCTTCGCGGAGGGAACCAGCGCCCGCATCTTGCCGATCACGTCGAAGGAAATGCTGCCACCGTGATCCTGCGACGATTCGAGCAGCATCGAAATGCTCACGCCACGTGCGTTCGCGTCGTTCAGTGCCTTAACTATGGTCGAGACATCGTAGGCAACGAAACTGGTAACGAATAGAGTTTGCTTGGTCGCGCCAATGACTTGCAGTAACGCCTGTTCGGTTCGGCGCGCGGAGACGAATGGCGTCGTCGGCCCCGTCCACACGAGTTCGGTGGACTGGTGCTTTGAAGCATTTTCGGACGCGTGACTGGCGGCGAGCAGCATCGAGGCCAACTCGCTGGAGCCGATCGACGTGGCTCGCCACGCATCGGCGAGCCGTTCGACGACGATCTTGGCTGTAGCCGTGCCAACGACATCGGACAGTGTGGCGTTCGCCTTCACGTCCCCGAGCTTCTGAATCCTGCCCGCCAGTGCGCGAACCTTCTCCGGCGAAACAAGACAGACCACGGCTGTGATGGCTTCCAATAGTCTTTCCATGTCACAGTCCCGCAAAGAACGCTGCATCCCCTCGGTCGAGGGTCTGCACCAGCAACGATCTGTCGAGGTAACGGTTGCCTCTTTCGCACGAGGTCTCGGCGACCAGGCTGCACGCATGGCAGGCCGCCGCGTGCAACGAGCGGTCTTTGGCCGGATCATGTTCCGAGCACAGCGGATCGGATGAGCAAATTTTCGATCGGTTCAGCGCCTGACGGAGCAAGCGACCGAGACTTTCCGGCTGGCCCAGGTCGACAAGGCCACCCAGCGTCCCATCGGAATCGGCTGCCGCCGTGTAGATTAGGATGCCTGCTTGGGGACTCGCGTCCGACACGTCCGCGTAGATGCGTTCGCGGATGCTCGCCGCGTTGTAGCCGCACTCCAGCGCCAGTTCGCGGATGAGCAGATGTGATAGTGTGTGGAGCATGGCGTATCGGATGCCAGGGTATCCCTCGTTCGGATCGAGGTGGCGCGAGTTGCGCCATCCGCGATGGCCGCCGTCGAGCATTCCGTTCACTCGCTTGACGCCATCCTGCACTTCCCACGTCCGCAGGGCCGTTTCATCGAACTGGATGAAGATGCCCTCGCCGTGAACCTGATTCGCGGGAACCCAATCCGGCTTGCGGCGCGCGAGACCTGCCCTCTGCGGGCGCTCGTTCGGATCGCTCGTCTCCTCCGGAGGTTCCACGCGCGTGAAGCCCAACAAGGCATTGACCTCGCGCAGCCTCTCCAGCAACAGCACCCTGCCGATGTGCTTCTCGAAACCTAATGGCGTAGCGACCTTCTTGCTCATAAAGTGCGGATAGTCGGCAGGCGGATTGGCGGCCGTGAGCACTTCCCACTCCGGCCCCTTAATATCGGCCTCGCCGACGATCTCCTGGCCACCACCGTTGCGATGGGCTTCGATGGCTGCCCAGATGTCCGATGCCGAATGTTTTTCGATGCCCGGAAGTCCACCTGTAACCTTCAGCGTTTGAACCACGATCGGCACCAAAGCCTCAGCCGTGACACCTTGAAAGATCGCCCATCCGTCCCGAATCAGTTGGCCGAGCGGGTCTTTGGCCTGCGGGATGGCGAGCGCGGACAGGGTGATCGGGAACCAACTGTTCGTCGAGCCCAACAGGACTGCACGCGCTTCCTCGTCGCACTCTTCGTCGAAATGGTCGAGATGCGGATGCCTGCCTCGGCAGCTTGGCAAATTCTCCTTCCCGGCCTTGCCGAAGGCTTGGGCAAGACTGCGTGAGACGCCTCGGCAATGCACATTGTCACCGTCACATCGGACCCAGAGGTTTTCAGTCTGTAGTGAGGCACCGCTCTCGAAGAACCTGAGCGACCCATTGCAAGGGCTGTTGCCGCCGTGCACGAAATATCGCCAAGGGAAGTCGTCGAGGTGGCCATCGCGGCAGGCCAAAAGAAAGCGAGCCGGAACGGCGTCGGCGTCCTTCGCTGGCTGGTCGCCCTTCGAGCCACGGCATCCCTTGTGCAAGAAACGGGTTCGCTCCGGCCGGAAGCGGTTTTCCTTAATTTCGAACAGTCCCGCATCAAAAGGCGACAGCAAACCGCACTTCACGCACCGCATCCAGCGCGGGAACGGGCGCACTGGCACACCAATGTTCGCCTCTGCCGACCACGGGTCGACAAGTTCGCTCTTCTGGAATGGCGGCACGCGTAGGTTCTCCACCTGCGGTCCGAGCACCTCGCGGACCGCGGCGAGCAGGCGCGGCTCGCCGATGGGCTGGCACCGGTCCTTCTCCCACTGGTCGATGCCCAATGTCACCACCGAGAGACTCGGCAGGTCGATCAGCGCGCCCGGCCCGTATGTCCAGAGCAGTTGACTGGGGCGGACTTCCCCAACGGGTATTCTATTCGTGGTCATGGTCAGTCCTCGTCATTCAGCATCGGACGCGGCTTCCACCCCTGGTCGTCCGAAATATGTCCCGTATTCATGATCAGGCGCACGCCAGGCTCCACTTCGCGCATCGACATCGGTACCGTCCAGTTGTCCCACGCATGGATGCCTGGTGACTTGATCAGGGCGACCATCGTCGCCGCCTGCGCGCCGCGTTTTTCGTAGGCCAGCGTGCGACCGGGGACGCTAACTTCCTTCGCCCATTCGTCCGCGCGTTCCTTTAGTTCACGCTCGGCCAGATTCTTGATGGTGGGCGTCTCACCGACGTTCCAAGCACGCCGCACCAGCACGTCGATTGCTTTGGTGATCTCCGGGTTGTCGGACTTGTTCAGCTCTCCTGCACCCACGTTCGGGCTGAAGGCATCGTTCTCCAGACGCATCAGGGAGAGGAGCGCACCGGTCAGCCCTCGATCCATCGCGCGCGGCGAGAATGGCGTCACCGACTGCGCTTCCACATGCTTGTAGAAGGTCGCGTGGTAGTGCTCGAAGGTCTCATAGTGCGAGAGATCACGCGGACGCGCCCATGTGAGCACTGTGCAGACCAAACCTGGGAAAGAACGGCCCACGCGGCTGGTCGCTTGGATGTATTCTGCGGTCCCTTTGGGCTGGCCATTCACCGCCATCAGGCCCAAGCGATTCACGTCCACGCCGACCGACAGCATGTTGGTTGCCAACACCACATCGATCGCTTGCACGTCATCCTTCAGCCATTTGGTTTCGTATTTGCCTGTGACAGCGTCAAATTCCGACTTGAACTTAACTTCAAGCTGGTCGAGATATTTGGGTATGTCTTGGCTAGATACACGAGAGGTCAACTCACTGATGTTTCGGACACTGCGCTGTGCAAGCGCGGGGCGTTCGACCATGCTCATTCGCACGCGGTAGGAACGTGTCTGCACGTCGTCCTCAGCCAAGCGCCGCATGCCGCCCAGCTCGCGTAGCGAGTTGAAGTAGCCGACCATCGTCATGTACGGATCGGCGGGTTCACCGAAGCGGTCGAACAAGGCTTGGGCTGCGGTCAGGAAAGCGGTATAGATGCGAATCAGCATCGCAGGGCGCGAACTACCAGGCGAGCACACGCCCAGATAACGCCGTCCGGGTTGATCGTCGATCAGGCGTTGCACCGAGAAGTAGTTGTCCTCCACGTCCAAGCCGTGCGGCGGGAACACCGATACGCGTCGCATGAACACGTTGTTGACCTGCTCCTTGGCCTTGCGCACCGTCGCCGTGGACGCGACGATCTTCGGTTTGACCGTCTTGCCATCAAGCATCCAGCCGCACAGCTCATCGACGGCGGATTCGTACAAGCCGACCATTGTGCCTAGCGGGCCGCTGATGAGATGAAACTCGTCCTGGATAATCAGATCGGGCGGGCGAATCGGCGCGACGATTCTGACCTTGACCGCAGGCAGCCCTTTCCCGGCGGTGTGATTGCCGGTACAGTCTGCCTCGCGCCACAGCAGGCCGTGGCGCTCGCATTCCTGGCTCACGCGACCGAACAACGTGCGCACCTGACCGCGCCACGCCATCATGGCGAATTTGTCCACGGTGGCAATCATCATCGTCGGGGGGCGGTGGTAGATTTCCTCGTCCACCGTAAGTACCGGGATGCCGGGATGCGAGAGATTGCTCGATCTGCCGCGAGAAAATGCGCAACTACTCTTCTTGTCGCCGCAGTAAACCACTGTTCGGCCACGATCCCTATCAACAACAACATCCTTTCCAGGATCGATCGCTGAGCCGCACCAAGGACAACTGGTGAGCTGAATAGGTGAGGTACGTCCTGCCTTGTTCTTTCCTGAATCTCGCAGGGCTTGAATGGCATAGTGGCTTTCTTCGGTCGTACCCGGCGTCACCTTGTTGCCGACCCACAGCCCGATGCTGAAAGGCTCCTTGCCGAGAGACTCATCACCTTGTACGTGTGCATCGCGTCGGAGCTTTTCCATCGCGCATATCAGGGCAGTGGCGCGCTGGAACTGCTGCAGAGTCAGCAGGCGCAGGGTGTAGCGCATGATCACAGCCAGACCGCGCGAGCCGTCATAGCCGCCGAGTTTGCCTTGCAGACGGCGGATCGCCATCGTGAAGGCCGCCACGCCCAGGTAGGCTTCAGTCTTGCCACCGCCGGTGGGAAACCACAGCAGATCGGCATGGGCCTCCATCGGCTGCACGCGATCCGGATGCGTTGGGTCGGCCAGCGACGGAATCGACAGAAGGAGGAATGCCAACTGGAACGGACGCCAGCTTCGGTTCTTCGGCAGGTCGAACTGATCGACCGTCACGTCCCGGCCACGCCGCACTTCAAGCGCGTACTGGCTGCGCACGCGCTGGATGGCCATCGCCCGGTTGGCGAAACGAAAAGCCTTCAGCGCCTTTTCGTCGTTCTTCAGCGTATCGATGCCGTGCTGCAAGCGCGATTGGATTTCCCGACACCGTTCCAGTGCCTCTGCCGCCGACGTGTCATACCCAATCACGTCCTCGCCGATGCGGTCCCGTTGCTCGGCGATCCACGCCAAATAGTCCTTCGTCAGCAAGTTCAGGGCGGCGACCAACTCATCCACGCCAAGCGTGGCGAGGCGCTGCATGTCGAGCAGACCGCTCGCCACCATCTCCCTCATCGCTGCTCGGTCGGAGGGGTCGAGGCCCGGGGTCTCCGTGACCTGCACTTCGTATTGCGGCATAACAGTGGTGCGCACCTCGGTGGCCAGCGTCACATCGTCCGCCGTCTCGGCGTGGATGGCAACGCCATGCCCAACCGCGAACTCCACGCGGTTGCGGTAGATCATCTCCAATGATTCGCGCTCCGGGTCATTCCCGTCGGCATCCAGCACGGGGCGGCGGCGGAAGATGTTCCGAGACGAAGCCTCTCCTTCTGCGCGCACGATTAATTCTGGCTGAAACAACCACGCGGTGTCGCGGTTGGTGTCGGGCTCCTTCTGAGCGTTGATCAGGAACAGCGTCACCAATCGGTCGCCGTTGGCGTTCTTGGCTCGGATGGAACCCTGTATCCGCACCGCCGGCCGATTTGCGTCCGGTGCCTGATGGCGAATCACGCCCTCGGTGAGCGGCAGCATCAGCTTCCCGCCGCAAGGAATGCGCTGCCAGACCTTGGCCTTCTGTCCGTTGGGTCGCGTCAGCTCGTGTTCTTCGTTGGACACACGCTCGTAGCTGCCCCAACGTGCCTCAACCTCAATGCATTCGACGTCGCCATCGACGCAGAAGGTCATGCCGAAGCTGCTTGGCACCAGGGATTGATTGCTGGCTGCGTCGATCTCGTCGGTGGAGTCAGATTCCGGCTCCACCCGCCCGGTCGCCGTGCCGAACTCGGCCCCCGGTTCATGCTGGCCCGGCACGATTGGGTCGGTGGGTTCCTCCAAATCGTCCTCAGCCAGGGGGCCTTCCAGCCCTTCGATGCCACCCTGAGCATCCTCGCGAGGTGCCAGCTTGCCGACCAAATAGCGGTCGCGCACACTCATGTCCACGATGCGCTCATGCGGGCCGCCAGCCGGGCCGAGCAGGTCGTCCACCGCGGCCAGTTGCAGCAGTTCGCGGATGTAGGCCCGATCTTCGACCGGCAACACGCCATCGACGGTTTGATGCAGCGCCGTGGACAAGGCTGCGACAAACTCGTCCCACAGGATGCGCCTAACGTTCCCCAACGACGGCGGGGCCAGCGAAACGCTGGCGAGCGGCACTGGGTCATCGGCGGTGGACAGCCTGTCGAAGAAGATCGTGGTGGTTTCGAGGTCGGAACGAAGCTGCAGCACCCGCCCGACACGGACGATCGCCCCTGCGGCGTTCAGGACAAGCACCCAAGCGTCCTCGGCGATGTCCTGATACAGGGAACGATCGCCTTTCAAGACCAAGGTGTAGGGCCCGAGCCTACGATCGGCGCAAAGACCGTGATCGACGGCGATCCACGCGTTGGGATGGCCGGTCATCTCCATTTTCGAATCACTCTTCATCATCGATCTCCATACCGTTCCGTTTGATCGACACGTTCCCTCGTGCCGTGGGCAATTGGCTCAATGTCACGATGTGGGACGACACGGGCAATGCTCTCTGCATCCTCCGTTAACCCGAGCGCCACGCCCAACCTGCCGCCTGCTCCGATTTGTCGCACATTTCCAGAGGCTGGATTCAATTCGATGAGTCGGAAATGTCTCGGAGAACTCGGTCGCTGCTCCACTCGTAACCTCACTTCTCCTTGCACCGCCTCAATGGCTTGGCGATACAGGACGCAATTCGCCCCCCCGCCAGTGACGAACATCGGCAAGCCCTCGCGCCACGCCGCACTACGCGGGTCTCCCCGTACGTTGGTGCGAGTTCCCTCAATGACCCCAACAATGCAGCGAACGATTTGTCCCACGAACTCCTCATCAACTGCAACGACCTCGTTCACAGGTTTGCCATTTCGTTGCCCGAAGTCCTCGGCAGATTCAACGGGCGCAGCGTCGTTCCACGAAAGCTCAAGGTCGAGTCTGGAATGACGGGAGTGGCGCAGATAGTGAGTTCCGAGCGGGCGAACTGCAGAAAAGAAGATTGGAATGCGCGGTGGAGACGCTCGATCATTTTGCAGAACGATATTGAAGGTCGCTACATCAAGGGTGGCCGCACCGATGTCGATCAGCGCATGCAGCCCTTCCTTCACCTGCGAAGACCCAAGATACGCGGCAATTTGGGCGACGAACTCCGGAACGACACCTGGTTCTGCCTCGAGGTCTGTGTCGCACTCGACCAAGCTCCATGCAGCCACAACATCCTGCTCTTTGATCTGCTCTTCCGCAGCCAACAACCAGGCCGTTCGAGCAATGCGCCGAAATGCCTCAATGACCTTGGGGTTCTCGTGCGGCTTGGTGGGGCAACCGATATTCAGTTCCCAGCGCAGCGAACGCCCGACGAGTTTTCGACCGATCTCCGTATTCCGGTACAAGAATGCTCTCGAGTATCGGATGACCAACGCCAGGTACGCCACGGTGGCTATCGGGCACTCATCCGATCCGGCCATCTCTATGACCGGGAGCTTGAGATTCCCTTGGATATCGGTCTCAGTGAACCGCTTCCAACCGTACACGCCATCTGGCGCACGAACGACGAGACCGGGCACCACATAGCGCCCAGTCTCTGAATCGTCCCCTGTGACAGGAGACCATTCCACGGGCGCCAGATCAATGCCCGCTCGAATCGCTACTTTTGTAAAAGCAGTTCCAAAATCCACCCCGATTCTGACGGCCATGGGTGTCGATCTTCCGCCCCGATGCTCCGGATGCTGCAACGATCTACCGACGGCACTCCACTCCGGCATGATCAAGGAACAGCCACCATCGATGTGAGGTCTGAAGGGTGGCGGTAACGACCTGCCGGGTCGCGCCGACGGCTTGTCGGCAGATGTCCCGACATTGTCCGATGTCGCGGATTGCTGGACGGGCTTCCCGGTAGGTGGGCTCTTCGGGATAGTACCGTCGCCATTCAGCCAGGAGGGTGCCGGCTCGAACTCGACCTCGGATTGCTCATCTCCTCGTTCTTTGCCACGTGCCGACTCGCGCAACCTCACTTTGATATCCCGCAGTTGCTCTTTCCAACTCTTCATGGACGATCTCCCGCCCGCACCACGTCCACGAGCAAGACGCAGATATCACGCGTTTCAGCCGAAAAGGCTTCGCTCTTACGTGCCAGCGTCGCTCTGCGGGTGTCCATCCGGGCCAGAAAATCCTCCATCTTCTTGCGCTCTGCGTTCGCCAAGCCCTTGCGTCGTTTTCCGTCCGGACTACTCCCATACAGTGATGCATAGTATTCGTGGCTGTTGATCCGCCTCTCGAACCCCTCACGCTTCTTGCGAATGTGGTCGTCCAATAGCTGCGAAAGCACGTCGGTGCGATCTCGGTTCTCGCGCCATTTTTCATCCTTGATTGCCTTGTACCGATCCCTGAGTACTTCCTCAATTAGCTCTGCTGCCATCACCCCGACATCAGGAGCGATATCGACCGCCGCCGTCGGCCAGTCGTCGCCCGCTTTCCTGACCGAGTCGAGCAAGGCTTCCGCCAGTCGATCGTCGAGGGGGAGATCACGGTCTAGTGGAACGGCAGCGACCAGGAGATGCTCCTCCTCCTTGACCCCGGAGAAGCTAGCCAATCGGGTCATCAGCGCATATCGGCCCGCCTTTACGCCATCGGTGGTGACTCTGGCAGCATAGAGAGGAAAACGATCCTCTTCCCCTTCAGCTTTACGCGACAGGAAACGAACTATAGGATGAAAGCGATGGACAATCTCTTCGCCGGGCTTGGGCTTGTCGGTGATCCTGTCGGTGAAGCGACAACGCTTCGTCTGACCGGAGGCAAGGCCAGTCTTCCCGACGAGATTCTCCCGTCTCACGAACTCATCCAACTCTGCAGCAACGCTGGGACTCAAGCCGATGTCGAACGTGTCGGAATCACCATGCGCCGCAAGGAAGCGACAACCGGGAGCATTCCTGAGGCATCCAGAGACGTAACGGATCAGGTCATGACGGGTGACGATCTTTCCATCGCCGCGCGCCGCTTCGATCTGCGCCAGTAACTGCTGACCGTGGGCCACCAGCTGGATCGCCTCTCGTTCCAGTTCCTCCTGTTTTCGCTTGGCATTTTCGATTGCCAGCGCCACCTCCTCGATCAAGCGCGCCTCTTCGTCGGTGGTCAGGTGTTTCGACAATAAAACGTTTTCGAGCTTTCTGACTTGACCGAGAATTTCCTCCGTTTCCCCCAAGGTGCTCTCGAAAATGCCAATGCGCTTGGCCAATCTCGCGAGAATCAGCGCATCGATCGTCTCCTTGTGAACGAAGTTCCATACCAAGATGCGCTTAGACTGTTGGCCGATGCGATCGATACGCCCGATACGTTGCTCGATGCGCATCGGATTCCATGGAAGATCGTAGTTGACGACGAGACGGCAGAACTGCAAATCCACACCTTCGGCAGCGACGTCGGTACAGACCAATACACGGCAATTCCTATCCTCGCGAAAACCGGAGACCACGGCCTCCTTGTCAAAGTCAGCGCCACCCATCAATAGCCCGGCTTCCACGTTTTCGGCGGAGAGACGCTCCACCAGATAGCGCGCCGTGCCGCGAAAGGTAGTGAACACGATCGCCTTGGCTTCGCGATCCTCGGCCATGAATCGCTTGAATGCTTTGGAAAGCTCGGCAAATTTCGAGTCGTTCCTGCTCAGGTCAGCAAACTTGAACTGGCGCAGCGTTCTGCTCGCCAACCAGCGTTTGAGACCCGATGTCCTTTCCGCCAGCTTTTCCTCGTCTTCATCGACTTCGTCCATCGCCGCAGCCATGGCATCGGCATCAAGCCCGTCGTCACGCCAAGTCCGCAGCAAGGCAGCCGGACTGGAGGCAACCATACGCTGTGGTGTGGAGAGCAAGAAACCGTGCTCAATGCCATTGGCTAGTGCATACTCTCGCGTTCCTTCGGTGATCGCTTGATAAAGCTCCCGCTCCACGGGCGACATTTCCGCCTCGAATACGGTCGGGTCACGCAACACCCGATCAGACTGCACTTCCCGTTTGCGGGTTCGGCTGACGATATGCGCAAGCAAATTGAGCCTTTCTAGTTTGGCCGCGATATCGATGCGCCTGTCATTCGTCCAATCTGTAATCGCCTCGGCTTCTTCGATCAAGCGATCGACACGCTCAGATCGCTCGAACCATCGTGACGACTCGATTTCGCGGATTGCCGCCATGATTTGGTCGGCATCGCTTGTCGGGTTACGCACGACGTCACTCGCGGCAATCACCGGGCGGTTGGCGAGGACGACGTTTCGGAAATCCTCCGGATACTCGAAATGATCTGGATCGAGCAAGCGCAGTACATTGAACAAGTCATCCGAACCAAGGTTGATCGGCGTAGCCGAAAGCATCAACTGGTGCGTGCTGACATCTCTCAGCAAGCTGCCCGTCCGCCATGCGCCCGTTTCTTCGTTGCGCATGTGATGCGCTTCATCGAAGATCACCAAGTCCAGCAACGGTTCTTGATCGGCATGGTTGTAGAGCAAATCGGCGAGACGGGCGCGAACCGACCGCTTGGGCTTGTCGCTATCGGTTGCATCCCAATCACTCGGAACCCGGATGCCTTGGTAGCTGACGATCCATGCACGTTCCCGATGCTCGGTCGAATCCAGTTCTTGCCGTAACGTTTCCGCATCGACGACACGAGCATCCAGACCGAAGCGTGACGAAAGCTCGAACCGCCACTTCTCCCGAAGCATGGCGGGACAAACCACCAACAGTCGGCGCATGTCGTAGCGGGCGCGAAGTTCGGTCCAGATCAATCCCGCCTCAATCGTTTTGCCCAGACCCACTTCGTCCGCGATCAGCAGGCCGTTGACGGGGGAATCCAGTAGCGTCAACAACGGCTTGTACTGATGCGGGTAGAAGTCGGTCTGCGTCAGACCCATGGCATACACGACGTTCGACAGACGCCCGGCCAGATGGATCTGCGTCAGCAACTGGCGCAGATGATCCACACGTCCATAACGTCCTTCACGGATCAATTCCAGAGGATCGTCACCGCCTGCATCGGCAGCAACTAATTCCTCCTCGTAGTGCCAGTCCAGGCGGCCATTCCAGTTCACGCGATACTGGGAGCCAGAAGTGCGCGCACGGGTCYGATCGGTGATCGTGCCGATCTTGGCCGGATCATCGATATGACGAACGAGTTGTCCGGGATTCCACGGCATACGGGGCACTCCTCGCTATTCAATTGCTCGGTATCGAGTTCCGCGCCGTTCACCTTGGCGCTCGACCTTGCCGACCGCGATCAGTTCGGTGATCGCAGCGTTCCATTGGCCGTCAGCAATGCCAGTGGCAACAAGGACGTCGGCCTTGGCGTGCCAGCCGTCGTGCGTGCTCAGGAAGCCAAGGATCGCCCTAGTTGGCGTGGCACCGTCGGCGCTAGCTGCAACCCCTGCCTCGAAGTCAAACGAGGATTGAGCGGTAGCGGCGCTGGCCCTCCGACCGGCGCGCGGGGCAGGGGGAGAAGCACGTGGTATGGCGTCGGCATGCAGCCCTTGGGCGACCTGCTCTTCGTACCGTTGACGGTTCAATTCCGACAGTCGCCTGAGCACTTCAACGCGCGCTGCCTCCGAAATAGTGAAGCGAACGCGGTCACTCTCGGGCAGGTACGGCACCTCGTGGAACCCGTGCTCGAGGTCGAGGTCGTCCCAGTCGTAGGCACGCGCGACCATAGCATCCATTTCGCGTTGCAACACACGAAGCCTTTCGATACGAGGATCGTGTTCAGCGTCACTGTGGAAGCGGTTGTAGAGCTTGGTCAGGCCAATCTCACTCTCTTGCGCTATTGATGAACGTAGATCCAAATAGCTCGTTCCGATGTCGTGAAGTGTGTCCTTTCTAGCTGGCTGCGGCATGGTCTCAAAGCTGTCAGTTGCCGTATACCGCATCCTCGTTTCCTGCGTCGAAGACTGCTTGCGAGTCCACACATCGTGAATGGAGGACTGGAGAAGCGCTAAGTTCGCAGCGTCGCTCAAGGCAAAGACAAACAGGTCGAGCGTAAAAATCCGATCGTTCGGCAAGAATGCGGCATTGAGGAACTTCGATACTCTTGTAATTCCGATGATCCTGTTCATCGGCTCACTTTCTACCCAATTCGTGGGATGCCGATCGAAATGGCGACCGCGGCCGATGGCGTGGTACATGGCAGGCCTCTTTTCTGCGAATTGCCACCAATAGTCTCGATACACCTTGCGATTATTTTTTTGACGCTCGTCCTTTACCGTTTCCTCAAGTCGACGCCACGGCAGTTTATATTCCTTTGCGCGCTCTTCCGTCCAATCCCAAAAATTGATCACCCAACGGCTCGGCCTCTGTTCAGGATCTGAATTGAGGTCGTCGCCGTTGATATAGGGAAAGATCACCTCGGCGTTCTTCGGGTCGGCATCCAGCATTCGGCGTGCCTCATCGTGCGAGAGCACGAAGCCCATCCCTAGCGCGATTGAGCCTTGATACGCAATACCTTCGTTTGCTTTCAAGCGCTTCGGGCTCCATTCCTCACGATTAGAAAGGAAAGCCGAAATGAATGGTGCCGGTTGGCCGTGCAGCGAGCGCTCGCCTCTCCATTCGCCCTTGTGGACATGCACACGGCTGGTGACAACTGCCGCCTTCCCAGGCCAAGGCTCATTGGGGTAGGCCGCATGGATGACGGCACCAGTGCCAACCATGGACTCTAGTCCGACCTGCCTCGTATCTCCTTCCGCAATGGTGTTGACTGCAAGCAACCCAAAACCACCGCCATCGCGTAGCAAGCTCCACGTACGCAGAAAAAAATAGGCAACCAGATCTGCCGAGCCGCGACGCCCCTCAGCGATGTGTGCGACCAGCCAATCGCGGAAGGCAGTGCCCGCAACACCGGTGATGCGCTGTCCGCCCAGGAAGGGGGGATTGCCGACAATGCCATCGAAGCCTCCACGTTCGCGCGCGAACACTTCTGGAAACTCCAACGGCCAATGAAAAGGCCGACGTGCAGGTTTGTTGGCATGCAGATTGGTCGAGAGTGCAGCGACCGATCTCCGGTGCATCGAGGCGAGCACTTCACGGTCGCCTTCAATGGCTTGCCCGGCTTGGATGGTCAGCGACGCTAGCGTGCTCTCCAGTGCGGTGCCAGCACCTGCCGCGAACACTTCGCCGACGAACGCATCGGCGATGCACTCCGGTACTTCGAGCCTGCGGCGCGCGTCGGCGTCCAGATGCACCATGGCTTCCACGTCGCGGATGTCACGGATCGGCATCTCCCGCAAACGCGACCGCAGCTCGATAGCCTCTCGCACGGCTTGTTCGACGTGCTGGCCGAAAAGACGTAGCTGACCCTGGCCTGTGGAATTCATCGAAAGCTGAGTCAGTTGATCCAGCCGATGGATGCCGAGCAGGCTGTCGCCATAGCGTAGGTTATGGTCGAGGAAGCCGAAAGGCCGCCCCCTGGCCAGCGTCACCAGCCAGATGGAGAGCTTGGCCAGTTCAACCGCCAGCGGGTTCAGATCGACGCCGTAGAGGCAGCGTTCGGCGATGAGGCGGCGGGCGACGATGGTGCGCGCCTCGGTGTCGCGAGACAGCGGCTCGACGTTAGCGTCGGCTCCCTCCACCCGTCCATCGGCACCAACCGTGCTACCTTGAGCCTCGGCCTGCGCCCACGACTCAACCAGCCGATCGGCCAGCCAGCGGCATGCTTGCACGAGGAACGCTCCCGAACCCATCGCTGGATCACAGATCTTCAGGTTGAGCAGTTCAGCGGGCGATTTCAACGTCCAGTCCGCGCGCGGCGTGCCCTCCGCTGGGCCGACGTAGGCGATGGGCGTAAGTGTCTCGGCGACGATGGCCTCGGTGAGCGACTTCGGCGTGTAGTGGGTGCCGGTCTCGCGCCGGTCGGAGCCAGTGGTGACGACGAAGGCTCCCGAGGGATAGACCAGCGGATAGCCCCAAGGATCGGTGCGTACCAGATGGGCGAACGGTTTGATCCGATCGCGCAGCGCCGTGTCGCCGTGGCAGGTCGTCAAGATGCGATCGGCGAGCGCGTCGTCCACCGGACGCGCTAGATCGTTGCGCACACGGCTAGCGGAACTGCCGGAACGCTGCTGGAGCAGTTCGGCGAGTCGCTCTGCACCGTCCAGCCGTCCGGATTCGAGTTCGGCCAGCGTGACCCAAGGCGACTGGGCGCTCTTGGTGGCGTCGAGCTCCAGCGTGACCTCGGTTGTGCGCTTGACGGTGCGTTCCAGCAGACCTTCATAGACGTAGCCAATCTGTTCGACGTCCAGCGCCCGATATGACAGCGTGCGGCCCTGGAACTGCTGGATGGCTTCGAGCAGTAGCAAGACGGTGCGGTTGTCGATCGGCAGCGGCTTGGCGACATCGATACGCCAGTCCGAGCCACGAGCGCGGCCTTCGAGGAAGGGGAAGCGATTTGGATCGAACAGCGAGCCGCCCAGCGCGGGCAAGCGCAGGTTTTCGTGCTCGATACCGCCGTAAACGGCGCGGAATACGGCCAGCAGGCGTGACCACGCATCCCAGCGGCGCTCCAGAATCTCATCCGATTCGGCGCGCAACTGCATGCGCAGGGTCGAGAGTGCGTAGTTGGCTTCGTAGCGTTCATCACCCAAGAGCAGCAAGCCGCGTTCTTCGGCTGAGAGTAGGAAGACCAGCCGCATCATCACCGTCAGCGCGGCTTCGTAAAGTTCGGCTTCCTTCACGCCGCGCAGCAACTCGCGGCTGCGGTCCTGATCGGCTTTGTCGAGCGCCTGGATCAGCACCTCAACCGCACGCCGCACCTGCTCGCCCAAGGCGTCGGTTACTTCGTCCTGGAACTTCTGCGAGCGGTCGAACAGCGCGGGCAGTCGTTCGGATTCGTCCACGAAGAATCGCCGGACGCCCAAGAGGTGGACGAAGGCTTGGAGAGTGGCGGGTTCCTGCCCCCAGATGCGCGCATACCAACTGGCGAAAGTGGTGATCGCGCCCACCGGCGCATCGACCAGCATCCAGCGTTCGCCGTTGGTGACAAGGCCGAGACGGCATCCCTTGGCGCGGCAAAGCGTCACCATGCGTTCCGATGGTGTGCTGGCCCAGCCGTCCTGCTTCGAGGTGGCATCGAGATCGACGTCCGGCCCATAGGCATGGACGAGCATCAACAGCTTGTCGTCGTTGCCGACGACCGCAAAATCCGGCGATAGCCTCACGTCGTGCTCGGGCAGGCTGGCGTTCGAATGCTGGGCGCACCAGTCCTTACCCTTCAGCACGTCGCCGCGACCGTCCTCGTCGAGTTCCAGCCCGCGCGACAAGACTTCGTCTATCCACGCCGCATGCAGGTCGGCAAAACGTGGATCGTCCGTTTCCTGCGCCTCGCGCCATTCGTCGTAGGCTTGCCGCAGCCGCTTGCGCCTGGCCGCATCAAGCTCTTCCAACCCCTGCGGGAAGGCTTCGCTCAACACCGGAACTGCGAGGAACGGGCCGGAAATCTCGATAAGCGAGAGCCAGTCGTGGTGGATGTCGCGGATGCTCATGCGGAGCCTCCGGCGGATTCGGGAATGACGAAGATCACGGCGACCGGGAAGGTGCGATCGGCGAGCTTGGCGTAACGGGCTTCGATGGCCTGCATTTCCATCCGGCGTTCCTCGGGGATGCGCGCGAGGCGTGTTTCCAGCGCCGTGATGTCGCGCCGGAGCTGCGTGCGCTCGTCCTCGGTGAAGAGCGAGAGCTGTTCGGGCTGCTGCCCCTTCTTCAGTTCGGAATGTATCGCTTGTTCCAGTTCGTCGAGCACGGTGCCGATGTCGTCGATTTCCTGCTGCTTGCGGGTCTGGAGAGTGTTGGTCAGGAACCGGAGACGTTCCTTCGAGCGGGCATCGACTGCTTTCAGGATGGCTTCCTGCTGGCGGTCAAAGCGGTTCCGAAGCGCATCGAACAAGGATGGGCCTGCTGTGATGGGTTTTGCCTCATCCAGCCATTGCTGGATACGGGTGACGCCTTCCTCGCGGCGGAAGGATTGGTCCCGCAGGTAGCCGCCCGAAACCGTCAGCTCCTCGTGCAGCCTATGGTGGTTGCCACCGGTGACGACCAGCCGCGAAACAACAACCACGGCAGATCCGTCAATGTGCGCGTCAGGCACCGTACGGACGGTGACGCGGTGCAGCTTCTTCACGTCGTCCTGCGCCCAGATCTCGGCTCGCAACAGGCGCAGGCACATCTGCACCAAGCGATGATTCAGGTGGACAAGCACGACATCGTCCCGGCCACTGGCAACCGTGTGGTCGAAGGTGATGGGCCGTATCCGCTGAGTGTGCGGATGACGCAATCCTTCCAGACAGCGCGCCCAGGAACCGGAAAGCGCGGGCATCCGGAAGACGCTGCGCGAGGGCGCGCCCTCCAATTCGACGGGTTCCAGCGGCGGACGGCCCGCCAACTCGAGGCCGGTCTTCACGGCCATCAGAACGTGGTCGGGCGTGAGGTGGAAATCCTGCTGGGTGGTAAGCAAGCGACCGTGCAGTTTGGCGACGCGCTCTTTCAACTCGCGCTCGGCGCGGACGAAGTTCTTGGCTCGCGCGATCCGAGCTTCGGCGAGGCGGGTGTCCAAGTCCTTCAGCGAGCCTTCGATGAGGCCGGACATCTGCGGCGCGATGACGGGATTGACGCTGCCCATGTCGGCGCGCATCGAATCCAACTTTCGCAAGGCGCGCAGGATGTCCTCACCGTGGCCGCCGACCGACGCGCCACCCACGTCACCGCCATCGACCGGGTGCCAAATCAACACTTCCTTTTCGCGCTGGCCATGACGATCGATTCGACCGTTGCGCTGCTCCATCACGTTGGGGTTGTAGGGAATCTCCAAGTGAATGAGCCGATTGCAGTAGTTCTGCAAGTCGATGCCTTCGGATGCCGCATCGGTGGCGAGCAGGATTCGGACGGGTGAATCTTGTGGTGAAGTTTGGAACGCGGCCTTGATCGGTTCTCGCTCTTCTTGGGAAAGTCCACCATGGAGCTGGGCGAGGCGTTCGCCGCCGAAACCATGACTGGCGAGGATTTGATGTATCCACTGGTGCGTGGTGCGGTACTCGGTGAACAGAATCACCCGACGGTCGTTCCACTGGCCACCCGGCTTGAGATTGACCGTTAGCCAGTCTAGGATGGCCTTGGCCTTGGAGTCGGCCTGATTCCGCGCGCGCTGAGCCCACCCCCTCAGTTCGTCCAGAATTGCCCGCTGCTCCGCTGTCGGCGGCGATGCACGCCGTGTCGCTTCCTCAATGGCTTCGGCTTGTGCGTTCTCGACCTCCCGGTCGTCGGCGTAGTCCTCGTCTGCCTTCAGGATGGCCTTGTGCAGGATGCGTTCGGACATGTAATCCGGCCTTGACGCCGGAGCCGCACCCGACAGCGAAGCGACGTGTTTTTCGAGTGTGGACGCGAACGCGGCGGGTGACGAAAGCAGGCGTTTCTTGAGGAGCCGGTTGACGAACGCCGTGCCGAAGCCGTTGCCTGCCTTTTCTGCGTCCTTTTCGCGGCTGACGCAGTAGTCATTCAGCTTGCGATGTATCTCGCGCTCGTCTGCCGCGTATGGGACTGCGAGTGCCTGTAACTTGCGCTGCGCATACAACGGATTGCCCTGGGCATCGACCAGATCGCTTTTCAGGCGGCGGATCATCACCTGACTCAGCCGTTTCTCGTCGGGGAGGATGTTGCGTGCGAAGCGTTGGTCGTCAAGTAGTTCCAGCAGCGAAGTGAACGATTCGGTGTAACCATTGTGGGGCGTCGCGGTCAAGAACAGCCGATGCTGGAAGTGGGGGCCGATGGCGCGAATGAAACGCGTGCGCTGGCTTTCTAGTGCGTAGTGTGCGCCCGCAGCGGGAGCGACGTTGTGTGCCTCGTCTACAACCAACAGATCGAACTTGCGGGGGTGACCAATATGCGGAGGAATGACGTCGCGCATGGCACGCAAGCCTTCGCCGCCCTTGGCCCAATCCATCGACGTGATGAGGCGCGGGTGCGACGTCCACGGATTGGCGTGGATGCCGCGTTCCCGCCGCAACTGCTTGATGTAGTCGGTGTCAACCACGCGAAAATCAAGGCCGAACTTCTCCAGCATCTCGACTCGCCATTTCTCCTGAAGCGATGCGGGGCAGACAATCAGGACGGTGCGGGCGCGGTGACGTAGTAGCAGTTCCTGAATGACCAGACCAGCTTCGATGGTCTTGCCAAGGCCGACGTCATCTGCGATGAGCAGATTGACGCGAGCCATATCGATGGCCCGCACGAGCGGATCAAGCTGGAAGTCCTCAATGCTGACGCCGCTGCGGAACGGAGCCTGAAGGAATCCCCGATCGGCATTGGTGGCCGCGCCCCACCGCACGGCGTCAAGGAAGGCGTCGAGCGTGTTGGAGTCATCTTGGCCCGTGACTGAAGGAAGGCCAGCCCGCTCAATGACCTGAGCGCCCGGTTCAATCTCCCAGACGACTTCCAGTTCTTCGCCGAGACCGTCTTCGTCGATCGACGATAACGTCAGGCAGTGTTGAGGAGTACCGATATCAAGTCCGGCGGCATTGACGTCGGCGACAACCCACTGACGACGGCGCACTTCGACGAGCTGCCCTGGCTCGGGGCGAGCGCGATATGCCTGAGATTGTTGTTCGTTCTGGACGCTGGCCATCATTCTTATCAGTTCTTCTCATTCGCGCTGGTCGACGCCCCGCGATGCTTTGTGTCGGCCAACGCGACCATGCGCGCGACGATTCGGGCGGCCTTGGTCGGTGGTTCGTGCGACCAGAAGCGGAGCACCGTCCAACCTAGGGATTGCAGACGTTCATTCGTGTCCGCGTCCCGTCGCCGGTTTGTTTCAATCTTCTCCCGCCAGAACTCCGCGTTCTGCTTCGGCCACGTGGCGTGTTCGGGACAGCCATGCCAGAAACAGCCATCGACGAAGACGGCTATCATTCGACCGGGGAACGCTACGTCTGCGACGCGCCGCGGATTTTTCAACACTTCGTAGTCGACCCTGTAGCGCAGACCTATGCGGTACATCTCCCGTCGCAATGCTATTTCCGCGCCCGTTCCCTTTTGCCGCACTTTCGCCATACGGCGACTGGCATCGGATGACGAAGACACGGGTCGACGCATTGGATAACCTTCGTAAGCCCATCACCGAGCCGCGAGCAATGCGAGGTGCTGATTGATGCTACGAGCGATGGCGCGGCCGAGATCGACTGGAACCGCGTTGCCGATCAGCCGCCCGAGCACCGTGAAACTCACCTGGCCGTCCTGCGGGACGAACGCGTAGTCGCGCGGAAAGCTTTGCAAGATCGCCGCTTCCCTCAGAGAGATGGCTCGATCCTGCGCGGGGTGTCCGAACCGACCATTGCCGAACCCGTAGCACTGGGTCGTCATGGTCGGCGCAGGCTTGTCCCACTCCATGCGTCCGTAGACGCCCGGATAGGTGCGTCCGCTTTCGGAGCGGTGACATTCGGCGATCAAGTGCTTGGGCCAATCGCGCCATGTACCGCCGGGCTTGGAGACCTTGATCCGCTTAAGATTCTTTTCGGACAGCTTGGAAGAGACGTGCAGCCTGTCTCTGGGCGCGGACTCTCCGGCGCCTATGGACCGCAAGTGCCCGATGGCTTGCCGCACCGTTTTCGGCTTTTCGTGGGTCGGCGAGATCATGCTGATGCTACCGTGCCTAGAAGCAAGTAGCACCATTCGACGTCGCATCTGTGGAACACCATAACGAGAGCTGTCGACGACATCGAACCAGACCTCATAGCCTAGCCGTTCTAGCGTATCCACAAAATCGTGAAATACCTCGTGCTTAGCGACGGTCGGCACATTTTCCATCGTGATAACGTCCGGCAACGAACCTTTGACGAGACGCGCGAACTGATAAAGCAAGCCCCACTTGCCGTCCTTGCCGTCCAGCTCATAGCGCTGAGCATAGGTCGAAAAAGGCTGGCAAGGTGCGCAGCCCGCCAAGATCTTCAGTTCGGCGTCGCCGAACAATACCTCTAGTTCGTCCGTTGTGACCTTACTTATGTCACGTTCGACGAATCGAGCCTGATCATTGTTCTCTTCGTAAGGGAAGCGGCAGGCAGGATCGAGATCGATGCCGGCGACAACGGGAAGCCCCTCTAAAAGGAAGCCATGCGTCAGTCCACCCGCTCCGCAGAATAAATCGACACAAGCAATTTTTTTCACATCAAATCTCTTCTTCCGGTGTCGAGAGACGATCGGAACAAACGGAAGCCAAGTCCTTCATTCCCCTTCCCGATATTCCTTATCTGCTGCACCAGCCGATCGAACCCATTCGTCGACTTCATCGGATTTAAATTTCCAGAATCGACCAATCGATGAGCAGGCATATTCCGCTTGTTGATCCACGCATATACCGTGTCCCTGCTCACGCCGAGGTATGCGGCAATCTCCTCGACCGACAACCAGCGATCTGTCATGTCGACTTCCACTCAAAAGGCAGGACTTCCCTATCGCATCATCGCATGAAATCAGTCCTTCTGGAGCCTGATCAAGCATGGTCTGATCGGCTTTAATCTGGTTTTGGCCGATTCCATCCGGCCTTGTAGTTCCCCAGCTCATACAGCTCCGCCGCCCTCGCCCCATGCCACCGATGCTTCTGTGACGACGCGTAGTCCCGCTGGTTTCCCTATCGGCACAGCTCCGCAAGCAACAGCCATGACAGCGGCGATTGGAGTACGCATATGAGACGCATGACGGTTACATCGACCGCAAAAGAACAAAGGGGTTACAGGAAAAATTCCTGCAACCCCTTGATTTCATTTGCGCCGCAGGTCTCGAACCCGCCACAGTTCAAGCCGACTGTGTAACTCTGCCCGTGAGTGCTCTACGTCAAGGGCGGACGCAGTGCCCAACCCAGTCCGATTCATTTATTTGTGATTTTTCGCAACTATTCTGAAAACCTACACGAAACATCAAACATCAATATTCCGCGCCACCAACGCATTACTCTCAATAAAATTCCTACGCGGCTCAACCTCATCCCCCATCAGCGTAGTAAAAATCTGATCCGCCGCAATAGCATCCTCAATCTGCACCTTCAGCAGTCGGCGCTGGGTAACGTCCAAGGTAGTCTCAAAAAGCTGCTCAGGATTCATCTCCCCCAGCCCCTTATACCGCTGACGAGACACCCCGCGCTCAGCCTCAGACAGCAACCACTGCATAGCAGCATGGAAGTCATTCACCGTCTGGTCGCGCATCTTCTCGCCTTCACCACGGCGCACCTTGGTGCCTTCCGCAATCAGGCCCTGGAAGGTCTTGGCGGCCAGCGACAGCGCTGCGTAATCAGCACCGTGCACAAAGTCCGCATCCAGGTGAGACAACCGCACATTGCCATGATGCCGGCGGGCGATCATCAGGCGGTGCTTGTCCGTCTTCTCGTCAAATTGCGCATAGACATCTGCCGTGCCGTCGTCATTCACGGCGGCGCCCAGCAGGGTCTTGGCGTGCATTTCCGACAGCTTGGCCTTGAGCGCGGTGGCTGAGGCTTCGGCGGCGGCGGCGCTGTCCAGGTCCAGCTCGATGCCGTCGGCAATGGCGCGCAGGGCGTCGCTGTCCACGATGCGGGCCAGGCGGCCGATCACGGCTTCGGCCAGTTGGTACTGGCGGGCCAGCTCCGTCAGGGCGTCGCCGGCGACTTCGCTGCCGTCGGGGTTGACCAGGGCGGCCTTTTCCATGGCCAGGCGCAGCAGGTAGGCGTTGAGCTCGTTGTCGTCCTTGATATAGCGCTCTTCCTTGCCGTGCTTGATCTTGTACAGCGGCGGTTGGGCGATATACACGTGGCCGCGCTCGATGATGTCGGGCATCTGGCGGTAGAAGAACGTGAGCAGCAGCGTGCGGATGTGGGAGCCGTCCACGTCCGCGTCGGTCATGATGATGATGCGGTGGTAGCGCAGCTTGTCGAGGTTGTAGTCGTCCTTGCCGATGCCGGTGCCCAGCGCGGTAATCAGCGTGAGCACTTCCTGGCTGGAGAGCATTTTGTCGAAGCGGGCGCGTTCCACGTTCAGGATCTTGCCCTTGAGCGGCAGGATGGCCTGGAACTTACGGTCGCGGCCTTGCTTGGCGGAGCCGCCTGCGGAGTCACCCTCCACCAGGAAGAGTTCGGACTGGGCGGGGTCTTTCTCCTGGCAGTCCGCCAGCTTGCCGGGCAGGCCCATGCCGTCGAGCACGCCTTTGCGGCGGGTCATTTCGCGGGCCTTGCGGGCGGCTTCGCGGGCGCGGGCGGCGTCGACGATCTTGCCGCAGATGATCTTGGCGTCTACCGGGGTCTCCAGCAGGAAATCACCCAAGGCCTTGGCGACGAGTTCTTCCACGGGCAGGCGCACTTCGGAGGAGACGAGCTTGTCCTTGGTCTGCGAGCTGAACTTGGGCTCGGGCACCTTGACGGAGAGCACGCAGGCGAGGCCTTCGCGCATGTCGTCGCCGGTGGTTTCTACCTTGGCCTTTTTGGCGATCTCGTTTTCTTCGATGTACTTGTTCATCACACGCGTCATGGCGGCGCGCAACCCGGTCAAGTGGGTGCCGCCGTCACGCTGCGGGATGTTGTTGGTGAAGCAGAGTACTTGTTCGTTGTAGCCGTCGTTCCACTGCATGGACACTTCTACGGCGATACCGTCTTTTTCGGTGTTGGCGTAGAAGATGTTGGGGTGCAGGGTGCTTTTGCCGCGGTTGATGTACTCAACGAAGCCTTTGACGCCGCCGGAGAAGGCGAAGTCTTCTTCCTTGCCGGTGCGCTGGTCGGCCAGGCGGATGTGCACGCCGTTGTTCAGAAACGAGAGCTCGCGGATGCGCTTGGCCAGGATCTCGTAGTGGAACTCGACGTTGGTGAAGATTTCTTCGTCGGCGAGGAAGTGGACTTCGGTGCCGCGCTTGTCGGTGGGGCCGAGGATCTTCATCGGCGAGACTTCCACGGGCACGCCGTCGGGGCCGGGCACGGTTTCCACGACGCGGTTCTGCACGGCGCCTTGGGCGAACTCGAGCAGGTGGGCCTGGCCGTCGCGGCGCACGGTCAGGCGCAGCCACTTGGAGAGCGCATTGACGCAGGACACACCCACGCCGTGCAGGCCGCCGGAAACCTTGTAGCTGTTCTGGTTGAACTTGCCGCCGGCGTGCAGCTCGGTCATGGCGATTTCTGCCGCGCTGCGCTTGGGTTCGTGCTTGTCGTCGAACTTGACGAGCGGGGGAATGCCGCGGCCGTTGTCGGTGATGGAGATCGAGTTGTCGCTGTGGATGGTAACGGTGATTTCCGTGCACCAGCCGGCCAGGGCTTCGTCGATGGAGTTGTCCAGCACTTCAAATACGAGGTGGTGCAGGCCGGTGCCGTCGGACGTGTCGCCGATGTACATGCCCGGACGCTTGCGCACCGCCTCCAGGCCTTCCAGGATCTGGATCGAGCCTGCGCCGTAGCTGTCTTGCTGTTGCGGTTGCGATTGCGGTTGTTGCTCTTCGGTCATGTTCTCTTACTCACGGCGAATGCGGCGATCTCTCGTCACGCCCGGATGGGCGCGCCCGGATCGGGCCGCATAGCGGGTTACATAAAAACGGCAAAAGGGGCGGATCTCGACGATCCTGCCCCTGGTGCGGCGGGTCTTGCGCGGGGCCCCTGGGGCTGCTGCGCAAGCCGTGGTGTGCCGTTAGATGCTCCGGTTTTGCGTATCTTGTGGTCCTTGTTACCGGCTCATCAAATGCGCATCGGCATGACGACGTACTTGAAGTTGTCGTCTTCCGGCACGGTGATCAGCGCGCTCGAATTGGAGTCGCCGAGGCTGACCTGGACTTGCTCGCTCTTGAGGTTGGCGAGCACGTCCAGCAAATAGGTAACGTTGAACCCGATGTCGAGCGCATCGCCCGAGTAATCGAGTTCGAGCTCTTCCTGCGCTTCTTCCTGGTCGGCGTTGGTGGAGCTGATCTTGAGTACGTGCGTATCCAGGATGCAGCGCACGCCCTTGAACTTGTCGGTGGTCAGGATGGCGGTGCGTTGCAGGGCTTGCTGCAGCTTGACGCGGTCGATGGCGAAGGCGTTCTTGTAGCCCTTGGGGATCACGCGCTGGAAGTCCGGGAACTTGCCTTCGACCAGCTTGGAGATCAGCTCGATATTGGCGAAGGTGAACTTGACCTGGTTGGCGGCCAGTTGCACTTGCACGGGATCGTCGTTGTCTTCCAGCAGGCGTTGCAGCTCAAGGATGGTCTTGCGCGGGATGATCACTTCCTGGCGCGACGGTGCGCCTTCGCCGCTGGTGGCTTCGGTGTCCAGTTCCACGCCGCAGTAGGCCAGGCGGTGGCCGTCGGTRGCSACKGCCATSACCTTYTTGCCGTCCACCACCAGCAGCATGCCGTTGAGGTAGTAGCGGATGTCTTGCTGGGCCATGGCGAAGTGAACCATGGCGAGCAGGTGCTTGAAGGTCTTTTGCGGCAGGCTGACCGATGCGCCGAACTCGCTGGCTTCGGCTACCGTGGGGAATTCCTCTGCAGCCAGGGTCTGCAGCGCGAAGCGGCTCTTGCCGGACTGCACGGTCATGCGCTTGTCGTTGAGCGACAGGGCGACTTCGCCGTCGGGCATGGCGCGCAGGATGTCGAGCAGCTTGCGGGCGGCAACCGTGGTGGCCACGGTGTCGCTGCCCACGCCGCATTCGGCGTGCGTGGTGATCTGGATCTCGATGTCGGTCGAGAGGAAGGATACGTTGGACCCGGACTTGCGAATCAGCAGGTTGGCCAGGATCGGGAGTGTGTGGCGGCGCTCCACGATGCCGCTCACGATTTGCAGCGGACGCAGCAGATTGTCTCGCGAGGTTTTGACCAATTGCATTGAATTTATCCTTCGTCGTTTGTAGTAAGCGACCGCGGGTGCGCACTGACTGGCACTAACTTGCTGCGCGGTTTCCAATACCGCTTCCAAAACGCTTTGGAATCAACAAGTTAATTCGCCATTGTACCAAGGATAAGCCGCTGCGGTGAAGCGGGAGAAGCGCGATCAGAGGGTGAAAATTGTGCGCAAAGCGACACAAATTCAGACTTCTTCGGTGGCTGGCGACTGTTGTCGCTGGCCGCCCCCTCCGCCCGCTCGTCCCGACTCACCGCAAAGCCTTAGCCCAGGCCGTTTTCATGGCAATGTTCCGCAATGCCCCGGTGTTGCTTTCCGATTGATTCATGCGCCGGATCCTGCCCGGCGCGTACCCTACAGTATGCCAGCCCCGCGTGACGGGGCCGGGCAAATGCTGCTTCACTGCTGCTTCATTGCTGCTTCATTGTGATTGCACGCTCGGGCTCAGCCCTTGAGCGTCTGTTCCAGCACGTGCAGCTCGTGGTTGAGCTGCGCGTCCTTGCTGCGTTCGTCGGCGATCTTGCGCACCGCGTGCAGCACGGTGGTGTGATCGCGTCCGCCGAACAGCTCGCCGATTTCCGGCAGGCTTTTCTGCGTGAGTTCCTTGGCCAGGTACATGGCAATCTGGCGGGGCCGCGCGATATTGGCGGGCCGCTTCTTGCTGTACATGTCCGCGACCTTGATGTTGTAGAAATCCGCGCAGGTCTTCTGGATGTTCTCAACCGAGATCTGGCGGTTCTGCACCGTCAGCAGGTCCTTCAGCGCTTCACGGGTGACATCGATGGTGATGTCCTTGCCGTGGAAGTTGGAGAAGGCGAGGATCTTGCGCAGCGCGCCTTCCAGCTCGCGCACGTTGGATCGCAGGTGCTTGGCGACGAAGAAGGCGACTTCCTCGGGCACGCTCACGTTCTCGGCGGCGGCTTTCTTCATCAGGATGGCTACGCGCATCTCCAGCTCGGGCGGCTCGATGGCCACCGTGAGGCCGGAGTCGAAGCGCGAGATCAGGCGATCGTCGATGCCGCTGATTTCCTTGGGGTAGGTATCGCTGGTGATGATCACCTGCGCCCGGTTGGCGATCAGGGCTTCGAAGGCATAGAAGAACTCTTCCTGCGTGCGGTTCTTGCCGGAGAAGAATTGAATATCGTCGATCAGTAGCAGGTCGAGCGAGTGGTAGTAGCGCTTGAACTCGTCGAACGCCTTGCGCTGGTAGGCCTTGACCACGTCGGAGACGTATTGCTCGGCGTGGATGTAGCGGATGCGGGCGCGCGGGTTCTCCAGCAACATGAAGTTGCCGATGGCGTGGATCAAGTGGGTCTTGCCCAGGCCTACGCCGCCATATAGATAGAGCGGGTTGTAGGACTTGCCGGGGTTGTTGGCCACCTGGATGGCGGCGGCGCGCGCGAGCTGGTTGGCCTTACCGGTGACGAAGTTGTCGAAGGTGAGGATGTGGTTCAGGCGCGAGCGCTCGTGCACCGAGTCGTTCTGCTGCTGGCCGCCGAGCTGGTTGCCGGGGTGGCCTTGGTGGTTTTGTTGGCCCGGATGCCCTTGGTGACCCTGATGGCCCGGATGACCGCCCTGGTTACCGGGGTGGCCGCCCTGCATGGGTTGCTGCGACGGCTGCACGCGGTAGGAACGGGCGCTGGCTTCGGCCGGGTCCAGCTGCGGCACGTCGATATCGACGATCTCGCCACCCATGCCGCCCATGCTGCCTTGGTTGGCGCTGCCGGGATAGTTGCCGCCATTGCCGCCATTACCGCCATTGCCCGGGTAGGGCGCTTGCCCGCCGCGCTGGCCGCCGGCCTGGTTCATGGGGCCATAACCTTGGCCACCCTGGCCGCCCTGGCCCGGCTGCATGCCAGGCTGGCCGAAGTTCTGCGACAGCGGCTGGCCGGACGGATAGCCGGGGCCGGCGTGCTGCGGCGCCATGCCGGGCTGGCCCGGCTGGCCGGACTGCTGCGGATAGCCGGCGGCAGCCCGGCCCGAGGCGGCGGGGTCCAGGACAAAGTGAACGCTAACGTTGGCTTCCCAGTATTCGCAGGCGAGCGCGGTGATGCGGCCGGAAAACTGGCTTTTTACCCAATCGAGCTTGAAGCGGTTGGGCGCGGCGATGCGCAGCGCATGCGCTTGCTCGTCGAAGCCCACGGGCGCCAACGGCTTGATCCAGGTCTTGAACTGTTGCGGCGTCAGTTCGCGCTCGAGCTGCGCGGCTGCTGCCTGCCAGAAATCTTGCATTGTTTTGTTGTTCGGTGTTCGCCACGGTGCATGGACGGCCCGGCCGAATGGACGACAGGCAAGGATCGGTGAGGCATCCCTGCCGTTGGTTCATGCAACCTGAACGCGATCGCTAAGCGATCCGCAAATGACCCCGCAGCCCGGGCCCCCATGGTGATCGACGCGACAAGCGGGAGCCGCTGACGGGCGAGGCGGCGAAATCGCCGCTTGCCCGTTGCGCGTCCGTTGTCCGGCATGCCAGGGGTGTTGCCCGGGTTGCGCTTGCGCCACGCAGCCCGTGTGGTGTTTGGACCCGGATTGTACCCCCCGCCCCAAGTTATCCACAAAGGATAAGTCTGTGGATAAGTTGTGAAAAAGCAGTGGATTGTTGTGCACAACCCCAGTTCTGGCGCGGGTTTCCGGGTAGCCAAAACGCGGGAAAACCTATGCGAAACAGAGACTTCGCTCACCTCAAGCGACCCCGGGTGGCACCCCCGAAGAAAAAAAACTTACCCACTGGCGATTGTGGACAATGAAATACAACAGCCTGTTGCGTATTTTTAAGGCAAGGGTGCCTCACAAGGCTCTAATCCATCTGCAGTCTTGACACGTCGCGCGAAACTCAGTTAAATGGCGGGTTCTGCGATGCCGCAGGGGATCACGTATGCGCATCGCCGGGTCTGACCTGTTCCGTGCAAAACCGGTGCGTATCCTTGGTTTTTTACTAAGCTGAAGCGCGCCGGAAACAGCTGGATTGGCCGGAACAGGCAGCGGGCCGGGCAGGCTGATGGGGTTGGAACGGATGGGTTGGTTTTACGCTTCCGCTCCGGCAAGATTCCCTCCCACAACTGCTTCGCGCGGCGTCGATGTCCGATTCGTCGGTGCCATCGATTCGCGAGATACACGGTCGGCAGCAAGATCACCACAGCAGTCGGCAACACCGCAAACCGCGGCAGCCCCATGCGAACCATACGCGGCGGCGCCCGGCTTAACGCCGGAAGCCGGGCGAGCCCAGATCAACCAGAGAGTGCAACATGAAACGTACATACCAACCTTCCGTTACCCGCCGCAAGCGTACCCATGGTTTCCGCGTGCGCATGAAGACCCGCGGCGGCCGTGCCGTCATCAACGCGCGTCGCGCCAAGGGCCGCAAGCGCCTGGCAGTCTAAGGGCCTGGCGACCGGCCACGGCGGTGCAGCAGCTTGCGCCGCCTTGGCCACTCGCCTCGCCTTTTGGACGGCCGGTAGCCAGCAGCCAAGCACAGCTTTTCCGCTCGCTTTGCCTAGCGTGACTACCTTTGCCTACCCTAAAGCCGCGAGGCTCACAAAAACGGATGAGTTTTCATCCGTTTTTGCATTGCGTCCGCGCCGACGCAGCCAGCATTTCGTGCTGTATGTGGGCGAGAACGGCCTGCCGCAAGCCCGCCTGGGTGTCGTGGTTGGCAAGAAGTTCGCAGCGCGTGCCGCCGAGCGCAACCTGGTGAAGCGCATGGTGCGGGAACTGTTCCGCCAACGGCAGGACAAACTCGCGGGCCGCGATGTGCTGCTGCGCCTGCAGGCCAAGTTTCCGCGCGCGGAGTTTGCCAGCCGCACCGCGATACGCCGGGTGTGCCTGGCCGAGCTGACCAGCTTGTTCGAGGTAGCGGTGAAGCCGCTTGCCCCGCGCCCTGCCGCCCCTTCCGGGGTGTCGCCGCCAAAGTCCGCCGAGGCTGCGCCCACTGAAGTCCCGCCCTCGGGCGCTCCTGCCTGACCGGCCCGCTGCCATGAAGCGAATCCTGCTTGCCCTGCTGCGCATCTACAAGATCGCCCTGAGCCCGTTTTTCGGCTCGCAGTGCCGCTTCCTGCCCACCTGTTCCGATTACGCCCGCGAAGCGATCCTGTGCCACGGCGCAGGGCGCGGCAGCTGGCTGGCCGCTCGCCGGCTATGCCGTTGCCATCCGTTCACGGATGGCGGGTATGATCCGGTGCCACCGGCATCGGCAACCAAGCAAGACCGGGCTCGCCCCGCGACTGGCCGTCCAGTCACGATCCGGCTACCCCGCCCCTGATTTCCCCCGACCACAGCGAGACATGGATATCAAACGCACCATACTCTGGGTCATCTTCTCGATGGCCCTCGTGCTGCTCTACGACAACTGGCAGCGCGCCAACGGTCACCAGTCGATGTTCTTCCCGAGCGCGACGCAGCAGGCTCCGGCAACCGCAGGCGGCGCTTCGGCCCCGCAAGGCGACGTGCCCAAGGCCAATGCAACGGCCGGCGCCGCCGCAGGCGCTCCGGCGTCCGTCCCGGCAGCCGCGGCCCAGCCGAGCGGCGAGAAGATCGTGGTCAGCACCGACGTGATGCGTGCCCAGATCGATACCGCCGGCGGTATCCTGACGCGCCTGGAACTGCTGAACCACAAGGAGCATGACGGCAAGCCGGTCGTGCTGTTCGAGCGTGACCAGACCCGCACCTACATGGCCCGCTCCGGCCTGATCGGTGGCGACCTGCCCAACCACACCACGGTGTTTACCGCTTCGGCGGGCCCGCGCGACCTGGCTGGGTCGGACAAGGTGTCGTTGACGCTGACGGCGGAGAAGGACGGGGTCAAGCTGGACAAGACCTATACCTTCCACAAGGGCAGCTACGTTGTCGACACGAAATTTGCCGTGACCAACGACAGCGGCAAGCCGATCTCGCCGACGCTGTACATGGAACTGACGCGCGACGGCAGCAAGGTCGAGCAGTCGCAGTTCTATAGCACCTTTACCGGCCCGGCCATCTACACCGACGCCGACAAGTACCACAAGATCACCTTCGACGACATCGGCAAGGGCAAGGCTTCGGTCCCCGCGGCCGGGTCCAGCGGCTGGGTGGCGATGGTGCAGCATTACTTTGCCTCGGCGTGGATTCCGCAATCGGGCAAGGAGCACAGCTTCTACGTCGAGAAGATCGACAACAACCTGTTCCGCGTGGGCGTGCAGCAGCCGCTGGGCGCCATCGCCCCGGGCGCCACGGTGAGCACCGATGCGCGCCTGTTCGCCGGCCCGCAGGAAGAGCGCATGCTCGAGAAGATCACCCCGGGCCTGGAACTGGTGAAGGACTACGGATGGCTGACCATCCTGGCCAAGCCGCTGTTCTGGCTGCTGGAAAAGATCCACGGCTTCCTGGGCAACTGGGGCTGGTCGATCATCGGGCTGACCGTGCTGATCAAGCTGGTGTTCTTCCCGCTGTCGGCGGCTAGCTACAAGTCCATGGGCAAGATGAAGGACCTGCAGCCCCGCATGACCGCGATGCGCGAGCGCCACAAGGGCGATCCGCAGAAGATGAACCAGGAGATGATGGCGCTGTACCGCACCGAGAAGGTCAACCCGCTGGGCGGCTGCCTGCCCATCGTGATCCAGATCCCGGTGTTCATTGCGCTGTACTGGGTGCTGCTGTCGTCGGTGGAAATGCGCGGTGCGCCTTGGCTGGGCTGGATCCATGACCTGTCGGTGCCGGATCCGTTCTACATCCTGCCGGTGCTGATGGCCGTGTCGATGTTCGTGCAGACCAAGCTGAACCCGACCCCGCCGGACCCCGTGCAGGCCAAGGTCATGATGATCATGCCGCTGGTGTTCTCGTTCATGTTCTTCTTCTTCCCGGCTGGCCTGGTGATGTACTGGGTCACCAACAACGTCTTGTCGATCGCGCAGCAATGGCAGATCAACCGGATGCTTGGCAAGAGCAAGGCGAAGACCGCCGCGGTGGCCAAGGGCTGACGTTGAGACCGGGCCGGCGGGTGGCAAACCCGCGCCGGCCCGGCACATGCATCAAAGAGGTCGCTCAAGGCGTCAATGGCGGCCTCACTGAAATCCCCCGCAAGTTTCGGCTTGCGGGGGATTTTGCTTTTCCGGAGCGTGCTTCGCCAGGTGGCGTTGCCGTGGCAGCAAGACACCATGCAGAAGGTTTGCCAAATTTTGCCAAACTCGCTAGCATGAACGCATGAGCACAATGAATATCTCTCTGCCTGACACGCTCAAGGCCTTTGTCGATGAGCAGGTCAACCAACGCGGCTACGGCACCAGCAGCGAGTACGTGCGCGAGCTGATCCGCAAGGATCAGGATCGCCAGCACCTTCGCGGCCTGCTATTGGCGGGTGCCGATTCGGCGCCGACTGCGCCGGTGGATAGCGACTACTTCGACGCCCTGCGAGCGCGGGTGCGCAACGCTCGGGGATGAGGGCCAAGCCTGTCGTCCCGAGAGCGCTTGCCAGGCGTGATATCGAGGAATCGGTCAACTACTATCTGAACGAAGACGCTGAGCAGGCAGCACTTGGATTCATTGACGCGCTGGAGCAGGCCTACGTGCACATTGGCAAGTATCCAGCCGCCGGCTCGCCCCGCTACGCACACGAGCTTGATCTTCCGGGCCTACGCACCTGGCCACTGGCGCGCTACCCGCACATCGTGTTCTACGTTGAGCGCGACAACCACATTGATGTCTGGCGCGTCCTGCATGGCATGCGAGACATCCCCGCCTGGCTGCGTGACAGCGACGAGGTTTCCCGATAACGCTTGCGCAGGCACGGCCAGGCGCAAGGCGGTAGGCCACCGTCGCGACCCCATCGGACCGTCTCCTCAATCCAGCCGCTTGCCCGCTGTCTCCCGCACCATTGCCAGTCCCGCCAGCGACGCTATCCCGCAGCCGATCACATACAAGGCCGGCGCGTTGCGGTTGCCGGTGAAATCGATCAGCCAGGTCGCCAGGAACTGCGCAAACCCGCCGAACACCAGCACGCCGATGCAGTAGACCACCGACAGTCCCGTGGCGCGAATCCGGCGGGGAAAGAGCTCCGTCAGCAGCACCACCGACGGCACCGAGTTAAAGACCAGCATCAGCGCCAGCACGGCCACCGCGGCCAGCAGCACCTCGAGCGTGGGGTGCGCGTTGATCAGCAGGAAGGCCGGGTAGATCAGCAGCAACATCGCCACGCGCGACCACAGGATGGCAGGCTTGCGCCCGACGCGGTCCGACAGGCGGCCAGCATAGGCGCACAACGCCACCTGCACCAGCGCGGCGAGGCAACCGGCGCCCATGCCGACCGACAGCGGCAGCTTGAGCACCGTTGCGGCGTAGCTGGCCATGTAGTGCAGCACGATGTAGTTGGCGGAAGTACCGCCGATGGTGATCAGCACGCCGGCCACCACCGCGCGGCCGTGGCCGACGAACACCTCCGACAGGCCCGCGCGCTCGCTGGTGGCGCCGTGTGCGCCCGCCGTGGCGGACTCGCCGGTCTCATCCAGATGCCGCCGGATATAGAGGCCAACCGGTATCACCAGGATGCCGAGCACGAAGGGCAGGCGCCAGCCCCAGCTCTCCAGCGCGGCGGGTGGCAGCGCATTGGTCAGCACCAGGCCGACCAGCGAGCCGAGCAGCACGCTCACGCCCTGGCTGAACAATTGCCAGCTGCCGAAGTAGCCGCGCGAGTTGTCATCGGCGTACTCCATCAGCAGCGCGGTGGATGCGCCCATCTCGCCACCGATGGCAAAACCCTGCACCAGCCGCGCCAGCACGATCAGCGCCGGCGCGAACAGGCCCGCCTGGGCATAGGTGGGCGCCACCACGAACAGCGCGGAGCCCAGCCCCATCATCCACAGCGTCAGCGTCATGGCCGGCTTGCGGCCAACGCGGTCGGCGTACAGGCCGATCAGCACGCCACCCAGCGGCCGCGCCACAAAGCCCACGCCAAACGTCGCCAGCGACAGCATCAGCTGCCCGAGCGCACCCTGCACCGGGAAGTACAGCCGGCCGATCATCACGGCAAAGAAGCTGTAGACGGTGAAGTCGTAAAACTCGAGCCCGTTGCCGATGGTGATGGCGGCGATTGCGCGGCGCGTGGGCGCGGGCAGGGCGGGCGCGGCGGCAAGCGCCTGCGCCGGTGCGGTGGTGGACATGGTCCGGTCTCCTTGAATCGCTAATCGTTTTTGCTTGTTTTTGCTTATTGCCGGGCATCCGCCCGGTCATGCCCGTGGGCGGCGCGGCTCAGGCCAGGTAGCGCTCGGCCAGCTTGACCCAGTAGGTGGCGCCCAGCGGCAGGCAGGCGTCGTTGAAGTCGTAGCCGGGGTTGTGCACCATGCAGCCGCCTTCGCCATCGCCGTTGCCGATGATCAGGTAGCAGCCGGGGCGCCGCTCCAGCAGGAAGGCGAAGTCCTCGCTGCCGGTGAGCGGCACCATGTTGTCGATCAGGCTTTCGTCGCCCAGCCATTGGCGCGCCACTTCACGGGCCAGTTCCGTTTCGGCGGGATGGTTGACCAGCACCGGATAGCGGCGGTTGTAATCGACCTCGGCGCGCGCGCCGAAGCTCTCTGCCTGCGCGTGCGCCAGCGCGGTGATGCGGGTCTGGAGCAGGTCGCGCACCTCGGCCTTGAGCGCGCGCACGGACAGCCGCATCTCGGCGGTGTCGGGAATCACGTTGGGTGCATTGCCGGCCTGGATGGCGCCAACCGTGACGATGGCCATGTCGAGCGGGTTGACGTTGCGGGCCACCACGCTTTGCAGCGCCATCACCATGGAGGCGCACACCACCACCGGATCGATCGCCTTGTGTGGCATCGCGCCGTGGCCACCGCGCCCGCTCACGCGGATGGTGACGGTGTCGGACGAGGCCATGAAGGGCCCGGACAGGAAACCGAACTTGCCGACCGGATGGCCGGGCATGTTGTGCAAGGCGAACACGGCGTCGCAGGGGAACAGCGTGAACAGGCCGTCGTTCATCATTTCGCGGGCGCCGCCCATGCCTTCCTCGGCGGGCTGGAAGATCAGGTGCAGCGTGCCTTTGAAGGGCTTGTGCTCGGCCAGGTACCTGGCGGCGGTGAGCAGGGTGGCGGTATGGCCGTCGTGCCCGCAGGCGTGCATCTTGCCGTCGAGCTTGCTGGCGTAGGGCAGGCCGGTGGCTTCCTGGATCGGCAGCGCATCCATGTCGGCGCGCAGGCCCAGCGCGCGGCCCTCGCCGTTGCGCAGCGTGCCGACCACGCCGGTGCCGCCCAGGCCGCGGTGCACCGCGTAGCCCCAGGCCTGCAGGCACTCCGCCACGAGGTCGCTGGTGACGAACTCCTCGAAGCCGAGCTCCGGATGCGAATGGATGCGGTGGCGCAAGGCCACCATCTCGGCTTCGATGACCCGGATGCCTGGCAATACAGGGGATTGGGTCGATTGGGTGGTCTGCAGCATGACGGTCTCCTTGTGGGTGCCGGGTGGCGCAAGCCATGCCGGCGGCGCCCCCTTGGAACAGGAGCCGATCATAGGCAGCGTCCAACTGCCGCGGGAAGCCGCAATCTTGTTATCCTGACAACCATTGGTTGTCTCTTTGGCCGACCCACGCCGCCGCCTACTTCGCGCGATCCATGAAACTCCATCAATTGCAGGCCTTGGTTGCCGTTGCCGACGCCGGCAGCATCCGTGCCGCCGCGCGCCTGCTGGGCCACTCCCAGGCGGCGGTGACCAAGGCGCTGCGCGAACTGGAAGCGGAGCAGCGCCTGGCACTGCTGCTGCGCACCGCGGGCGGCGTTGGCTTCACGGAGACGGGGCACCGGCTGCTGGGCCACGCCCGCCTGGTGGTGGGCCAGCTTGACCGCGCCAACGCGGAACTGGCGGAGCTACGCGGCGAGGTGGGCGGGCGGCTGTCGATCGGCGTCACGCCCTGGGTCATGCTGACGTTCCTGTCCGAGGCGATACTGCATTTCCGGGAGCGCATGCCGGGGGTGCAGCTTGAGGTGTTCGAGGGCCTGACGGCGGTGGCGCTGCCGCGCCTGCGCGAGGGCCTGCTCGATTTTGTGGTGGGCCCGTTCACGCCAACCATGTCGGGCCAGGAGTTCGACTGCGAGCTCCTGCTCGCCTACGACTCCCGCGTGGTGGCCAGGCGCGGCCACCCCTGCGCTGGCAAGACCTCGCTGCATCAGCTGCTGGACCAGGACTGGGTAGTGAACTACACGCCCGCCACTTATCCCGCGATGATGCAGAACCTGTTCTGGCAACACGGCGCCGACATCGAACCGCGCCATCTGCATCGCGCCCATTCCACCTCGTTGCTGCTGGAAATGGTGCGGCATGCGGGCATGATCACCTATTGCCCGCGGCCGCTGATGTTCACCGATGCGCTGCGCGGCTGGGTGCAGGCGGTGCCGGTGGCCGAGCGCTTCGAATCGAGCCAGCTCGGCATCATCGCGCGCCGCAGCGCGATGCGTGGCGCGGCCGCGCAGTGCTTCGTGGATGGCCTGCGGGCAGTGATCCGGCGACGCGCCCGTTCCGCCGCCCCGGCGGACCGGGAGTTGTTCGATCTGCTGACGCTGTTGTTCTGAGCCGCCTCGAGGTTGCGACCGGACGCCGTCTCAGGCCAGGTCGAGCACGCTCATGGTGGCGTTGAAGCGGCTGACCAGCACCGCCTCGCCGTGCACGCTGGCGAAGACATCGGCCTCCACCACGATGATCGTGCGGCCGGATTTCAATACGTCGGCGCGGCAGGTCAGGCGATCGCTGCGGGCGGCGCGCAGCAGGTTGATCTTGAATTCGGCGGTGACCACATGGCGCCCGGCGTCGAGCATGGTGCTGGCGGCGGCACCGGCGGTGTGGTCGGCGATGGTAGCTTGCACGCCGGCATGCACGATGCCGCCATGCTGCAGGTGGCGGGGCGTGACCAGCAGTTCGCTCTCGCACCAGCCCGGCCCGCAATCCACCAGCCGGATGCCTACGTCCGCGACAAAGGCAGCCTGGCGAAAGCCGGCCTCGATGGTGTCGCGCAGCAAAAGCCGCTCTTGTTCGGTGGACATGGCGCTGCTCCTCGCACGGGTGGTGATCGGGTACGGCCTTGTGATGGCAGGCCGGCTGGCGTTGCCAGCACGCATTGCAACCCGAAGCGCGCAGGCTGTCAATGGAGTGCGGCGCAACCGGCACAATCGCCTACACTGGCCTACACTGATTAGACGTGCCCTGAAACGTGCCGCGAAACGTGCCCTGAAGCTGGCCTCCGCAAGATCAGGCTGTTCCGGTAGATACGCCTACGCCGATACGCCATGCGCGCCGCCAATCTTCCCCTGCAGTTGCATCCTCGCATGCGCGCCATCGATGCCTTCATCGTGCTCGGCGATGCGGGCCTGGTGGCGGTTGCCGATCAGCTGGATGCCCTGCACCGGYGCGACCATCCCGACGATGTGCATGCGTTGCGTGTGGCGGTGCGGCATCTGCGCGCCGTGTGCTGGGCATTTGCCCCGGCCTTGCCCAAGGCCATCCGCGCGCGCTGGGATGATTGCCTGCGCAAGCTGGCGCAGGCCGCCAGCGATGTGCGCGACTGGGACGTGTTCATCAGCCAGACCTTGAGCCCCGCGCTGGACTTGCAGCCTGAGGATCCGGTGCTGCTGGCGGTACATGACACCGCGATCACGCGCCGCCACTACGCACGCGCCACCATGCTGGCGCAACTCACCGAACACCAGCACTGGCCACTGCCCGTGCTGCACCGCGACCTCACGCACCTGGGCGATGGCGGCGCGCAACGGGCGGGCGCCGCCGCGCAGGACCGGCTGGCGGCGTTCGCGCGCCGGCGGGTGCGCCGCGCGTGCAAGCGCGTGAAGTCGCTGGCGCACGCAGCGCGCTCGCAAGACCTGGCGCGCGTGCATCGCTTTCGCATTGGCAGCAAGCGGCTGCGCTATGTGATCGAGGCCCTGAAGCCGGTACTGGCCAAGCGCTATGCCAAGCGCCTGCACCGCAAGCTGGTGAAGCGCCAAGGCAGCCTGGGTGACCTGATCGACGGCGTGGTGGCACGCCGCCTGATGATGGAGTGCCTGAACATGCCCGCGGCGGATGCGGCGCATGCGCCGGGTGCCACGGTTGCGCCGGATCGATCTGCGACAATATCGCCATGACTGCCACGACTGCCATGACCGCAACCCACTCCCTCCAGCCTCGTTCCGCTCGCACCACGCCCATCGCCGCCATTGCTACCGCACCCGGGCGCGGCGGCATCGGCGTGGTGCGCGTGTCCGGCCCCGACGTGAGCGCGATTGCGCAGGCCGTGTGTGGCCAGGCGCTGAAAGCCCGCCACGCCACCTACCTGCCGTTCCTGGATGCGCACGGCAAGGCGATCGACCACGGCCTGGCGCTGTACTTCCCCGCGCCGCACTCGTACACCGGCGAGGATGTGCTGGAGCTGCAGGGCCACGGCGGCCCGGTGGTGATGCAGATGCTGCTGGCGCGCTGCCTGGACGCCGGCCGCGAGATGGGCCTGCGCCTGGCCGAGCCCGGCGAGTTCACGCGCCGCGCCTTTCTGAATGACAAGCTCGACCTGGCCCAGGCGGAAGCCGTGGCCGACCTGATCGAGGCCAGCACCGAAGCCGCCGCGCGCTCGGCCGCGCGCTCCATGGAAGGTGTGTTCTCCGACGCCATCCGCGCGCTGGTGGAACAGGTGATCCACCTGCGCATGCTGGTGGAAGCCACGCTGGATTTCCCCGAGGAAGAGATCGACTTCCTCGAAGCCTCCAACGCGCGCGGCCAGCTGGCCGATATCCGTGATGCGCTGGCCGGCGTGCTGGCGCAGGCCAAGCAAGGCTCGCTGCTGCGCGAAGGCTTGTCGGTGGTGCTGGCGGGCCAGCCCAATGTGGGCAAATCGTCGCTGCTCAACGCGCTGGCCGGCGCGGAACTCGCCATCGTCACGCCGATTCCCGGCACCACGCGCGACCGCGTGCGCGAGACCATCCAGATCGAAGGCATCCCGCTGCATATCATCGACACCGCCGGCCTGCGCGAAGACGCCACCGACGAAGTCGAGCGCATCGGCATCGAGCGCACCTGGGACGCCGTGGGCCGCGCCGACCTGGTGTTGCACCTGGTGGACGCGGCCGACTACGTGGAACACGGCTTGTCGGAGATCGACGACGCCATCGACGACCGCCTCTCCGGCCACCTGCCGCCGGGCTCGCCGATCCTGCGCGTGGTCAACAAGATCGACCTGGCGCCCAAGGTAGGCGAGCACCACTTCGGCGCGGATCGCCCGCACGTGGTGGCCGCCATCGGCCCGAACCCGGCCGAGGTATGGATCTCCGCGCGCACCGGCGCCGGCATCGACCTGCTGCGCAGCCAGTTGTTGCGGCTGGTGGGTTGGCAATCGGGCAACGAAGGCACCTTCCTCGCGCGCGAGCGGCACCTCACCGCGCTGCGCAACGCGCAATCGCACCTGGACCTGGCCGAAGAGCGCGCGGCGCAAGAGGCGCAGGCGCTGGACCTGTTCGCCGAAGAACTGCGCCTGGCGCAGGACCATCTCAACAGCATCACCGGCGAGTTCAGCAGTGACGATCTGCTGGGGACGATTTTTACGCGGTTTTGTATTGGGAAGTAACTTGAGTTCCAGAACGGAAGCAAGAAAAATCCAATCAACCGTGAACTGGGCCACGAACGGATGCAGATTACGGCGGTCTACCAGGGCCGCCTGTTTTTCAGACAGGGTTACTTAGGGACGCACCTGGATAGTCAACTGGTCGAGCGCTCTGGCAGTCTGCCGAGTGGGAGTAGAGGCCCTCTCAAATTGGCATTCTATTGCTCCTGCCCTCGGGCTTCCCACATGCCCACGAATCAAGCTTTGCAGTAGGTACGATTTCCCATGCTTGGATAAACTGCCCACTCAACCTGCTCATGACCTCGATAATATTACATCTATCCATTCCTTTGCCCACATCCCCACGATATAAAAAGAAAGGCCTATTATGATAGCGGGAAGATATCCAGCTATCATTCCCACGCAAACCTCAAATATGAAACAAATCAGGGATCCAATGACTTTTTTCAGTTTTTCCAAGGGACTTCCCCAAATAGCCAACAAGACTAAATAATATTCTCGCCGACCAAACAATAAATGTGAATCGCACTCATTGGCATTGGGAATTTTCTGCTTTTTTGCATGGAATCGTCTGTATCGATCTGACGAAATAGGTAGCGTGGGAATCAATGGTGGAACGATGCCGAAGGCGAACTGGAACCATCTCAATGCGCTCCTGGGAAGCCGTGGGCCGCGCCGACCTGGTGCTGCATCTGGTGGACGCGGCCGACTACGTGGAAACAAGTAAGCCGGCTTCGGGCCGGCTTCAGCCCTGCTTCACCGGCATGCAGATCCGCGTCTGCAACTGCGCGGGCGGCATGGTGCGCGGATCGTTCACGTACTGCTCGAACATGGGAAAGTCCGCCGGCACGACCCCGCTGGTCGGCAGCCATTCCGAGAACATCCAGTTGTAGGCCTTGCCCATCTCGTTGTAGGGGCCTGTGTAAGTCAGTATCGCGCAGCGGCCCGCCGGGATTTCGAATCGCTCCAGCTCGTCGCCCAGGTCGGCATCCGGCGCAACCGGCATGCCGGCCAGCGAGCGCAATTGCTCTGCCGGCACCTGTTCGGGATCACTGAAGTACACGCCAAAACCGATGGCGTCCGGGCTGGCAAGGCCCCGGCTGGCCGCCAGCATGAAGACGCGGGTGAACACCGGGCCGATTTCCTGATAGCTGCCATGATGGGGCAGCGCGGCCAGAACGGTGCCGGGAAAGGTTTCGATCTTGATGGGATACATGCCTAGCTCCTGAGGGTTGAAGGGACCGGAGCGGGCTGCGCGATACCGCCCCGGCGGTATGCCGAAGGCCGCGCCAAATGCCCGGTTGAACGCCGCGTCTGACTCGTAGCCGGCCCGCAGCGCCACATCACGCAATGAAACTTCGGTACCCGCCAGCGCGATTGCCGCACGGTGCATGCGCAGGCGTTGTACCGTGGCGTTCACCGTTTCTCCGATCATGGCGCGATAGACGCGATGAAAGTGATACGGCGACAGGCAGGCCAGGTCGGCCAGTTGGTACAACTCCGGGTCGGCGTCGGGGTGGCTTGCCAGCCACCGCAGGACGGGCTCCATGCGTTGGGCGTACTGGATTCGGGTCTCGGGTTTCATGTGGTCTCCATGGCGTGCAATCTACCGGCGGCCGGTTTGCAGATTTTGCGGTTTTTTTGTGGCTTGGCTAGCGCGAAGTGCGGATAAGCGCATGCGGGTCGGTTGTGGGTCGATTACGGCAAGCCGCAGCGCACAGACTGGTCCGCCCTCGCCACAACGATTCCGCACACCCTCCTATACTGAAATCCCACCCCCATCTCGCCCGCCGCTGGTCAACGCGGCTGCCAGCGCGCGAGCCAATAGCAGAAGTGCCGCGCGGCAAGCCAACCAGGCAAAGCAAGCACAGGAAGCAGGGGCCTGAATCCCGCACGGGCATCGACGCCAGGCGTGTAGCATGCGGCGCGGATGTACGCAGGGGTTCACACGAGAAGTCGCACGGGCTCCTGTCCATGCAAGACCGGCAAGGAGATCATCATGACCAACGCGCAAGGACAAATCGTCGGCACCCTGAACCACCTGATCGAGGTCGGCAAGGACGGCGAGCTCAGCTGCACGACCGGCGCCCGCGAGGTGCATAACCCCGAGATACGCGCGATTCTCGCGGGCACGGCGGAATCGTGCCGCGCCTCGGTGATGGAGTTGCAGGCACTGGTGACATCGCTGGGCGCGGAACCCCGGGATCGCGGCAGCATGGGCGGCACGCTGCATCGCGGCTGGATGGAAGTGTTGCACGTGATCGCGCCGCACAACGACGATGCGGTGCTGCAACTCTGCGAGCGCGATGAGGAAACGGCGAAACGCGAGTACCAGTCGGCGCTGATGAAGGACATGCCGCCCGAGATCCGCGCGGTGGTGCAGCGCCAGTACGAGGGCATCCAGTGGCATCACGATCGCATCCACGCCATGCGCGGGATGCAGATTCATTGAGGCTGCGATGCGCTGATCGTCGGCAATCCCCTGCGATAAGTAGCAAAGACCGGCTGCCTGCCTGACGCCTGACGAACTACCAGACGAACGGGACCAGCCGGTATCGCACCCGGGCCGCATAGGCCGCGTAACCCTTGAGGCCGCGCTGCAGCTCGCGGTCTTCCATTGCCGTGCGAAACACGATGGCGCCGATGAGCACCAGCGATGCGGCCACGCCGTACCAGGAGCCGAGCATCAGCGCATTGGCCGGCAGGAACACCAGCATGGTGGCATAGAGCGGGTGGCGAACCACGGCGTAGGGGCCGCTCGACACCACCCGGTGCCCGCGCTCGGCCTGGATCCTGACCACGGCCGCAAGGAAGGTGTTTTCGTGAAACACGCGGTCGATCACGAGATATGACAGCACCAGCAGCACTGCGCCCAGGCACTGGAGCCACAGCGGCATCGCGGACCAGTGAAAGCGCCCCGCATCCAGGCCCATCAGCACCATCCATGCGATCCACGCCACGAGCACGATCGGCAGCAGGATCTTGTCCCAGAACGGCTGGCCGCGTTGCAGCGGCACCTTCATGCGCTCGGCGAGCAGCGCCGGATCGTGCCGCGCCAGGCGTTGCGTGAGCCAATAGCCGCCGCCAAAAAACACAATGAGATAAGCCCAGGCGGCGGGCCAGGCCAGCGTGCCCGCCGCGCCAAACAGCAAGGCCGCAAAGAGCAGGCCCTCCGCCGCCAGCATCATGCCGACCTTGAATCCCATGGCGCCTGCCTCCTTGCCGCCGAACCGGTAGCCGCGCGTTTGTCGTTTGTCATGTCTCCACGTTAGCACGCACTTGGTATGCCGGCGCACAGAGCGTGCCGGCGGGGCAAGCTAGATTCATCCCGCATGCCCACCGGTTGCGCGCGCCGCGCGCGGCCCGCCGCGCCGCAGCGCGTTGTGGCGCGGCGGCAAGCTAGGGAGGCATGGCAGAGTACCGCGCCCCCCGATACCTTGAGGGGTAGGAAAAAAATGAGCCGTCGCGTTCTAGAGCTGACCGGGCTTCGCAGCGTCGCGGTCATGCTGGTGGTCATCAGCCATGCGGAGCACATGGCCAAGGGGGGGTACACGGGATTGCTTGCGCCATTGCGATATCTCGCGAATGGCGGCGTCGGCGTGTTCATCTCGTTCGTGCTGAGCGGCTTCCTGATTACGGAGCTGCTGCAGGCTGAGTGGCGCGCCTGCGGCTCCATCAGGCTGATGCGTTTCTATGGCCGCCGCGCGCTGCGCATCTGGCCGGCTTTCTACGTCTACCTGATCGCGCTGGGCCTGTTCGGCATCGTCGGGCTGATCGATGTGGATGCGCGGCAGCTCCTGTTTGCGGCCGCGCACCTCTGGAATTACTCCGAGATGCTCGGGCTGGGCAACGTCAACATGGCGCATCCCACCGGCGCGTGGCTGCTCGGCCATTTCTGGACGCTGGCGCTGGACGAGCAGTTTTACTGGCTGTGGCCGCCAGCGCTGTTGCTGCTGCTGCGCGGCAAGGACCCGCGCTGGCTGATGCTGGTGATCTTGCTGATGCCGCTGGTGAGGGTGCTCTGTTATTTCACGACGCCTTCGTTGCGCGGGCAATTGGGGTTGATGCTGCACACGGGCGTGGACCCGGTGCTGATGGGTTGCTACATCGCCCTGGACCGCGAGCGGCTGACGGCGCAACTGAACGCACGCTTCGCCGGCGCGTTCGCGCTGCCGGCGCTGATCCTGGTACTGCTGCTTGGCCTGCCGGTCATCGGCACCGTGGCCGGCGGTATCTGGACGGCGACCTATGGCCCGGTGGCGCTGGCAGCGGCGGTGGGCCTGCTGATCCTCGCCGTGGTGGAGCGGCCCGAGTTGTGGATATCGCGCCTGCTCCGGAGCAAGGCCTTTGTGTTCGTGGGCACGATCTCGTTCAGCTTGTACGTCTGGCAGCAGCTGTTTACCAGCACGGCGTCGCCGCTGGCGCTGCGCTTCCCCTTTTGCATCCTGGAGGCACTGGCAGCCGCTGCGCTGAGCTACGTGCTGGTCGAAGCGCCTTTCCTGCGGCTCAGGAGCTGGCTTGGCAAGCGAGGGCGGGCAGCAGCCCTGGCGGCGGGGAGCGAGGAGGGCGGCGCGCCTGCGCCCGGCGTCGAGGCCGAACCGCTCCAGGACTTGCCGCAGCAGGCCTTGTAAGCGGGCGTTGCTGCTGGCCTGGGGGTTGGCCTGGGTTGGCCTGTGTTGGCTGCCACACCAACGCGGGCCAGGCCGCGCGGTACCTTTTGACATTGCACCACGGCAGCCCGGAAGGCCCGCCCGCGCCGGGCGTGGCCATCCCAGGCAGGGAGTGAACATGAACCGTGACGGTACACACGTTTCCGCGCTCGACGGTGTGCGGGGCCTGGCGGTCCTGATCGTCATGCTCTATCACTTTGCCCACGTGGGCCTGGTGTCGGACCTGCCGCTCGACCGCCTGTTCTACCGGTTGTCGATGACGGGGTGGATTGGCGTGGATATCTTCTTTGCGCTGTCGGGATTCCTGATCACGGGCATCCTGCTGCGCACCAAGGGCGCGCCCAACTACCTGCGCGCGTTTTACGGGCGCCGCGTGCTGCGCATCTTTCCGCTGTACTACTTCTACCTGGCCGTGCTGTTTCTGCTGCTGTTCCCGCTGATCTCGCACCGGATTGGCGACAACGAGCAGGCCAAGCTGGGGGCGGTGCAGGCCAGCTGGCCGTGGTTCGCGCTGTATCTGTCCAACCTCAAGCAGGCGCTGACCGGCACGTTCTTCGGCGCGGGCGCGGGGCATTTGTGGTCGCTTGCCATCGAGGAGCAGTTCTACGCGGTGTGGCCCTTGCTGGTGTTGTTGCTGCCGTTGGCCGCCATGCGCCGGCTCTGCCTGGTGCTGCTGGCGGGAACGCTGGCGGTGCGCGTCGGCATGGTCTTGCAAGGCTTCAGCGCGGACGCCATTTCGGTGTTCACGCCGGCCCGGCTGGATGGCCTGGTGGCGGGCGCGTTGCTGGCGATGGCGGTCCGGCGCGGATTGCGCTTCAAGCCCTGGCTGGTGAAGGCGGCGCCGTTGGCGCTGCTGGTGCTGGCGGGCGGGCTCGCGGCCATGGGTTCCCGGCTGGAATCCAGCCCGGTGATCTACACCGTGGGTTTCTCGGTGGTTGCCATGGTGGCGGTGGGCCTGATCTACGCGGCCTGCGCCACGGACCGGCACGCCGTGTTCAGCAACCGGTGCCTGGTGTTCCTGGGCAAGTACAGCTACGCGCTGTACGTGTTCCACCCGATCATCCGCGTGGTGGCGGTCAAGGCGTTCGGCGAGCCGCGCCTGCTGTTCGGCAGCCAGATCCCGTGGCAGCTGGGCTTTTCGGCGGCGTGCCTGTGCGCCTCCATCGCGGCGGCCTTGCTGAGCTGGCACCTGATCGAAAAGCGCTTCCTGGGGCTCAAGGACATGCTGTTCCCCAACCGGGTTCCCACACCAGCGCCGCCCCCGCCATCCGCTGCCTTGCCAGCGCGGGACACATTTGGCACCGAGCCCGCCAGGCGCGGACGGCCCATCATCTAGGCGTGCTGATCCGCGGCGGGCGGCGGCCTGGCAATGCCGGGCCGCTTGCCCACCGATGAATCGCATGCGGGCACGGCCAACCGCTACAATGGGCCGTTTCAGCGAACGAGCCCCTGCCATGACCGATCATCCCCGCTTTACCCTCAATCGCTCGCTCGTCGTATTGGTGCCGCAGCAGCCTTTCTTCGAATGGATCATGGCCGTGGATATCGACCCGGTAGCCACGCTGACCCTTGAGCATGTGCGCGAGGACCAGAGTGTGTTCCTGGTGCCGGACGATGTCTCGACCATGGCGGAAGCGCTGCAGTGGGTGGAACAGCGCTGGCGCGCCCTGTTCGAATTCATGCTGGGGGAGTGGTTCGACGAAAGCCTGTGGCCGCAAACGCTGACGCTGCAGCAGTTCCGTGACTGGTTCACCGTGCAGCACCACTCGATGGTGTTCGACATGGCGCCGGACACCCCGGTCGAGCATGAAGACTGGGAAGACGAGGACGAAGACGACGACGAAACCGGGCTGCGGAACCTTCACTGATCGCGGCTTGCCGGTTGGGGCTTGATGCGGCGCAGCTCCGGCAGCCCCGTAGCAAGCCAGCCTTACGTCACACCGCCGCCATGAAGTCCATGCGCATGCCCGCCCGGATCCCCACACGGCACCCCGCCCAGGCTGTGGACAAGTCTGTGGAGAAGACCGAACAACCCTGTGGGCAAAGCTGTGGGCAACTTTTTTGGCAAGCCCCGCCCGAGCGCCCGGCCTGGCACCGCCAGGCCTTGCCACAGGCGGGCTGGCAGCCGAGCCGAGCGTGCCGGCACGCAGCGCGCGCGCTCGATGCGCGCGGCCGGTGCCTGCCGGCGCAATGGCCCATTTCTATTGCAGGAAAACCCGGATGTTGAACCGTACCCAGCAAATCCTTATCGGCGTTGTCGCCCTTGCCGTCCTTGGCATGTTGTGGCTCACCGGCAACCATGAAGCGCAGCAGGAAGAGCCGGCCCCCGAGCCGGTCACGGCAGCGTCCGCGGCGGTGCCGGAGCCCAACGCCGGCGCGCGCGGGGTGCCCAAGAACGGCACGCTGGACCCGATCAGCATCGACCCGAACCGCTCCACCGACATCCTGCCGCAATACCAGGCGGACACCCTGGTCGACGATTACCAGGAGAACGCGGGCGCGGCCAACGACCGCTACCTGGGCAAGTATTTCATCGTGGAGGGCGTGGCCAGCGGTGTGCGGCGCGAGGGAAACGACACGGTCTTCCTGGATATCCGCTCCAATAGCCCGACCCTGGTGGTGCGCGCCAAGCTCCTGCCGATCCAGATCTGCGGCCCCGCCGGGCGCACGTGCGAGGTGGAAGCGCGCGGCACCATGGTCCGGCGCGGACAGAAGGTGGCCGTGGAATGCACCGGCGCGGGCCAGGTGGAAGGCTCGCCTGTCCTTGAGGATTGCCTTGTGCGTGGCGGCGCCAACTGAGCGCGAGCACTGACTTACCCGGATTTACCCAGATTTACCCAGATCAATATCCAGCATGCAAACCCTGCTTTCCGTACTCGCCCTGACCATCCTGATCGTCACCGTGGTGGGCCTGGTCTCGCCACCGTTCATTAGCAACGCCTTCCTGAAGGGCCGCCCGGTGGGGCGCCTGCAGATCCTGCTGGTGGGGGTGTTCCTTGCCGCGATCTGCCTGATGGTGGTGGGCACGATGGCCAGCGGGGGGGCGGCAAAGGCTTGAGGCCGCCGGTCGGGCCAAGGCTGCGTGCCAATCGCCACACCGGCGGCCTGTAGGACACATCCCACAACAGGATCGGTGCGCTATCGATAGTGGCGCGTTCCGGCGTTGCATATCGTTCCATCACGATACGAATAAACGTCAACGACGGGACATGGCCCGAAGCTCCCCTGGAGCGAAAGCCACGCTGAATATCATGATGGAAGATCTCTCCCGGGGCACGTTGCCTGCCCCGCAAGCCCAGGCTCTCGCCAACATCCTCGCCATCACGCGCCGCGAGTGGCAGGTGGCCGGGCTCGGTCACCTCGCCGTGGATCGTGGCCGCCCGCGCGGCTGCCGCGACCAGCTCACGCAGCGCGCCGCCCGCGCCTTCGAGGCGCAGGTGATGGCGCTACGCTGCCGCCAGGCCGTTGTGCTCTGAGGCTAACCTCGGGCGAGCAGCAGAACCGGCGCTGGACCGGCACAGGAGCGGCACAGGACCGGTTTACCCGCTCTGTTCCAACGATTGCCGCCGCCGCAATGGCCTAAAGTTGGCGGGCGCGCTTGCCGACAACCCGGTTCGGCACTCTTGCACCAGCGATTCCAGGAACATCATGAAAAAAGCATTGCTAGCCGCCAGCCTAGGCTTGCTGGTCACCGGCTGCGCCACGTACCAGGCCGTCGTCCCGGTCGACCGCGGCGACCGTATCGCCTCCATGCAGCCTGCCGACGGCACGCTGTTTTGCGTGATCGCCAACCCGGGCAGCGGCGGCAATGCCTATGCGGAATTCATCCGCGACTCGGTGCAGCAGCGCGGCTTTGAGTTCAAGATGCTGTCGCCCGGCTCGTCGGTGGCGTCGTGCCCCTATACCGCCACGGTCTACATGCAACGCCAGACCTACTGGCGCGATTTCCTGAGTACGGCGGAGATCATCGTCTATATCAATGGTGAGCGCGCCGGCAAGGCGAACTACGACGCCCTGCGCAGCGCCGGCGGCATCAACCTGAGCAACCTGGTCCCGCCCGAGATGAAGATCGACGAGCTGTTCGAGCAATTGCTGCCCGGCATGCGGCCAAAGCCGTCCACGGCCGGCACGCCAGGTGCGCCGGCCGCGCCGCAATCGCCAGCTACACCGGCCTGAACAACGCCGCCGGCTTGACGACGGCGTACCCATTACAGCGATAAGTGCGGCACCAGTCTCTTTCTAGGTGCGCAAACGCGCCCTTCGATCAGCCGGTCAGCCTACCAGTTGCCCCAGCCGCACCACGGTCACGCCCGGGCGCAGTTGCCGCAGCGACGGCATCACCAGCACGCAATCCGGATACGGCGTGACCACCGGCTCGCCGTCGCGCCAGCCGATCACGGTGCCGGCTTCGGCGAAGGTTTCCAGCCCGGTGTATGGGCCGGCAAAGCGGAAATCCATGCTGCTGGCGACCACGGGCTCGGTCACGCGTACCACCCGCTGCGGCGCCACGGGCAGGAGCCAGCCTGCAGGCACGTCGCCCGCGTCGATCACGCCGGCATGGAGCAGGAAGCGCGCGGTGCTGTCCTGGGCCACGCCCACGGCGGCGGTTTCCCAGTGCTGGCCGCATTCGATCAGCAGCGCGTTCCTGGCGCTGGCGGGATCGCCAAAGCCTTCGTAGTCGCGCATGCGCCGTCCTTCCGGATGGCCTTCGTCCACGATCACATTGGCGGGCGCGCGCACGGCGCGCGACAGGGCGATGCCCTTGTCGAGCGGGCCGGACACGATCAGCGGCAGGCTCTTCTCGTGCATGGAGTGCAGGTCGAGCAGCAGGTCCACGGTATCGATGACCGGGCGCATGGCGCGCGCGCGGCGCAGCTCGGACGAGTCACGGGTGGTGTCGTCCAGCACGGCCGCCGTCCATACGCGGTTGAAATCCTGGTCGACATAGCGCGACGCATCCGGGCGGGCGGCATCGAAGCTGTGGTACGCGTCGACGTTGGCAAAGGCCAGCGTCAGGCGGCCGCGGCGCGGGCGCAGGCCCAGGTCCAGCAGCGCCTTGACGGTGATGGCGCCGCACACCTCGTTGCCGTGGGTGAGCGCGTTGACCATCACGTGCGGGCCGGGCACGCCGCTGTCGAAGGTGTGGACGTAGGGCACGCCGGCGTTGCCGGCGGCGTAGGCGGAGATATCGGGGAATGCGACTTCAACCGGGTAAGCGTCGAAGCTGGGGGCAGTGATCGTCATGTTTTCAGGTCAGCAAGATTGCCAGTGATAGCGACTGAACAGGGAAAGTAGCGAAGGAAGCTAGGGAAGCGAGGGGAGGCGGGCGGCAACCGCCGGCACCGCCACTTGCGACAAGCAAATGGTACGCCTGCCGCCGTCCCCTTATTCGTGAATGCCAGCAGTCTGGACGATGCTCTTGTACTTCACCGTCTCGCGCTTGATAAAGCTGGCAAACTGGCCCGGGCCGCCCGGCGCCACTTCCACGCCGGCCTCGGCCAGCTTCTTCTTCACGTCAGGCATGGCCAGCACAGCCTGCATCTCGGTGTTCAGGCGATCGACCACGGCGCGCGGCGTATTGGCCGGCGCCATCAGGCCAAACCACACACCCATGTCCACGCCCTTGAGCGCGCTGCTTTCCGCCAGCGCGGGCACGTTGGGCGCCACTTGGGCGCGGTGCCCTTCGGTCACGCCGTAGGCCTTGACCCGGCCAGCCTGGATATGCGGCAGCGCCGACGACAGCACCATCACGGCGAGGTCGATCTGGCCGCCGAGCAGGTCGGTGGACATGGCGGACGCACCCTTATAGGGCACATGGGTGATGTTGACCTTGCCTTGCTGCTTGATCAGCTCGCCGGCCAGGTTCAGCGGCGTGCCCACGCCGGATGACGCATAGGCCAGCTTGCCCGGCTGCGCCTTGGCCAGCGCGATCAGCTCGTCGGCGTTCTTGGCCGGCAGCGCCGACTTGCCCACCAGCACCATCGGCTGGGTGCCGACGAAGGTGATCGGCGCCAGGTCGCGCTCGCCGTCGTAGCGCACGGCGGGGTTGGTCAGGCGCGCGATCGAGACCTCGCTGCCCGAGCCCATCAGCAGCGTGTAGCCGTCGGCGTCGGCCTTGACCACCTTGGACGCGCCGATGGTGCCGCCCGCGCCGCCCAGGTTCTCGATCACCACGCTCTGGCCCAGGCGCTTGCCCAGTTCCGGCGCGATGGTGCGCGCCACCAGGTCGACGCTGCCGCCCGCGGTATAGCCCACCACCAGGGAAATCGGCTTGGTCGGCCAGCCCGAGGCGCTGGCGCCGCCGGCAAGCAGGCAGAAGGATGCGGCAGCAGCCGCACGCAGCAGTTTGTTCATGGCAGGTCTCTCCGTTTTTAGATTTGCGCCGTATGCAGACAGGCAAGGTATGCAGGCATGCGGCGATCTTAGAGAGCGTGCGGCCGCAGCAACGTGCGGCTTTGGCAATGGCGCTTGCCGTTTTGGCAAGGGTGGGGGATCGGGGACCGGGATCAGGCCGCTGCCCGCACCAAGGCGGGCCCGGCGCGTGGCGCCGAACAGCTAGCCCGCCACCGCCGCATGCCAGAAGGCCTCGCCCAGCGCCCGCATGGGTGCGCGCGGGCGATACAGCAGGATCTGCATCACGAGGTCCGTTTCGCCGCCCACCTCCAGCCCGGCGCGCACCAGGCGACCGGCGTGCAGGTCATCGGCGATCAGCCGCGCGGGCAGCCACGCCAGGCCCATGCGCTGGCGCACCATTTCATGCACGGATTCGGCGAAGTCGCTGACCGCGATCACGTCGAGCCGGCTGGCCAGCCCGCGCCGGGCGATCTCGCCGTTGACCATGCGGCCCAGGGTCAGCGTCGGCGCGTAGGCAATCATCGGCACCGGGGCGCGCTGCCCGCGTGCGAGCAACTTGTACTGTGGGCCGCCGCCATCCGCCGCCGCGCTCACGCAAACGAGGCGTTCCTCCCCCACGAAGTGGTACTGGTAGCGCGCGCTGTCCAGCGTCACCGGCTGCTCCGGCGAGTTGTAGCAAAGCAGGAAATCCGCGTCGCCTTCGGTGAAGATCGCCAGCGCGTCGTGCGTGGGAAAGGTGGAAAGCCGCGTGCGAAAGCCCGCAGCCGCCTTGTCGTTGCGCAGCGCATGGCGCAGGCCGGCCAGCCACGCCGGCACCATCGAGCGCGCCAGCGTCTTGCCGGTGACGATCACCACGGTGCTGGCATCGGCCCGATGCGCCGCGCGCAGCGACATGCGCGTATCGTCCAGCGTGCGCAGCGCGCTCTGCGCGGCCTCCAGGAACTGCCGCCCCTCATCGGTGAGGCGCACCGGGAACACGCTGCGATCGATCAGCGGCGCGCCCGCCCAGACTTCCAGCGCCTGCATGCGGCGCCCGAACGCGGGCGGCGTGACATTGCGCAGCTCCGCCGCGCGCGCCAGGCTGCCGGCCTGGGCCAGGCACACAAAATCCTCCAGCCAGCGGATATGCATAAGGACTCGCGCCAGGGCGCGCGCAGAAGTTGAATGGGGACGATCCGGGCAAATGCCGCCGTCGCGAAGAGCGGCGCTGCGAATATTGTAGCTGTAGCGGTGCGTGCCCCGGCGCGCAGCGCCCGGCATACGACACACGGCAGCCGCACGACTCGGGTAGAATTTTTGCCATGGCCTTCTTCAAGCGCAGCGCTGCGCCCACCTCCTCCTCGTCATCCGCGTCCGCCGCCCACGATGCCGCCGGCGCCGGCAACGGCACGCCGCCGGAATACACCATCGACGAACTCGCGCGGGCGGCCGGCACCACGGTGCGCAACGTGCGCTCCTACCAGGACCGCGGCCTGATCGATCCGCCCGAGCGGCGCGGCCGGGTGGGCATCTACACCCAGACGCACCTGGGCCTGCTACGGCTGATCAACCACCTGCTGGCGCGCGGCTACACGCTGAACAATATCCAGGAACTGCTCAAGGCCATCGTGCAAGGGCATGACCTGCGCTCCATCCTCGGGCTGGAATCCGCCATCGGCAGCCCGTGGACCGACGAAGTGCCGCGCCACTATTCCTACCTGGCGCTGGCCAAGCTGTTCGGCCGCGCGATATCGCGCCCGGCGCTGGCCAAGGCCATCGCGCTCGGCCTGCTGGAGGCGGACGGCATGGGCTACCTCGCGCGCAGCCCGCGCACGCTGGCCGCCGGCGCCGAGATCGCGCGCGCGGGATTTCCGCTGGAAGATGTGCTGTCCATCGTCGAGCACGCACGCGGGCACTTTGAAGCCGTATCGGACCGGATCGTGGCCATGGTGGTGCGCGAACTGGACCGCTTCGGCGAAGGCAAGCTGCCACCGCCGCAGGACGTGCCGCGGCTGGTGGATATCCTCTGGCGCATCCGCCCGCTGGCCATGGTGGCGGTGGAAGCGGAGATGATGCGGGCCATGGAACGGTCGGCCAATAAATACCTCGGCGACCGCGTGGCGGCCATCATCGAGCACTTGCACGACGCGCCGGAAGACGGCGGCGCGGGCAACCCGCCCAAGGCTGGGCCGCGCAAGGCCAGGCGCTGATACAGGTACGGGCCCACGCTCTAGCGCTCTAGCCCGCTAGCTAAAACGCCACCATCTGGAAATCGCCCTTGCGCATGCCGCAATCGGGACAGCTCCAGTCCTCCGGCACCGCACTCCATGCCGTGCCAGGCGCGATGCCATGCTCCGGCATGCCAGCGGCTTCGTCGTAGACAAGCCCGCAAATCTCACACTGCCAGAGCTTCATGCCGCGGCCCTCACCGAAGGCGCCCGGCTGGATACGCCGGCCCGCGCGGAAGTGGCCTCGATCTCCGCGATCAGCGGCTCGATGCGCGCCAGCTGCGCACGGTTGTCGTGATCCCACGGGTGGAAGCCCGGCCGGAAATAGTCGAACCAATCCGGGATCATCTTGCGCAGCACGCCGGGCTTGCCCCACAGGAAACGCACCACGCCGCCAAAACCGCTGAGCTTGTTGCGGCACTCGCGATCCGCCATCACCAGCCGGATGTGGAACACGAACACCATCGCCCAGAACGTCACCGTGGTGGTGAGCATGGTGAAGGTGCGCAACAGATAGCGATATAGCCCCGGCTTCATCACGGCATTCCACACGTCGTAGGCCACCGCCTTGTGCTCGGTCTCTTCCAGCGCGTGCCAGATCCACACCTGGTGATAGCCGGGCTCGGAGCCGCCCATCTGCTCCGGGTCCGCCAGCAGCCCGCCGGCAAGCATCGCGGTGTAGTGCTCGAGCGCGATGGTGTGCGCAAGCTGCCATGACTTGGGCAGTATCTTGCGCAGCACGTTGAGCAGTTTGCCGACGAAGCGGTCGAGCGGTTCGGCGGGCAGGCCCGCATCCGTCATCAGCCGGTTGTAGAGAATATGCTCGCGCGTGTGCATGGCTTCCTGGCCGATGAAGCCCGCGATGGCGCGCTTGAGCTCGGGGTCGGTCACGTCGTCGCGATAGGCGCGCACGCTGTCCATGAAGAAGCGCTCGCCCGCCGGGAAGAAGATCGAAAGCGCGTTGACGAAGTGGGTGACATGGCGGCCCCGCACGTGCCAGTCGCCGATGCGGCTGGCGGGCAAGTGGGGATGCACATCGCGTCGGACTGGCATCATGATGAGTACTCCTGTCGATTCGTGGAATGCGTCGGGTGCATCGGGTGCATCGGGTGCATCGGGTGCATCGGGTGCGTCAGGTGCGTCAGGTGCGTCAGGTGCGTCGGGTGCGTCGGGTGCGTCGGGTGTTGCAACAGCGGCTCAGCGCCCGTCGAGAAAAGGCAGCAAGTCCGCCGCCACGCGCTGCGGATCCTCTTCCATCGGGATATGGCCCAGGCCTGCGTAGCGCTGCAGCCGCGCGCCCGGAATGCGCCCGGCAAAGGCTTGCGCATGCGCCGGCGGGATCCAGCGGTCACGCTCGCCCCACAGCACCAGCGTGGCCGAGCGGATGCCATTGAGCGCTTGCGTGTCTAGCGCGTCGAAATCCAGCTTGGGCACCATGCGGCCGACCGCTTCGCGGCTGCCCTCGGCGTAGAAGAAATCGACATAGCGGCGGAAGGTGCCTTCGTCCACCCGCGAAGCATCGCCGTAGACATCGCGCGTGGCGGCGCGGATCACGCACTCCGGCAGCAGCCACGGCGCCGACCAGCGCACCGGCGCGTGGTTGAACAGCGCGATATAGAGCGGCAGCTTCATCGGGAAACCGGCGGCATCGATCAGCACCATCTTGTCGACGCGCTCCGGATGGCGCGCAGCCATGTCCCATGCGATCAGGCCGCCCAGCGAGTTGCCGATGACGCTGGCGCGCCGCAGGTGGATGGCGTCGCAAAAGGCGTCGATGAAGCGGCGGTACGTGTCCACATCCATGGTGAGAATGCGCCCGCGCGCATCGCGCAACGGCCCGGTCAGGCCAAAGGGCGGCAGGTCCACGCGCAGCACGCGATAGCGTTGCGCGAGTGCCGGCAGCACGCCTTGCCAGGTGTGCAGCGAGGCGCCAAAGCCGTGGATCAGCAGCAGCGGCTCGCCGTCGGGCACGCCTTCATCGGTGTAATGCACGAGCGTGCCCATCACCTGCACCCAGCGCGAGGCCGGCAGCGCGTAGCGTCTGGCAAGCGTTTCACGCGACAGGCTGAACAACCCTACGCGGCCCTGGCCGAACCAGCGCGTGAGCGCGCCGGGTGGCTGCGAGAGGCGGCTGTCCGCCGGCATGGCGACGCGGTTCATTGCGCCTCTCCGCCATTGCCGCTGGCCTTGGCCGGCACCGTGTCGGGCACGTCCGCGGCGGGCTTGCCGAGCGGGCCTTTGCGGCGCGCGTCGAACACCACCAGCTTCTGGTAAGCCGCGGGCAGCAGCCGCGCCATCATGTCGGCGGCAACCGCATCCGGGCCGATCAGCACGCGGCGGCGGTTGTGGCGCACGCCGTCGAGGATCACGCGCGCGGCCTTGTCCGCTGTGGTGATGAAATACTTCTCGAACTCGTCGCGGCCCTGCTGCTCGTCGTGCACCAGGAAGCCGGTGACGTTCGCGGAAATGCGGCTGGCCTGCGCAATATTGGTCTTGATGCCACCCGGGTGCACGCAGGTCGCGGACACGCCGCACGCCTGCATGTCGAGCTCCTGGCGCAGCGATTCCGTGAAGCCACGCACCGCGTACTTGCTCGCGTTGTAGCCGCTCATGCCGGGCTGCGCGAAGATGCCGAAGATGCTCGACGTATTGATCACGTGGCCTTCGCCGCTGGCCTTCAGGTAGGGCAGGAACGCCTTGGTGCCATGCACCACGCCCCAGAAGTTGATGCCCATGATCCATTCGAGGTCATCGTAGCTCATGCCCTCGATGGTGCTCGACAGTGCCACGCCGGCATTGTTGAAAATCAGGTTGATGCGCCCGTGCGTGCGCGCGGCCTGCTCGGCCCAGGCGTACATCGCGGCGCGGTCCGATACATCCACGCAGTGCTGCGTGAAAACCAGGCCCGGCGCCGCGCGCATGACCTCGGCCACCGTCTGCGCGAGGCCTTTTTCATTGCGGTCCGACAGCGCCAGCTGGCAGCCTTCGCGCGCCAGCGCGAGCGCGAGCGAGCGGCCCATGCCGGAGCCTGCGCCGGTAATGGCGGCCACCTTGTTCTTGAAATCCTTCATGCGGTGTCTCCTCGGTGTTCTTCTTGTCAGGTTCGCGGCCGGACGCGCAGCGCGCTCACGCCTCGATGGCCTGGCTGGCTGTGCTGGGTGCGCTGGGTGCGAGCGCGTGCTGCATCAGCGGACGGATCTCGTAGTCAGCCATGCGAAAGCGTGCGGTGGCGCGGCGGAACTGCCAGGTGAATCCGGGCCACAGCGTGGTGTTCTTGCCGGTCTTGGGGTCGAGGTACCAGCTCACGCAGCCGCCCTCCGACCACACCGCGCCCGCCAGCTTGCGCTGCAGCCCGGCGTTGTAGTCGCGCTGCGCGGGCGCTCGCACGTCGATGGCCTGCACACGCTGCTGGCCCATGGCCTTGAGCGCGCCGAGGATGTAGTTCACCTGCGACTCGATCATGAACACCATCGAGCTATGCCCCAGGCCGGTGTTCGGCCCCACCACCAGGAACAGGTTGGGGAAGCCGGCCACGGTGGTGCCCAGGTATGCCTCGGCGCCATCGCGCCAGGCGTCGAGCAGGTCGGCGCCGCGCTGGCCGAGGATGGCGCCGCGCGGAATCGGGGCGGTGGCGTGAAAGCCCGTGCCAAAGATGATGCAGTCCGCCTGGCGGCGGGTGCCGTCGCGCATCACGATGGCGTCTTCCTCCACATGGTCGATACCGTGAGTCACCACGTCCACATTGGCGCGCGCCAGCGCGGGGTAATAGTCGTTGGAGATCAGCACGCGCTTGCAGCCGATGGTGTAGTCCGGCGTGACGGTGGCACGCAGCGCGGGATCGGCGATCTGCCGCTTGATATGGCGGCGCGCAATGCGCGCCACCACCGTCATCAGCTTGGGATGCACCACAAAGCCAAGCACGCGCGACTCCAGCGCCCAGTAGATGCCGGTGCGCATCAGCTTTTGCGTGAGCGGCAGGCGGCGGAACAGCCAGCGCTCGGCAGCCGACACCTTGCGGTCGGGCTTGGGCATGATCCACGGCGGCGTGCGCTGGAACAGGTCCAGGTGCGCCACCTGCGGCGCGATCTGCGGCACGAACTGGATGGCGCTGGCGCCAGTGCCGATCACCGCCACGCGCTTGCCCGCCAGCGCGTAGTCATGGTTCCAGTGCTGCGAGTGAAACGCCTCGCCGCGAAAACGCGCCAGGCCCGGGATACTGGGATACGCCGGCCGGCTCAGGCCGCCCATGCCCGACACCAGCACGCGAGCCCGCACGCGCTTGCCATCGGCCATGTCGAGCTGCCACGTGCCGCTGGCGTCGTCCCACGCGGCGCGGCGCAGTTCGTGGTTCAGGCGCAGGTGGGGGCGCAGGCGGAACTGGTCGGTGCAGCGCTCCAGGTAAGCGCGGATCTCCGGCTGCGGCGAAAACATGCGCGACCAGTTGGGGTTGGGCGCGAAAGAGAACGAGTACAGATGCGACTGCACATCGCAGGCGCAGCCCGGATAGTGGTTGTCGCGCCACGTGCCCCCCACCGAGGCGGCCTTCTCGAACAGCGCGAAGTCATGCAGGCCTGCCTGCTTGAGGCGGATCGCCATGCCCAGCCCGGCGAAGCCGGTGCCGATGATGGCGATATCGATGTGCTCGCCGGGGCCGGGCCCCTTCGGTGATGGCTGGGCTGTGGATAACTCCGGGGGCAGGTCTGCTGGCGCGTTCATAAGCTGTCTCTCGTGTCGCTGGCATGCACGGCGGGATGCCGCATTGCGTCGCAACATCCTTGATTGTGACATTGATGGATGTCATCGTAGGCACGCCAGCGCCCCGGGTCAACACGGAGATTTGAATCGCCACTCTAATTTTTAGCGGATTTTAGTGGCTTGTTGAGCGCATAAAACAGGAAGAAAGCGCGCCTTCCCGCACTGAGGGGCGTACCCACCGCTGCGTTTGAAACCGGCACCGATCTGCCGGACATGGCAAAAAGGCGACGGTGGCTATCCCGGCGCGCGGCCCAGCAACCGCTTGCGCCAGGCATTCGGGGTTTCTTGCGTCCAGCGTTTGAACGCATGGCTGAACGCGCTCTGCTCCGAAAAGCCAAGCAGCATGGCCAGCTGGGCGAGGCTGATAGCGGGGTCGGCAAGGTAGCGCTCGGCCTGCGCGCGGCGCAACCCGTCGACCAGCGCGGAGTAGCTCAGCCCCTGCGCCTGCAGCCGCCGCTGCAGCGTGCGCACCGGCAAGCGCAGGTGCGCCGCCACCGCCGCGATCGGCACCTCGCCCCGATGCAACGTCGCGCTGATAAAGGCACGCGCCTGCGCGATCTCGCCAGCGCCGTCCGCCTCCAGCGCGCGCAGCTGGGCCTGGGCGATACGCGTCATCTGCGTCTGCATTTGCGCATCGGCCTGCATCGAAGGGCGCGCCAGCAGCGCGGGATCGATGTGCATGGCGTGGCGCCCGGCGTTGAAGACCACCGGGCAGCCGAATACCCGGGTGTAGTCGCCGGCGTGGTCACCGGGTGGCGGCGCGTGGGGAAACTCGATGCGCTCGGCAAAAAAGCCGTCGCCCAGCAGCCAGCGGGAAAAGCAGATCCACGTGGCCATGTGCAGCTCGTGCGCGTGGCGCGACAGCGGGCCGTGCTGCGCCTCCCACGTCATCCACGCGCCCTGCGCCGTTTCATGCAGGCGGGTGCGGCCGATATCGTTGGCCAGCACCTCGTAGCGGATGCCCTGCAGGATGGCCTCGCGCACCGTGGGCGTGGTCAGCACCACATAACCCATCTCGGCATAGTGGCGCGGCCGGAAGGCCGCGCCCGCGTGCAGGCCCGCCAGCGGATCGCCAGCGGCGCGCTCCAGCGCATCGAGCAGCGTCAGGTAGTGCGCGACGCCGATGCGCGTGGCGGGGCCGGCCGCGCTGTCGAGCAGGGCGGGATCGAGCCCTGCCAGCACGAGCTGGTCGGCCAGCGCGATGCCGGCGGCCTCGCCGTAGTCGAGCACGGTGCGCAGGTAGGGCAGCGACACGGTGCCGGGCGTCTCGGCGACGTAAGCAGCGCTGGCGATGTCGGTGATAGCAGCGGCGGGGAGCGCCGCGTTGGCGCGTGGCATCAAATCACCTGTCATGCGGGATCAAGACCGGGGCCCGATCTTTATCCAAACTGCGGCGAGCGTCAATGCGGGGTATCGGCAACGCGCATCGCAAGGCCCGCGCAATGCACCCGCAATGCACCCGCAAGCAGACGGATAAGCGCAAAACAGGAGACACACCATGCACACCCCGGCCACCGAGCCGCCCGCGTCCGCGCTCTCGCGGCGCGGCTTTCTCAAGATTGGCTTTGGCCTGTCCGCCGCACTCGCGTGCGCCGGCCTGGTCCCGGCATTGTCCGGCTGCTCGCCCGCGCACAAGCAACCCGCCACCGGCATGCAGTTCTTGCGCGAAGGCGACGTGGCGTTGTTCACCGCCTTGCTGCCCGCCGTGGTGGCGGAGCTCGCCGAGCGCGAGCGCGGCCCGCGCGAACTGCAGCTCGGCCAGGCCGTGCGCAATGTCGACGCCACATGCGCCGCAATGGATGCCAACGCGCGCGCGGAGTTGCGCAAGCTGCTTGACCTGCTCGCCATCGGGCCGTTGCGCTGGGCACTCGCGGGTGTGGGCCAGGACTGGAAGCAGACCGACACGCAGCAGGCGCGCCGCTTTCTCGCGCGCTGGCGCGCCARCCGCTTCGCCACCTTGAATGCCGGCGCCGTGGTGCTGGTCAAGCTGAGCAGCGTGGGCTACTACCTGCTGCCGGCGGCGTGGGCGGGCAGCGGCTATCCCGGCCCCAATCCCGCGGTCTTTCGTGCGCTGCACGCCTGAAGCCAACCCATACCCAATACGCGAAACCCTCATGGCTATTCCCGATATCTATAGTGCCGGCATCGCCGCCGGCTGGAACGTGGTGGACGGCGCCACGCTCACGGCGCCGGTTTCGCTCGACGCCGACGTGGTCATTGTCGGCAGCGGCGCCGGTGGCGGCGTAGCCGCCGAGATCCTCAGCGAAGCCGGTTTGCGCGTGGTGCTGGTGGAGGAAGGCGCGCTGCGCACCTCCGACAGCTTCAAGGACATGGACGAGGGCCGCGCCTATCGCGAGCTGTACCAGGAGGGCGCGGCGCGCGCCACTTCCGATGGCGCCATCGCCATCCTGCAAGGGCGCTCGGTGGGCGGCAGCACGACAGTGAACTGGTCGTCGAGCTTTCGCACGCCAAAGGAAACGCTGGCGCACTGGGCCGCGCACCACGCGGTAAGCGGCCACGGCGCCGCGGACATGGCACCGTGGTTCGCGCGCATGGAGGCACGGCTGTCGGTGGCGCCGTGGGGCATGCCGCCGAACAATAACAACGATGTGCTCAAGCGCGGCTGCGACAAGCTGGGCTGGGAGTCGCACGTGATCCCGCGCAATGTGAAAGGCTGCTGGAACTCCGGCTATTGCGGGCTGGGCTGCCCGGTCAACGCCAAGCAATCGATGCTGGTATCGACCATTCCCGCCGCGCTGGCCAAGGGCGCCACGCTGGTCCACCGCGTGCGGGTGCGCGCGCTGGAGCATGACGGCAAGACGGTCACCACGCTTGCTGGTGAAGCGCTGGGTGCCGATGGCCGCACGCCTTTGGGCATCGCGGTGACCGTGCGCGCGCGGCACTACGTGGCGGCCGGCGGCGCCATCAACACACCGGCGCTGTTGCTGCGCTCGCGCGTGCCGGACCCGTATCAGCGGGTTGGCGTGCGTACCTTCATCCATCCGGTCAACCTGAGTGTGGCGGTGATGCCCGAACAGGTCGACCCGTACTACGGCGCACCGCAATCGATCGCCTCCGATCACTTCCAGTGGAAGGATGGCGCCACCGGCCCGATGGGCTACAAGCTGGAAGTACCGCCCTTGTTCCCCGGCATCAGCGCTGGCGTGTTCAACCAGGTGGGCGAGGCGCTGCGCGCCGACATGGCCGCGCTGCCGCATGCCAACGCCATGCTCGCGCTGCTGCGCGATGGCTTTGTCGCTCAGAGCGAAGGCGGGCGCGTGCGCATTGCCGACGATGGCAGCCCGGTGCTCGACTACGACATCAGCGACTATGTCTGGGACGGCATGCGGCGCGCCTGGCTGAGCATGGCCGAGGCGCAGTTTGCCGCAGGCGCGCTGCGGGTGCGGCCGGCCCACCTGGACGCGCCGTACTACGACAGCTGGGCGCAAGCCAGGCAGGGCATCGCCACGCTGCCGCTGGCCAAGTTCCGCGCCGCGCTGTTTACCGCGCACCTGATGGGTGGCTGCGCCATGAGCGACCAGCCGCAGGGCGGGGTGGTCGACAGCCATGGCCGCCATCACCAGCTGGCCAACCTGTCGGTGCTGGACGGCTCCGTGTTTCCGACCAGCATAGGGGCCAACCCGCAACTGTCTGTTTTCGCACTCAGCGCGCAAAACGCCCAGGCGCTGGCAGGGCAGCTGGCCCGATGAGCGCCGCTTGCCGCTGCGCGCGGCGGCGGGCCTTGGCCCGCAAGGCCGCGCCCCCCTTTGGCAGGGAAGCAAAATCCGGCGAGGCACGCGCGGCATGCAGGCACAATCCAATCCATTTAGAGGCAACGCTCCAAAAATGCACTTGTGAAACGCGCGCAGCGCTCGCTAGGCTCCGTACAACTGTTTCAAGCATCCGTTTGCCGTCAGAGCAGGGAGCTGCTGCAGTGTGTGGAGTTTTGCTGGGGTTGTACGGCATGACCATAAGAGAGACGCCCCCTATGAAGACCGGAAAAGGCACGGCAGGAGACACCAAGGCCCGCATTCTCGACGCCACCGAGCGCTTGTTCATCGAGGTCGGCTACGAAGGCACCTCGCTACGGCAAGTGACATCGCGCGCGATCGTCAATCTGGCCGCGGTCAATTACCACTTCCGCAGTAAAGACATCATGATGCAGGCGGTCCTGGGCCGCCGGCTCGATCCGCTCAACATGCGCCGCCTGGCGCTGCTCGATGCCTGCGAGGCGCGCTGGCCGGGCGCGCAGATCCGCTGCGAACACGTGATGGGCGCGCTCTTCGTGCCCGCGCTGCAAATGGCGCGCGAGCCCGACGTGGGCGGCCCGTCGTTCCTGCGGCTGCTCGGGCGCGTGTATTCCGATACCTCGCCATTCATCCAGTCTTATCTGCTCGGCCATTACGCGCCGGTGTTCGGCCGCTTCTCCGATGCCTTCGCCCGCGCGCTGCCCGAGATCCCGCCGCAAGAGCTGGGCTGGCGCCTGAATTTTGCGCTCAAGGCGCTGGCCGGTGTGCTGGCCGGCGACGAGCTTGGCAACCTGCTGCCGGCCTTTACACAAGGCAAGGACCTGAGCGACGCGCACGTGCTCGCCCAGTTGAGCGCGATGGTGGTGGCTGCGCTCAAGGCACCCGTGCCCGCCAGCCAGCAACTGTGCGCGCTGCAGGACGTATTCCAGATCGGCAAGACCCAGCACGCTGAAGCGCACGCCGGCCAGGCCGCGCTGACTGCCCTGGCGGCAGAACAGGCGCAACGCGCCGACACCCTTTCCGTTGCCGTGCGCAAGACACGCCGCGCGGCACGCAACGAGGGCGCGACACGCGCCGCCGTCACCAGCATGACGGTGCGCGGCGCGCGCGAGCACCCCTTCGTCTTCCCGAGCAATCCGCTCGACGACTGGATGCGTACCCGCTCCAGAACCTAGCGGCGCGCTGGCGCCGGCCAACCGCCGGCGCAGGCCTGGCTGCCGCCAGGAGCCCGAGTTACGAGAGCCCCGCTTGAGCCAGGCATCCGGCCGTCCTTAGCCCGGCATTTCCGCGGCGATCCGCACTCAGGCATTCCGTTCACAACGACACCACGCGTACGCCCGGCGCACGCGGTGGACCGCTGTCGCCCGCGTTTTTGCGCGGGCCGGCGCCACAACAGGAGACCCGCATCGTGAAAGCCCTGTATTCCCATGCGCTGAGCGCACCCGTATCCGCATTGAAGAACCCATTGCCCTTGCTGCGCCGTCCCGCAGCGGCCTGTGTGTTCGTGTTCGCGTTCGCGCTCGCATTGCCGGCACTCGCACAACCGCAGCCACAGTCCCCCGCCAGTGCCGGCACCGGCACCGCCTACGACGGGCTCACGGCGCAGCAGCAGGCCGCGCTGCTGTCGAAGCAGATCGCCAGCGGCGAACTGGCGAAGCTGCCCGATGAGCAACTGCTTGCGGCCATCAACGCGCTGCAGCCCGAGGCCGCACTGCTGTGGGCCAAGACCGAGATGAACCGCTACCCCGAGTACGAGTACTGGATGACGCGCCAGGAGCGCCTCAACGGCCAGTGGCAAGACCAGCCCGCGCGCATGATGATCCGCTACCGCCACGCGCCGCGCCAGCTCTATGCGAAGTGGCTGCCAGGCGGCAGCCAGGCCGGCCAGGAAATCATCTACGACGAGACGCAGCGCAAGGATGAGATGTACGGCCACCTCGGCGGCATGCTGGGCTTCACCTCGATGTGGATCGCGCTCGACGGCACCATCGCGCGCGCGCAGTCCAACCACACGGTGCGCGACCTGGGCTTCCAGTACGTGGTGTCGATGCTGGATCGCGATGCCAGGTCGCTGCGCGCCGCCGGGCTCACGGAGAAGTTCACGCGCGCGGACATCGTGCAGGAGCAGGGCATGCGCATGGTCGCGCTCACCTGGGACCTGCCGGCCGGTGCGCCACGCTACTACGCCAAGCGGGTGCAGCTGATGCTGGACCTGAAGAACCCCTGGCCGCGCGTGGAAACCGCCTGGGACGCGGAGGGCAACATGGTCGAGAAGATTGTCTTCGAGAAGGCGGTGCGCAAGACCTTCGACGCTAGCGCCTTCGATGCAAAAAACGGCGACTACAAATTCTGATGCTGCATCACCGTGCCCGCCAGGCAGCGCCGCGCGCGTTTGAATCCGCTTGCGCGGGCACGTGCGCGGCGGTTTGAACAAGCGGCGCAAGCGCTTGCGCTGCCATGCCACAGGCGCGGCACGCCATGTTTGGAACGCACGCTCTATTGACGCTCGCTGGCCCCGGCAGCGAGAGTCGCTGCACGGAAAGGACAGTGCATTGCCGCGCAAGGCGGCACGCAAAACAACAAGACCGATAAGAAGGAGACAAGTCATGGCCCGTCTGGATGTATGCAATGGCCTTGCAGCGATGGCTGGCACGAGCCTCGCACTGATGCTCGCCGCATGCGGCGGCGATGGGGTACCCAACCCGGCCAAGGCGGATGTTGCGTCCTGCGCCAGCACCAGCAGTTGCCCCGCTTCGGGTCCGGCCACTACCGGCCCGGCCGCCGCGCCGTTGTGCCCCGCCTCGCTCGACTACACGACGGTGTTCACCGGCGGCTCCGGCGGCGGCGAGCTCGTCAAGATGCAGTTCGATACCAGCGCGATGACCTACACGCTGCAGATCATCGAATCGCCAGTGCCCAAGATCACCAACAGCGTCTATCCAACGCGTGCCGGCGTGACCTTCACCGGCAAGATCGCTAACCTCAAGTCGCTGCCCACGGCGGAGCAGAATCGCTGTGCGCTGGCATTGCAGAGCGCGACGCCATCGGACAATGCCTCGCAGGCCCTCATCGACCCCGCCAACCCGCCCGTGATTTTTGTCGGCAATGGCGTGGCGGGCGGTGGCATTCCCGGCGCCACCATCTCTTATCAAGGCGTCGCCGGGCTCGGCGTGATTCCGGCGAAGACGTTCCCGATCTATCCGGTGCTGGCGTTCGCGCAGACCGAGACCGACTTCACCAAGGTAGCGGGCACGTACAACCTGCTGGGCTACCACGTGGTGCCATCTGGCGGCAGCCTGACCCCGAGCGGCAACTTCCTGCCAGCCACCGCGCAGACGGTCGAGACCTTGAACGCCGACGGCACCTGCACCGCCGCCAGCGGCAACTGCCGCTCCACCGGCAACCCATGGAAAGCACGCACGCAGAACGACGGCGCATTCGAGAGCGCGAACTATGGCGCCAACAAGCAGTACCCGTACTTCTACACCTCGTCGTTCACGGCGGGCAACAGCAGCAAGGCCAAGGGGATCATGGTCGTCGGCAAGCTGGGCGGCCAGCAAGTGCCGCTGTTGATCCGCACCGGCTACGCGCGCATCAGCCTGAACCCGCTCGACTTCGAGCTCAACGTTGACGACGAGTCCGGCCTGGCCCTGCTGGCGCCCACCACCAACCTCACCAACGCGCAGCTCAACGGCGGCTACGTGGGCTCGGGCAGCGACCTGGCCTACACCTCGTCGATCGTGCAGGGCAATGCGGTGGGGCTGATCGATCCGCTCACCATGAACGCCAAGGGCGGCTACCAGCTCGACCTCACGCAGGCCAAGCCCGGCGTGGTGACCACGGTGGACAACAGCGGCACGCCCGGCGCGCTGATCTCGACCGGCCATGTGTTCGCCCACCTTGCCGGCGCCGCCGGCAGCAACCCGACGTTCCGCGTGAGCGTATTCGCAAGCCCCTGAGTGAGCCCCTGAGTGAGCCCCTGAGTGAGCCCCTGATTCAGCCCCCCTGAGTCGGCCCCCCGACCACGAAGAATATACAGAGAAGCACCACGCGCGAAACAGCGCTTCAGGAGACAGCATCATGCATCAGCACCCTTTGCAGCACGGACAGCATCGGCAACGTACGCCGTGGAGGAATCCTCATGGACAGCGGATCCTGCGCTACGGCGCGGCGCTGCTGGGCGCCGCGATGCTTGCCGCGTGCGGCGGCGGCGGCGATGGCGGCAGCGGCGGTGGCGGCAGCGCCGCGAGCACCAGCTCCGCCCCGGCCATACCGGTGCGGCTGTGTCCCGCGACGCTCGACTACACCACCACCTTCACCGGGGGCACCGGCTCGGGCGAACTGGTCAAGGTGCAGATCGACACCACCAGGAAGACCTGGCAAGTGACCTTCCTCGACTCCTCGGTGCCGCGCACCACGGGCACCGTGCTGCCGACCCGCAGCGATACCACCGGCGGCCAGAACGTGATGACGGGCACGCTGTCGCAGGAAACGGGCCTGCCCACCGACAAGCTCAACCAGTGCGCGTTCCAGCTCAACGGCGCAAGCCTGGACCCGAAGCGCCCGGCGCGGCTGTTCGTTGGCGAGGGCGTGGCGGGCGGCACCATTCCCGGTGCGCGCATCCAGTTCAATGGTGTCCTGGGTGCGGGCGCGGTGCCGGATACCACCTTCCCGTATTTCCAGTTCATCGGCTTCGCGCAGACCGAAACCGACCTCACCAAGATCGCCGGCCAGTACAACGGCTATGGCTTTCACGAGGTGCCGTCGAAGAACTTCCAGACGGTGGCGCAGGACTACCGCATGGCGCTGGCGGCCGACGGCTCGTTCCAGGTGTGCGACAACAAGACCGGCGGCACCTGCTCGCAAAAGGGCAAGAACTTCGTGCCCCAAGCCAACGGCAGCCTGATGTCGGCCAACTACAAGGGTGAGATCGATCCGCCCACGCTCGGCGCCACGCTGGGCCGCGCGTACCTGATCGTGGGCAAGCTGCGCGGCCAGCTGGTCCCAGTGATGATCCGCGTGGGCTACGCCAACGGCTCGGTCACCAACGGCATGCCGCTGGGCGCCGACGACGAGATCGGCATCGGCATGATGGCGCCGGCCATCGCCGTGACGCAGGGCGCGGTCAACGGCGAGTACGTCGGCGTGGACAGCAACTTCGACTACCGCACCACCGCGCTGGTGGCAGCGGATGCGGCCATGCTCGACCCGTTCCACCCGTCCGACGCGTCGCTCGCCACGGCGCTCAAGCTGGACTTCTCGCAGCAGCTGGCCGGCGTGGTCACCACCACGCGCAAGGATGGCGCGGCGGGCAGCCCCACCGGCAAGTTCATCTTCACCGGCGGCGTGTTCGGCTTTCTCGAGTCGCGCAGCGGCAGCCCGTACTTCACCATCGGCGCCTTCGTGCAGTGACGGCCATGCGATCCAACTTATTCCGGGAAGACAAGATGACGAAGAATGCCTTTCGTTTGGCAGCGCCATTGCTGATCGCCGCGCTCGCCTGGCTGGGCGGCATGCCCAGAGCCCATGCACAGAAAGCCGGTGACAACGTCGTCGCTGCCGGCTGGTTCCACATCAACACCAGCGGCAACAGCAGCCCGTTCACCACCAGCGTGATCGATGCGCCCATCAACGGCCCGCTGGGCTTGCCGTCGTCATTCACGGCGCCGGGCAGCAGCATCAGCACATCCAACGCGGATACACTGGGGCTGACCTTCAGCCACTTCTTCACGGACCACATCGCGCTGACGGCGGTGGGCGGCATTCCGCCCAAGTTCAAGCTCTACGGCCACGGCAACCTGATTCCGCCGGGCCCGGCGGGCGCGCTGGGGCAGCAGCCGCTGGGCGACCCCAGCCTGAACCCGATCATCACCAGCGCACGCCAGTGGAGCCCGGCGACGATGGTGCAGTACCACTTCTTCGAGCCTGCCGCGCGCGTGCGTCCTTTCCTGGGCATCGGTGTGTCGTACAACTTCTTCACCAACATCGAGCTCAACCCGGCGTTCGCCGCTTCGGTCAACAACAACCTGGGCGCCACGCTGGCCGCCGGCGCCGGCAAGCCGGGGCCGACCTCCGTGGAGGCCAAGGCGTCGAACTCGTTCGCGCCGGTGTTCAACATCGGCGGCTCCTTTGCGATCACGGACCAGTGGGGCCTGACCGCATCGGTCACCTACATTCCGCTCAAGACGACGTCATCGATGATCATCAAGGCGTCCGACGGCACGGTGTTGTCCACCTCCAAGGCCACCATCAGCCCGAACCCGCTGATCATGTTTGTGGCGGCGACGTATAAGTTCTGAAGGGACCAAAGCCGTTTGCGATGTGAGGGCAGTCACTCCCTCTCCCCTCATGGGGAGCTCAGGATTACCCACAAATCATCGACATGACTTCATTCGTTCTGGCGGAAGATGCGATACATCTTGATGCTCTCGTGCAGGATGAAGAAGCCGCGCCAGAGCACAGTGGGCCCTGGCGGGCGGTCGTGCTTACGGCCCAGATA
>NZ_JBFRDD010000039.1:0-78608 GCF_052113425.1 Cupriavidus sp. YAF13
ATCACTATCACTCCGGCATGGCGCGCGGCTACTACCATGGCGGTGGCTGGGGAGGTACGGCAGCGGGAGGCGCGCGAGGCGGCCGCAGCGGAGGCGGCCGCGGGCGGCACTGATCAGCGCGAACCCATGGCGCACGCAATGCAAAGCGGTCCCGCGCAATGCTCGGGTTTCGTATTGTTGGGAATTTGCAGAACTTGGCCAGGACGGCCCGGAGACGAGCTTCGGAGACCAGAAAAGGTCTTTGGTTGCGGGGGCAGGACTTGAACCTGCGACCTTCGGGTTATGAGCCCGACGAGCTGCCAACTGCTCCACCCCGCGTCCGAGAGGCCGGATTATGGTGGATCCCGCCGCGCATTGCAATCGCTTTGTGACGTCATCGTGAAAAACCTGTCATCGGGCGCGACAGCACGCGCTATGGCGTACTCCCGCATTGCCCGCACGGCAAGGACGACATGCCCGCTAGTCCGTCACCGGCCCCACCAGCTTGTCCAYAAGCTGATAGGCCGCAGCGAACGCGRCGACTTCGGCAGCGTGCCGGGTAGCAAACTGCGCGCCGTCGCCCGACAAGCGCTCGATGTCGCCGGCATCGGAGGGATCCGCGCCCTCCTGGCAGACGCGCACCTCGTACCCCCACTGGGCAACCTTGCCCAAAGCCGGGACGCCGCCGTCGCCCGGCCTCGATACGAGGACATAGACATCCATGCCCCGATAGGCTTCCACCCGCCAGTCCGCATTGCTCATTGGATCCTCCCATGGTTCTTGCCGCAAGCAAGAAGCATAGCGCTTGGCGCCCCCGCACGCTCCTGAACCAGCCTAGGCCGCCAGCACCGGTCCCGCAAGCCGGCGCGCACCTACACGCCATAGTGCGCAGCGTGATAGCGCACCTCGCGCATGGGGCTATCCGAATCGTCGAGGCAATGCCGGACAAACGCCAGCTGCCGCTGCAAACCGGCGCCGGGCCCGGCCCACATGGCCCGGCCCAGCAGGTAGCTCACCGCGACCTCCTGCCAGGACGCCATCTGCGCGAAGACCTGCGACGCTGCCTGCTCGATCACGGCCCAGGCCTGCGCCTCGGTTTGCATGCCACAGTCGTAGGCGGCCCGCGCGACATGAATCGCGCGGCTCATGTCCCAGGCCAGCACGCCACGCGCAAGATCGACCCGCGAGCCGAGCAGGCGACTCGCGCGCAGGTCCGGCATGGCGCGCTCGAGATTGTCGATGCATTGGGCAAGACGCACCGGGTCGAAGCGATCATCGAGCAGCACGATCTCACGCTCGCGCGCCGTGCGCGGCACCGAGAACAAGATCCGGCAGACCTGCGGATACAGCGCGCGATGCCCCTCCTCCAGCAGCCACGCCAGCGTGCCCCGCGCCTCGCCGGCCGTATGGATATGCCAGTCGGTAGCCAGCACGCACGCCTGCGTGCGCGGGTCCACACCGGTGGCAAGGTTGCTGACGTTAAGGGTCAACCGCGCATCGTGCAAAAAGCCCACCAGCAAACCGCACATGCGCTCGCCGGTGGCCGACGCAGACTTGCCCTCGATCGCCTGGCTACAGACACGGGCTTRCAAGTCCGGCCCGCGCTCCGCCGCTGGCGGCAACACGGCTGGCGGCACGCCCGGCTTGCGCCAACGGCATGCGGCACTGGCCACGACGGCAAGCACGGCGGCACAGACAAACCATGGCAACGATCGCATCGCAAGACGCTCCAGAGGAAAGCGCGATCGCTCGGCCCGGCAGATCGGGAAGCAGCAACAAGAGAGCGATCCGGTTATGAACGCGCGAGAATGCGCACCGGAATAGAGATTAGCGAGAGGAAGCCCGGCGCACGATGAGACAAGTCTCAATCGCGGCGATTACGGTCGACGCGCGGCGGAACGCCGTAGAATGAGCAGATCCGCATCTGGAAGCAGGCGGACCAGGAACCGAGAGCGACGGCAGAAGCCCAAATGAAAAAAGAGCTTCCATTTCTGGAAGCTCTTTTTGCAATGAGTGGTGCGGCTGGCAGGATTCGAACCCACGACCCCTTGGTTCGTAGCCAAGTACTCTATCCAACTGAGCTACAGCCGCACTCGAGAAAGAAATTATAACGTACTTTTGAAATTTGGGAACCCCCCTGCCCCACTTTTTTTGCTTTCCCCTCCGGCAGGCCGCCGCTTCCTATAATGACAGCCCCGCAGATGTGATCGGATCATGAACAAGGCATTTGTCAAAGAGTCACCCGGCGACGAGGACGACGACCTTCCCGAAGGCGCCACCCCGCTGCCACCTGGCACCAAGAACTACATCTCGGCGCAAGGCTACCAGCGCTTGCGCGATGAGCTGATGCACCTGATCGACACGGCGCGCCCGGAGGTGGTCCAAATCGTTTCGTGGGCCGCATCCAACGGCGACCGCTCCGAGAACGGCGACTATCACTACGGCAAGAAGCGCCTGCGCGAGATCGACCGCCGCATCCGCTTCCTGACCAAGCGCCTGGAGAAGGCCGAGGTGGTGGACCCGTCCCTGCAGGGCGACAACGACCAGATCTTTTTCGGCGCCACCGTCACCTATGCCGACCAGGCCGGCGAGGAAACCACCGTGACGATTGTCGGCACCGACGAGGTCGACCTCGACAGCAACCACGTGAGCTGGATCTCGCCGATCGCGCGCGCGCTGCTCAAGGCGCGCGAAGGCGATACGGTGCCRCTGCGCACGCCGGCCGGGGTGGAGCAGATCGATATCCTGAAAGTCAGCTATCCCAGGAAGCAGGCGGAACCGATCGCCGCCGCGCAGCCGGAAAAGCACTGAGCCCGGCTCGGCCGGGCTCAGTGCTTGCGTGCGGGAAGACTGCGTCAGCCGTCGTTGCGGTCGCGGAAGATGCGGATGACGTCGGGGTTGCGCCGCAGCGCCCGCATCACGTTGGCCAGGTGCAGGCGGTTCTGCACCTGGATGATGAACTGCATGTAGGTGGCCTCCTGATGGCCGCCCTCCTGCTGCTCCATCGCCACGTGCGCAACGTTGGCGTCGGCCGAAGTCAGGTCGGCCGCCACGCGGGCGACGATGCCCTTGACGTTGCGCACCATCACCTTGATCGACACATCGAAGGAGCGCGTTGTCTTCTTCGCCCACATCACATCGATCCAGTGCTCCGGGTCCTTGCTGTGCAGGCGCTTGGCTATCTTGCAATCCTGGACGTGAATCTGCAAACCCTCGCCCTTGCCCAGGTAGCCGACGATGGAATCGCCGGGAATCGGCCGGCAGCATGACGAGAAGATCATCGACATGCCTTCATCGCCGGTGATCGGCACTGCGGGGGCTTCTTCGCCGGCGAAGGTCTGCACGGCCGCCAGCAGCGCGCTGTCGACATCGCCGGACAGCTCCTGCAGCAGGATCTCCATGCGCTTGGCCACGACGGCCGGCACGCGCCGCCCCAGCGCCAGGTCGGCAAAGATGTCTTCCTTGTGCTTGTTGCCGGTCCACTGCACCATGCGGTCCCACACCGACTGCGGCAGCGCCTTGAGCTCGATGCCGAGCTGTCGCGCCGACTGCTCCAGCAGGCGTTCGCCAAGCTGGATGGCTTCGTCGAGCCGGGTGGTCTTGAGATAGTGGCGGATGGCCGCGCGCGCCTTGCCGGTGCGCACGAACGCCAGCCAAGCCGGATTGGGCTTGGAGTATGGCGCCGTCACCACCTCGACGATATCGCCGCTCTTGAGCTCAGTGCGCAGCGGCAGCAGCTCGTTGTTGATCTTGACGGCCACGCACTGGTTGCCGAGGTCGCTGTGCACGGCATAGGCGAAATCGAGCGCGGTGGCGCCGCGCGGCAGCGCGCGGATATGCCCCTTGGGCGTGAACACATAGACCGCATCCGGGAACAGGTCGATCTTGACGTGCTCGAGAAATTCCTGCGAATCGCCGGTCTGGCTCTGGATATCGAGCAGCGACTGCAACCACTGGTGCGCCTGCTGCTGGATATCGTTGGCCTGGTCGGCCTGATGCTTGTACATCCAGTGCGCGGCCACGCCGGCTTCCGCGATCTGGTGCATGTCGCGGGTGCGGATCTGGAACTCCACCGGCGTGCCGAACGGGCCCACCAGCGTGGTATGCAACGACTGGTAGCCGTTGATCTTGGGAATGGCGATGTAGTCCTTGAACTTGCCCGGCATGGGCTTGTACAGCCCGTGCAGCGCGCCCATCGCCATATAGGTGTGCATCTGGGTTTCCACGACCACGCGGAAACCATACACGTCGAGCACCTGCGAGAACGACAGCTGCTTGTCGTGCATCTTGCGGTAGATGCTGTAGAGCGTTTTTTCACGCCCCGACAGCTCCGCCACGATGCCGGCGTCGCCCAGCGCCTTCTGCGCGGTTTCGAGAATGCGCTTGACCACCTCGCGCCGGTTGCCGCGCGCAGCCTTGACCGCCTTTTCCAGCGTGGCATAGCGGAACGGCGAACCCACCTTGAAGGACAGCTCCTGCAGTTCGCGGTACGTGGTGTTGAGGCCGAGCCGATGCGCGATCGGCGCGTAGATCTCCATGGTCTCGAGCGCGATCCGCCGCCGCTTTTCCGGCGGCACGAAATCAAGCGTGCGCATGTTGTGGGTGCGGTCGGCCAGCTTGACCAGGATCACCCGCACATCGCGCGCCATCGCCAGCAGCATCTTGCGAAAGCTCTCCGCCTGCGCCTGCTCGCGGCTCTGGAATTCGAGCTTGTCCAGCTTGGTCAGGCCATCGACCAGTTCGGACACCTTGGGGCCGAATTTTTCCGCCAGCTCGCTCTTGGTGATGCCCTGGTCTTCCATCACATCGTGCAGCAACGCCGCCATGATGGATTGGACATCGAGCTTCCAGTCGGCGCACAGTTCGGCCACCGCTACCGGATGCGTGATATAGGGCTCGCCGCTCTGGCGATACTGGCCAAGGTGAGCCTCGTCCGAGAACTGGAAGGCTTCGCGCACGTGCGCCTGATCCGCCGGCTTGAGATAAGCGAGCTTCTCCATCAGCCGGGTGATCGAGATCACCTGCTGGCGCGGGGGCACTGCGGGTTGCGAGGTCGGGCCGAAGAAGTGACGATAGGACTGCGCCAGCACCGCGTCGATGAAGAGCGCATCGCCCGGCGCCGCGCCCTGCGGCGCCTCGCTCAGCTCACTTTCGGCGGCGGCCTGGGCGGCTCTTGCCTTGCCTGCACCCATTGCGGGGGCAACGGCACGCTCGCCAACGACATCGTTGCCAAGCGGATCGGGAAGATTGGGAGCGCCAGTACGCGCCGTCACGGTCGACTGACCGGGCACGGCGCGCTTGCGCTGAACGGGTGGCACTGCATCGCCACTCGCGTCACCAGTGGCTTCTCCGCGCGATCGCGCCGGCGTGGCCGTGGGGCTGGCCGTCGCGACAGGGGAGGAAGGCTGGGAGGAAGACATGTGGGCGGCTTCTGTAATCTGGCTGGTTAAGCAAGTACGCGAACAGGTACGTTAGCAGAGTCTCAATGCAAAGGTACGCGTTGCTAGGACTGGCCACCGCCGCCCGAAAATCAGGTCGGTACCTTCTTGAGCATCTCGATGCCGATCTGGCCCGAGGCGATCTCGCGCAGCGCCACAACCGTGGGCTTGTCCTTGGCCTCGACCTTGGGAGTGTGACCCTGCACCAGCTGACGGGCCCGGTACGTTGCCGCGAGCGCGAGCTCGAAGCGATTCGGGATGTGTTTCAGACAATCTTCGACGGTAATACGCGCCATATGTAATCCACCTCGGGACAAAACCTTATGCGATGCCGGCTATTTTACAGCACGCGGCAAGAAACGTTCCCGCCGCGCTCCGGATCAATGAATACCGAGCTCGATGAAGAGGTCGGCGTGACGCGCTTTTTGTGATGAAAAACGCAGACGGGTAGCGCGGATGACGCTGCGAAGCTGTTCGAGCGCCTGCTCGAAAACCTCGTTGATGATGACATAGTCCGACTCGGACGCATGGGCCATCTCGCTGCCTGCCGCCAGCAGGCGGCGCACGATCACTTTCGGCTCGTCCTGGCCCCGCTTGTTCAGGCGTTCTTCAAGCGCTTGCAGCGACGGCGGCAGGATGAAGATCTCCATGGCGTTGGAAAAACGCTTGTGCACCTGCTGCGCGCCCTGCCAGTCGATTTCCAGCAGCACATCGTTGCCCTGGGCCATCTGTTGCTCGATCCACACCCGCGAGGTGGCGTAGTAGTTGCCGTGCACTTCCGCCCACTCGAGGAATTCGCCGCGATCGCGCGCCGCGCGGAACGCGTCCACGGTGGTGAAGTGGTATTCGCGGCCATCCTGCTCGCCGGGACGCGGCGCGCGGGTGGTGTGCGAGATGGATAGGCGAATGGCCTGGTCCTGCGCCAGCAGCGCGTTGACCAGGGTGGACTTGCCGGCGCCGGAAGGCGCCACCACCATGAACAGGTTGCCGGGGTAGGCGGTGTCGATGGCGACGTGGGACGACGTTTCACTCATGATGATTATTCTAGGTTCTGAATCTGTTCTCGCATCTGCTCGATCAGCAGTTTGAGTTCCATGGCGGCATCGGCCAGTTCTTTGGCCGCTGATTTGGAGCCCAGCGTATTCGCTTCGCGGTTGAGCTCCTGCATCATGAAATCGAGCCGCTTGCCAACCTGCCCGCCCTTCTTGAGGATATGGCGGGTTTCGTTCAGGTGGGCCTGCAGGCGCGACAGCTCTTCGGCGATGTCGATGCGGATGCCGTAGACCGTGGCTTCCTGGCGGATGCGCTCGCCGATTTCGTCACGGCTCATCGAGGGCATGCCGCCGGGCGCGACCAGGTTGAAAGCCTCCTGCAGGCGCTCGGTGAGCTTGTCCTGGTGATGGGAGATCAGCTGCGGGATGGTGGGCGTGAGGCGCTCGACGATGGCCAGCATGGCTTCGATGCGCTCGTCCAGCGTGGCCTTGAGCGCGTCGCCCTCGCGGCGGCGCGCTTCCAGCAACTGGCCCAGCGCTTCCTTGGCAGCGTCCGTCACGGCCTCGCGCAGGGCGTCCTGCGACAACTCGGGCTCCACCAGCACGCCGGGCCAGCGCAGGATCTCGCCCATGCGCAGCGAGCCGGCTTGCGTGAAGGTGGCTGCTACCGTGGCCTCGATCGAGCGGATCTGCGCCAGCAAGGCGTCGTTGAGCGCCAGCGTGGTGCCGCCGGCGCCGGCATCGGCGCGCTGCAGGTTGATGCGGCATTCCAGCTTGCCGCGCGACAGCTTCGCCATGAGCATTTCCCGCAGCGCCGGCTCGAAGGCGCGGCATTCTTCGGGAGCCCGGAAAAACAGGTCGAGGAATCGCGAATTGACTGTGCGGAACTCCACCGAAACGGATGCGGTCCTGCCGGTGGGCGCGCCTTGCGCGTCCGTCAGCGGCGCCTGGCGCGTCGCCAGGCCGTAGCCTGTCATGCTGTGGATCATTAAGTAGTCTCGCGAAATGGCCATCTGGCCGCATGGGTTCAAACAGCCCGGGGAGCCGGCAGCCCCGCAACCACGCTGGTTGAACGCCGAAAAGAGAGGCCAAAATGGCCGCTATTGTGTTCTTTACAAGTCTTCGATTAGTCAGGACAATCCGGAGGCAATCAAGGTCCCGAATCCTATGACAGAGCCAAAGGGCGCATCACCTCCAAAGAGCGCACCGCTGCCCATCGGCACGCTGCTGTCCAACTATCGTATTGTAAAGAAGTTGGCCAGCGGGGGGTTCAGTTTCGTCTACCTTGCCACCGACGAGACCGGCTCCCCTGTCGCGATCAAGGAGTACCTGCCGTCGTCTCTGGCACGCCGCCAGCCCGGCGAGCTGATCCCCGTGGTGCCCGAGGAAAGCGCGGCGTCGTTCCGGCTGGGACTCAAGTATTTCTTCGAGGAAGGCCGCTCGCTGGCGAAGATTTCACATCCCAGCGTGGTGCGCGTGGTGAATTTCTTCCGCGAGAATTCCACCGTCTACATGGTGATGAACTACGAGCTGGGCAAGACGCTGCAGGAACACATCCTGCACGCGCGCCAGCAAGGCCGCGCCAAGGTGCTGCGCGAACACTTCATCCGCAAGGTCTTCCACGACCTGATGAGCRGCCTGYGCGAAGTGCATATCCACAAGCTGCTGCACCTGGACATCAAGCCCGGCAACATCTACCTGCGCGAAGACGAATCGCCCATCCTGCTCGATTTTGGCGCCGCCCGCCAGATCCTGACCATGGAAGCGGCGCGCTTCCAGCCCATGTACACGCCGGGCTTTGCCGCGCCGGAGCTCTACGGCAAGCATTCCGAGCTGGGCCCGTGGACCGACATCTACAGCCTTGGCGCCACGCTCTACGCCTGCATGGCCGGCATGCCGCCCCAGGAGGCCAACCAGCGCGAAAAGGACGACCGCATGGCGGACTCCATCACGCGGTTGCGCGCCAGCTATACCGACGGCCTGGTGGACCTGGTCGAATGGTGCCTGCGGCTGCCCCCTTCCGAGCGGCCGCAGAGCGTGTTCCGGCTGCAGAAGGAGTTGCGCGAACAAACCAATGCACTAGGCGAGCAGGCCGCCGCGCCCGCAGCCGCAGTCGCCGAGCGCCCCCTCGCAAGCCGGTTCCTGACGCTGCTGCGCAAGCGCGAGGAGCCAGCCGCTGCAATCCAGGCCAAGGAGTCCGGCGCAAGCGGCGAATAAATAACAAAATGGCGCCATCCCCGCGTCGTGGATAGCCCCCCTCCGTGCGCCCCCTTCTGCCACCATTTGCAACTATGATGAGAACCGTCGCCTCGCGGCACGCCCGCACGCTGTGCCGGTGGAGCGCGCAGATGACGCCGCCGTCTCTCAAGAACCGACTCCTACAGCCACCATGCGATTCTCCGTCTACCAGGAAAGCAGAAAAGGCGGCCGCCGCATCAACCAGGACCGCATGGGCTATTGCTTTACGCGGGATGCCCTGCTGATGGTGCTGGCCGATGGCCTGGGCGGCCACGCGCTGGGCGAAGTCGCCGCGCAACAAGCCTTGCAGACCCTGGCGCGCCAGTTCCAGGCCCAGGCCCGGCCTTCGATCCGCAATCCTGCCGATTTCCTGCAGGACACCATCATGCTGGCCCACCGGGAAATCCATCGCTACGCCGAAGCCAACCAGCTGGCCGACGTCCCGCGCACCACCGTGGTCTGCTGCCTGGTCCAGAACGGCCAGATCCACTGGGCCCACGCCGGCGACTCGCGCCTCTACCTGGTGCGCAAGGGCAACCTGCTGACCCGCACGCGCGACCACTCCAAGATCGAGAACCTGCTGCAGCAGGAGCGCGTGCTGCCAATGGAAGTGGCCAACCATCCCGAGCGCAACAAGCTCTACAACTGCCTGGGCTCGCCCAACCTGCCGCTGATCGATATCGGCGGCCCACTGCGGCTGGAGCCGGGCGACGTGGCGCTGCTGTGCTCAGACGGGTTGTGGGGCAGCATCGAAGAGCAACTGCTGGTGGAGAAGGTCACCAACTTGTCCGTGGTGCATGCCATCCCGGACCTGATCGAGCAGGCGCTGCACAACGCCGGCGACGGCGCCGACAACACGACAGCCATCGCCATGATGTGGGAGCTCGACGCCCACCTGTCCAACGAGGACTCAGTCGCCACCGAGACCCTGCCGCTCAACACGTTCACCACCTCGATCCTGGAGAACAACGGTGGCGATACCGACCTGCTCTCGGAGGAGGAGATCGAGCGCTCCATCGCCGAGATCCGCGCGGCGATCGACAAGACCAGCAATTTCATGCGCTGAGCCCGGGCCAAAGTACCGCCCGCGCCGCAATGGCGCGGGAATTAGCACTCCCCCGCGGGAGGAGTTGGGGCAGGACGCGCACGCGCAGCCCGGCGGCGTTAAAATCCGGGTCCTGAATCGATTTCCGAGAAAACCTCCACATGCGACCCAGCGGACGCGCAGCCGATGCGCTGCGCCCTATTGCTCTGACCCGCCACTACACCCGCCACGCCGAAGGCGCTGTCCTGAGTGCCTTTGGCGACACCAAGGTGCTGTGCACCGCCAGCGTGCTGGCCAAGGTGCCTCCCCACAAGAAGGGCAGCGGCGAAGGCTGGGTCACCGCCGAGTACGGCATGCTGCCGCGCGCCACCCACACGCGCTCGGACCGTGAAGCCGCCCGCGGCAAGCAGACCGGGCGCACGCAGGAAATCCAGCGCCTGATCGGCCGCGCGATGCGCTCAGTGTTCGATCTGTCCGCGCTGGGCGAATTCACCATCCACCTGGACTGCGACGTGTTGCAGGCCGATGGCGGCACCCGCACCGCAGCCATCACCGGCGCCTTCGTGGCCGCCCATGACGCTGTTTCCGCCATGCTGCGCAATGGCCAGATCAAAGCCAGCCCGATCCGCGACTTCGTCGCCGCCGTGTCGGTTGGCATGGTGGATGGCGTGGCCGTGCTCGACCTGGATTATGCCGAGGACAGTAGCTGCGACACCGACATGAACGTGGTGATGACCGGCAGCGGCGGCTTTGTCGAAGTGCAAGGCACCGCCGAGGGCGTGCCGTTCAGCCGTGCCGATCTCGATGCGATGACGCGCATCGCCGAGCAAGGCATCGCCGAACTGGTGGCGCACCAGCGCCGCGCGCTGGGCCTGGCCTGATACGGTGAACGCCATGCAACGCCTGGTCCTCGCCTCCAACAACCCCGGCAAGCTCGGCGAGTTTGGCGCGCTGCTGGCGCCGCTCGGCTTCGAGCTGATCCCGCAGGGGCAGCTCGGCATTGCCGAGGCCGAGGAACCCTACGCCACCTTCGTCGAGAACGCTCTCACCAAGGCGCGCCACGCCAGCCGCCTGGCCGGCCTGCCCGCGCTGGCGGATGACTCCGGCATCTGCGTCGACGCGCTGGATGGCGCGCCGGGCGTCTACTCCGCGCGTTATGCGCAACTCGTGGGCAAGCCCAAGTCCGATGCCGCCAACAACGCCCACCTCATCTCGCAGCTGGCCGGCAAGCTCAACCGCCACGCCTACTACTACTGCGTGCTGGTGCTGGTGCGCCATGCCGAGGATCCGCGGCCGGTGATCGCCGAGGGCGTGTGGGCGGGCGAAGTAGTCGACGCGCCACGCGGCAACGCCGGCTTTGGCTACGATCCGCACTTCCTGCTCCCGCACCTGGGCAAGACCGCGGCCGAGCTGAGCGCCGAGGAAAAGAACGCCGTCAGCCACCGCGCGCTCGCGCTCAGGGCGCTGACCGAGCGCCTGCAGGCCGACAGCCCCGGGACCGGCTGCCCATGATCCCGATCGTTCCCCTGGCGGCCGCGGGCACCGGCGCCCCCGCCGATACCAAGTCATTGTGGCTGCAGCCGGGCCAGCTCGCGCTGCCCGGCTCCCCGCCGCTGTCGCTCTACGTGCATATCCCGTGGTGCGTGCGCAAGTGCCCGTACTGCGATTTCAACTCGCATGCCGTGCCCGGCGCCGCGGACAGCCACGACATCCCGGAAGACGCCTACCTGGACGCGCTGCGCGCCGACCTGGAGCAATCGCTGCCGCTGGTATGGGGCCGCCAGGTGCACACGGTCTTCATCGGCGGCGGCACGCCCAGCCTGCTGTCGGCCGCAGGCATGGACCGGCTGCTGTCGGATATCCGCGCGCTGTTGCCGCTGGACGCCGACGCGGAGATCACGATGGAGGCCAACCCCGGCACCTTCGAGGCGGAGCGCTTCGCCAGCTATCGCGCCAGCGGCATCAACCGCTTGTCCATCGGCATCCAGAGTTTCAACGACCGCCATCTTGCCGCGCTCGGCCGCATCCACGGCGGCGCGGAGGCCCGCGCGGCGATCGGCATCGCGCTGGACAACTTCGACAACGTCAACCTCGACCTGATGTACGCGCTGCCCGGCCAGACGCTGGCGGAATGCGCCGAGGACCTGGAGACGGCGCTGTCGTTCAACACCACGCACTTGTCGCTCTATCACCTGACGCTGGAGCCCAACACGCTGTTTGCCAAGTTTCCGCCGGCGCTGCCGGATGACGACAGCGCGTATGAAATGCAGGACCTGATCGAAGCGCGCACCGCGCAGGCAGGCTACGTCCACTACGAAACCTCGGCCTACGCCCGGCCGCACCGGCAAGCGCGCCACAACCTGAACTACTGGCGCTTTGGCGACTACCTGGGCATCGGAGCCGGCGCGCACGGCAAGCTGTCGTTCCCGCACCGGGTGCTGCGCCAGATGCGCCACAAGCATCCCGCCACGTATATGGCGCAGGCCATGGCCGGCAACGCAGTGCAGGAGCAGCACGATGTCGGCGCAGCCGAGCTGCCCTTCGAGTTCATGCTGAACGCGCTGCGCCTGACTGACGGCGTGCCAGCCAGCACGTTCTTCGACCACACCGGGCTGCCGCTGCACACCATCAGCCGCGACCTGGCCGCCGCCGAAAAGAAAGGGCTGCTGGAAGCGGATCTCGCGACCATCAAACCAACAGAACTGGGGCGGCGCTTCCTGAACGACCTGCAGGAGATGTTCCTGAAAGGTTGATCGCGATACCACGCCGCCACAAGCAAAACGGCCACCCGAGGGTGGCCGTTTGCTCGCGTGCGCGGCGCGAAGGCACGCCGGTCAGTACGGCGTCGCCATGTCGTTGGCCACCTGGACGCGGGAACCGATGCGCAGATTGCTGACGTTGCGCTGCGTCACGGTAGCCATGCGGCCATCGTCCAGCCGCACGTTGACGCGATACACGGTATCGGTGCTGCTGCCTGCGCGCTTCTCGATCTGGTTGCCCGCCACGCCACCCGCCACCGCGCCGCCGATGGTGGCGATGGTATTGCCGGTGCCCCCGCCGATCTGGTGGCCCAGCAAACCGCCGGCCACGCCGCCGATCACGGTGCCGAGCAAGCCCGAGCTGTTTTGCTGCGTCGTCACCGGCTCGATCGATTCCACCCGGCCATAGAACACCGAATTCGCGGGTGCCTGGTAGCTATTGGTGCCCGGGGGCGGGGGCGGTGCCTGGTACGCCGCTTGCTGCGGCGCACCGTAGCCACCGCCATAGCCGCCGCCATAGCCACCACCGGGCGCCGCGCAACCCGCCAAGCCAGCCACCGCGGCGGCCGCCGCCACGCTCAACAGAGTCTTGCCGTTCATCAGTTGTTCTCCTCAAGTGATTGCAAATGCGTGGAACGAGGGAGCGCGGCGCATCGGCATGCGCCCCCTCACGCATATTAGGATCAGTCGGACGAAATGAAGGTTCCATCGCGTCCGACGAACACCGACAAAACAACTTTACACGCCGCATACTGCCGCGCGTCCCCGCACTTGCTATAATGCGCGGCGCTGGCCGTCGTGCCGGCGTCCAAGGCAGCATGCCGCTCGGGCCGGGACCTCCCCGCTTCGCGCTACAATGCCTGCCATTCCTTTCCGGAAGCGTGGCCGAGTGGTTTAAGGCAGCAGTCTTGAAAACTGCCGATGGGGTGACCCATCCGTGAGTTCGAATCTCACCGCTTCCGCCAATTCTGCAGACCAGATCATTGATTTTGAATGGCTTTTTTTAGCCATATGGCTGCCATTTGGCATGACATCATCTTGCCGCTCTCGATGTGCTTTTTTCCACGTTCGACCGTTCAACCACATCCGCAGCGAACTTCAAACGGGCTAAGACCGCAACGGCTCCCATTGGGCCCATAAAAACCCGCCGCTTGATTGAAGTTGGCGTCGCCCGAAAACATATCGGACGACCGAACTTGCCGCTCGGCCGCCGCTGGGTCGGTCTGGAAGCAGATCACAACGGGGCCTGAGAGCACTCGGGTACGACAGCCGACTGCCTGCGCCAAGCGCCGCCCCTAGTCGATAATCCCCCGCCAGTAAGTACGATAGCGACGACCCAACGTAGGTCCGGACGGCGTGAATACATTGGTGCCGCTCACGGCCGCCTGGTACGTGTTGCCGCCGATCTGGACCGAGATCGGGACCGGCGTGGGCGCGTAGCCGCCGCCGGTTAGCACTAGATAGCGATCTGCGGCCGTCAAGCCACCGTCGCCCGTGAGATCACTGGTGGAAGCGGCGGTCAGATAGTTCATCATGTAGTACCGCGCTTCCCCGAGGTTTCCCGTACACGAATTGGTAGCCGCGGTAGCCGGGGTATTGGTGGTAAACATGACCGTGCCGGACAGTGTAGTGGAGCCGCTGACAACCTTCTCCCCCGCACCGAGCGTGACATACCAGCCGCTTGCCGTCGATAGCGCCTGCTTGGCGGCAGCGATCTGGGCTGGAGTGCCGACTTGCACCAGATCGGCGGTGGCGTCATAGAGCTGACCGGCAACGCCGGTCGTGGCGCCGGCCACTCCTTCAGTGATGGGGGTCGAACGCACGGCATTCAGGCTGTGGTCATCCTTGATCATGTAATACCGATTCTGGATGGTCGTGTCGAACGGGTGCTCTCGGTCACCGGAGCCGATCAGCAGGCTATCGGTCGGGTTCAGCGCGGTGGCGGGCACGATGTCAGGCGCGTAAAGGAACTTGCGCGCAGCGGCACTGCTTCCTCCGAGTGAGGCAAGCTTGGTCACGGTCCAGTTCGCCGGCGAGGCGTCGCCGATGTTGATCCGCCAGATGTTGGCGCCGGTATCGGCGGCGTATAGACGATCGATATATCCGTCGCGGTTGGAATCGTAGATCGCGACATTGGAGGGAATGGCATAGGTCATACCCGGCACGTTCAAGCCCGTTGAGCCGGTGGCCGCGGCCGGGCCGGCCTGCCAGACCAGATTGCCGGTGGCCGCATCCAGCACCATCACGCCGCGGCCCTGGGTAGCGGTGCCTTGCACGATGGTGTCGTTGGCGGCGATATCGTAGCCCAGGCCAAAAACAACGACTGGATTGCCCTGATTGGCCTTCACCTTCGCGATGCGCAGGTCCGACCAGGTCTGCCCCAACTCACCGAAACCCGTATCGCTGGCGCCATGCTTCCACAGCAGCTTCGGTGCGGTTGGGTTGGTCACATCCAGGGCATAGATGAAGTTCCCGCCCCTACGCATGGTCAGGAACAGATAAGCCTTGGTGACCGCCCCGGTGGTGGGGTCCGACTCCGTATAGGCCGTTGACGAACCATCCACGAAATATGGCTTCGGCGCCGAACTCGAAATCGACGGCGAGTGGTTATACATCCTGCCGAACTTCGGGAAATGCTCGGACGGGATGAAGCTCCACAACTCCGTTCCGCCGGCACTGCTCTGACCACCCTTGACAGCATGCAACATGCCATCGTTGGCACCGTAGAAGACCACGATATCGTCGGCAGTGCGATTGTAGTTGATCACAGCCGGCCGGGAGTGCAGCACATCGCCGTGCGCAAAGCCGCGAATATTGTAGACAGGCGGGGCGGAAGGATTGGCGACAAGGGGATCGTCCGCCAGGGTATTGCCCCCTCGCACCCAATTGATGACGGGCTCGGTGTTGGCCCCGCTCGACAGGCCGAGCATCGTGGCCACGATCGAGGAATTGCTGGTGCTGAATGGCGTGGCAGACAGGGAAGAACCCGACGTGCAACTGCCGGTGCAGGTATAGATGTTGCGGCTCGCCTGATTATTCGCAAACGCGGTGCGCAGGTATTGCCCCACGCCGCCTTTTTCCACCAGGTCGCCGTCAGGTGAATCCGAACTGCCTCCCACGCCCTGCGAATCCACGTAGTAATTAGGATTCCAGAAGGTTGAAGGATTGGTCCAGAAGCTGATCACATTTGGGTTGACGAAGCCCGTTGTGCTGCTCAGCACCTTCGCGCCAACGCTATCGGCCATATACACGTTGCCGGTCGAGTCCACAGCCAGTTGGTACTGCTTCAGGTTGCCAACCCAGTTCGGCTTGGCATAGGCGTCCGGGCGGAACGTGCCCAGGTACACCTGGTTCAGATAGGTGCCACGCACGCTTACCGACACCGGCAGGGAAACCGACGCGAAGACTGAGTTCACCGCCTGGATCTGAGCCAGGATATTGCTCAACGCCGCCGCCAGAGCGGTATCACTGCCGGCCTGGAAATAGTCGCCGCCGCCATTGCCGGCGACGCTCTTCATCATGGCCGTGAAATCGGTATTCTGCTGCGCGTTGTAAGCGTCGATGGTGAAGGTGGTCACGGATCCATTCGCAGCGGCCGCGCTACCGGCGCCGAGGTCCGGGCGCAATTTCAGGAAGCGTGCCCAGGCAGCCTGGACATTCGAGATCGTGGAATACCCGGGGTATTTCGCCAGCGTGGTGGCGGCCGGGTCCGTGCTGGCGGGCACGGGCGGTAACTGGCCCTGTCGGTTGTTGCCAATGAAGATGATGTAGGTGTGCGCACAGCCGCTGCTGCCAATCGGGCTGTTGTACGCCGAGCCATTGGCGGAGCCCTTGTAGGCGTAACCCGAGGACAAGCCGCCGATGGCGGAGGTTGTCAGATTATCCTTGCTGGTTCCGGCGTTGCCGGAGTAATCCGCAAGCGGATCCATGCCCGCCCAGCTGTTGGAACCATTGAGATAGAGCCAGGCTTCGTACAAGGCGTTGGCGTAGTCGCCGGAAGCCTGGTCAATCTTTTCATCTGGAGCATTGACATCGATGCCGCCAACGATGTTCTGCAACGCAGTGTTATTGGCGGCCACGCTCATATCGCGTATGCCATAGCGCAGGTAGCCGCCATCACGCTTGTTTGCCAGGGACAACATCATCAGGCCCACATTGGCCGGCTTCGTCAGGCCAGCCACGAAGTTCTTGATGGCCGTCAGCTCGGCCTGGCCCTGCGTTGGCGATCCGACCCACTTCTGCGAGGCCTTCGACCAGTTGGCAGTGTTGTCCAGGATAAACAGGATGTTCGGCGCCGGCGATTTCACGCCTGGCGGCTGATTGAAGATATCGGTGTCATCTGTGCGGCCGGTGATCGACACTAGCGCCAGCGAGGCCAGCAGAATGAGCTTCAGCAGTCTCAACATATTCACGGTGGCCCCCCGGGGCGATACAAGTTGTTGTCTAGGGACAGGTCGCCGTCGAATTCATCCGCACCCTGGCGCCTTGATGCACCGTGACGGAGATGCCGGTTCGATTGTCGGTTGCAACCGCACTGATATCCCAATAGGTATCCTTCGGCGCAGAGTCGGCGAAATCGACGCTGTAACCGTCCGCCGCGGTCATCTGCAAGCAAGCCGGCTTGGCAGTCTGGACGGTGTAGTCCGCCATGCCGTCGTTATTGATATCGATGCTGAAAGTCTGCGCGGCAGGTGTGTAGAAATTGCTGACCGAGCCGATGATTCTCTCGATTGCCTGCTGCGCGGCGGCCGTAGCCTCGATTTTGGCTTGCTGGTTGCCCACAACCTTCAGGTTGGTCTTGCTCATGCGCACGGCCGAGACCACCATTAGTGTCAGGACAATCAACATGACCAGCCCCACCACCAGGCTCATACCAGCCTGGCGAAGCCTGCCCTGGAATGATCGAAGCCTCATCTTCACTCTCTCCGGCTGCTGGGGTTGATGACGCGCACGACGCCGGTGTAGACGTGCCGCTTGAAACTGTCCGAGAAGGGGCCTACTGAGCCGGCCACTCCCATGCTGTAGGTCTTCGCAGCCAACGTGCTGTCGACGAAGGCGGACACTTGCGTGTTGCGCGCCAGCAAGTTGACCTGCACGGCCATGACATTGGGCCAGTCGGCCAGCGCTGGCGTGGTTATAAAGGGAACGGCTGGCGCGCCCGCGCCAACGGCGTCGACGCCATAGTCCAGTTGCAGGTTCTCGATACCGTCGACCAGTGGCGTCGTGACCCAACTCGACGTGCCGCCCGCTACTGCGATTTCCAGGCGCTTTAGCGTCGGCACAGGCTTGCCGCCATCCGCGCCCGCGGTGCAGGTGGTGGCGCCAGCAGCCAAGATGTTGCACGGGCTGATGAAGTAGATATGCTCGATGTAACGGCGCAGCGCGGCTGGCGTGACGCCGTCGTTTTGCACCAGGGTGTACACGGAAGGGGTTGCCGGTGTGGGGTCCGGACCGACGGCCGTCACCGGCGTACCGGTGGGGGTAGTCTGCACATAGACCTGGCCCGCTACGGCAGTGGCAAGCGTTGGGAGGGTGTCGCTCGTTTCCAGGCGGCGCACCACCAGGATATCCGTCCCTGCCACGTGATTTGCATTCGGCAGGCAGGCCGACAGCGGAGCCGGTACGGTGGCTGGAGCGTCGTAACCCTGCATGGGCAAGGCGAAGGCATTGCCAATGCTGGTCGTGTCGATTGCGCACGGATCCGGCAAGGCAGACAGGGCCGCAAACGTGCCGCCAAACTGGCCATAGTAGCCGGCATGCTGGATATCGTCCTCCAGCAGCGTAAATGCATAGCGACCGTTTTCAATCTGCCGGGCGGACTTGTCGAGCTCGGTGCGGGTGCTGCTCTGCTGGCTGATCAGCGCCGCGACACCTGCCATCAGGAACAGGCCGATCACGATCGCGATCATCAGTTCGACCAGCGAAAAGCCCGCGTGGCGGGAGCGCAATCGTAGTGAGGCGGTTGACTTTGCCATGTGTCGAGCCTCAGTTCAGGTTGGCAATCTGCAGCGTTGCGCTGACCACCCGCCGCCGCGTTTCGTCAGCGTACAGCCCCTTGCCGCAGCCAAGGCCCGCGCCCGGCGCCACCGTCTTCCCCATGCCCAGCCAGGCCACGCTAACCAGATAGACGCCGCTGACGCTGTCATAGCTGACGCAGCCGCGCGCGCCGATCATGGCGCCGACGCTGCCACTGGCACTGGTTTCAGCCGCGCCGGCGAGCAGGTTGCTCCAGGTCGCAAGATCCCCGTTGGCCATGGTGTAGGCCTGGACGGTACCAAGGGAGCACGCCGGCGCGGCGGCCGCGCCAGTCCCAAGATAAGGCTGCCCGTTGACTGGATCGGTGGTGAAGGCATAACAGCCGGCGACCGACCGGTTGGCATTGATGCGGCCGATCATGTCCTGCAGCAGAATCAGGGCCTGGGTACGCTGGTACGACTCGGCCTCGGCGCGCTGGCTGGTCAACATCAGGCCCACGAGGCCCAGCAGTCCGACCAGCAGGATGATCAGCGTAACGAGAGCCTCGATCAGGCTGAATCCCGACTGGCGGTCTTCTGGCAGCGGCCTGCGCATCAGCAACTCCCTGCCTGGCTGCTTGGCAGCCCGCTCAAATCGATGTTGATGCAGCGCTGCGGTGCACTGGAGCTGGCTGCACTGATGCCAAAAGAACTGACCGAGGCAGCGAGGCGGCCATTGCCGTTGTAGACGAGCCCGGCCACAGGGCCCGTCATGGTCAGCCCCTGCAACGCCTCGTGCTGGCTGAGCGTGATGGTGCCACTTGTGACCGTCCAGCCGTTCTGCCAGCCGCCCGTCGCTGCAGCGACGGTAACACCGCTATTGCGTTTTATCGCCTCGCTGCGAGCGTAGATCAGTGCTGAGACGACATCATAGCCAGCCGCCCGGATCCGCTGCCCCAATATGAAATCTCGAAAATACGGGGTGGCGATCGCCGCCAGAATGGCGATGATCGTCACTGCGGTAATCAGTTCGATCAAGGTGAACCCCCGTTGCAGGTGCCTTCGCGCGTGCCGCGCTTTTGCCAAGCTGGGCAACATTTTTCCCTCCATGATCCACACTCACCAGCAACTGGCAACGGTGCCGCTGCCGCTGATCCCCTTGGCGCCAGTCTGGTCAATGGTGAGATTCATGCATCCGGTGTCGTTGGTAGCCTGCGCGCCGGTCGGCGTGGCGGTCACGAGATAGGTCGGCGGGGTAGCAGCATTGCTGGCTGCCACGGTGACGTTGTAGTTCTTCGCGACTTCCGTGGGAACGGTGGCATAGCCGAGCGCCGTCATGGTGGTAGCGTATTGACGTGCGTCGAGGTTGTACTGCTCTTGCTGGTTGGCCACCCCAAGAATGAAACTCTGGGCAGCGGAGCGGTTGCTCCGGATCACGTATCGGGTGTACGAGGGATAAGCGATGGCCGCAAGGATCGCGATGATGACCACCGTGATCATCACTTCAATCAGCGTGAATCCCAACTGTGCGCTGACCATGTGCAAAGCCGTTGCCGTCCTCGGTTCACCGGCGATAAACAAACGCGCACCAACCAACGCGCCTGCCGGCTCTCGGCAAGAAGACTGACCCATGATTGACCCCGAAGTACGTTTATTTTTTTGTATTCCAGTTCTTCCGGCTAATTTTAATGTGTGCTTCCGGACGGACTCTGCTTAATTTAGCAATTTGTGTGTGCCTCCGCCACTCATTCGTACGGGCCGACAGGATATTTGTCCAGCACGTCGCGAATTTCAGACAGCCACCGGCTGCGGTGGCTGGCCGGCGCCATTGGTCCCGCCCACGAACGCATATTTCACGTTGCGTGTCTCCCAATGAATGGCACGTCCATGCCTCCGCGCTGCACGAGCGCAAGAAGTGATCAAAGAGCACCAAGAGCGTTGATAACGAGGCAAATGGACGAGCAGCCTCGGCCTATAGGGCCTTACGATCCAGCCCGACGCACGTTAGGCTCCGTCGTGATCGCCGAGGGCGTCACGGCCACATGACTCGCCGTGACTTCCACGTGGCTGGCGATTGCCGCGACACCCAATTGTGGCGGAGCAGGCACGCCATGCTTCCCCACACCATGCCCTTGAGCGGAGGAGTCAGGTACAGCCCGACGATATCGCGCACCATCTCGGCAAACAACGGGTTGGTGGAATATGAAGGGCCCCGGCTCCAATCTGACAACCATTAACATATTTGACAATAAATTGATTTAAGTAATTTTTTAATATTTGATTGGATTGCACTGGCCTGAATTCTCGCGGTCACCGCTTCCGCCAGACTTTTCTCCACGGCACAGCCGGCGCTTCGTTACGCGTGCGGAGTTATCCTCACAACGATTCAGACGCTTCCCCAAATTACCGCACCCCGTTACGCACTAGATTGACAGCCCCCCCTCAAGACATCGCCGCACGGCACCGCAGTGCAAGGCCTCCTCGCAATGACCCTTGGCATCGTGGCGCTCGCGCTGATCACCCACAAGCGCAGCCATCCCGGCTGAATCGGTCCGCGCTGCCCGGTTCAGCCTGGCTCGACCGGCGCCGTCAGCAAGCGATACGCTTGCTCCTGCGTAATATCCAGCCGGTAGTGCCGGGCCAGCATGCGCGCGAAGTGATGCGCGGCGTCCGGCTCGCAGTGCCTCAACTGCTCGCGGTAGGCCTCCAGCTCGAAACGCAGCCGCCAGCGCGGGCTCGCCAGGTAGAGCACGCCCATCAGGCCGCACCAGCGCCAGAACTGGCGCACATGCACCTTCTCATGCTCGATCAGCGCGTGGCTCACGCCGGGCCGCACCAGGATCAGCGGTCCCGGCGCGAAGCCATCGAACCCGCGCGGAATCAGCCAGCGGGACTTGGTCTCGATCAGCAGGCAGAGGGGCGATTTGCAGAAGCGGATCATGGCAGGCGACAGCGGTGCGATGGCACAGGGCGCGCATGGGCGTGTCCAGGCGTGAGTTCCCAAGCCTATCAGGTCGCGCGGGCCCGCGTCCAAACCTGCCTGCCAAAATAAAAACGCCCCGCTTTTGGCGGGGCAAAGAGCAATGCCTGAATGGATCGCGCGTGGCTAATCGATACTGATCTTGCCCGCCTCGATCACGCCCTTCCAGCGCTGGAGCTCCTGCTTCTCGAACTGCTCGAACTGCTCCGGCGTATTGGCGACCACCTCGAAACCGTTCTCGGCCAGCTTCTGGCGCATCTGCGGCTCGTTGAGCGAACCGACCAGCGCGGCATGCAGCCTGGCCTTGACGTCCTTCGGCAGCCCGCGCGGCGCGGCCACGGCTTGCCACGAATACACGTCCACGTCCTTCACGCCGCCCTCTGCCATGGTGGGCACGTTCGGCAGCACCGCCGAGCGCTTGTCGCCGGTCACGGCCAGCGCCTTGAGCTTGCCGCTGCGGATATGTTGCAGCACCGCGTTGACGTTCTGGAACGAGACGTCCACCTGGCCTGCGAGCAGGTCGGAGATGGCCGGCGCCCCGCCCTTGTAGGGGACGTGAAGCCCGTCAGTGCCGGACTTCTGCCAGAACAGCGCGGCGGTCAAATGGTCCGACGAACCGGCGCCGGAGCTGGCGAAGGCCACCTTGCCCGGATTCTTCTTCATGTACGCGACCAGCTCCTGCAAGTTCTTCGCAGGGAAATCCGGCTTGGTGACCAGCACGTTGGGCGCACGCACGGCCACCGTCAGCAGGTCGAAGTCCTTGGCCGGGTCATAGCCCAGGTTTTTTTGCAGGAACGGGTTCACGGCATAGACGCCGATCGACGCCACCAGCAAGGTGTAGCCATCGGCAGGCGCGCGCTTGACCATGGTCGCGCCGATGGCCCCGGTAGCACCGGGGCGATTGTCGATCACGAACGGCTGGCCCAGCTTTTCATTGAGCGGCACCGCCAGCATGCGCGCGATGGTGTCGGTGGAGCCGCCCGCAGGGAACGGCACCACCACGGATACGGCCTTCTGGGGCCATGCCGGCGAGGCGGCCGCGGCGCTGGTCACGGCGCCTGCGGCGGCCAGTGCCGTCGTGGCGGCGAGCATGGCCGCGGCGAGCCGGCCGAACTTGCGCCGCGCGGGTGCGGCAAGCGTGCCCGCGGCAGCTGGCCGGCCATCAGGTTTGTTCATGGTTGTCTCCTGGTTCTTGGTGGTTTTCTTGTATTCGTGGGGGCCGCAGATGCGGCTCACCGGACCATGCAGGGCGCCTTGTTGTTGAAGGTCCAGCCCGGGATCAGGAACTGCATGGCGACGGCGTCGTCGCGCGCACCCAGCCCCATATTCTTGTAGCGCTCGTGCGCCAGCGCGAGCTGCTCCATATCGAGTTCCACGCCCAGGCCCGGCTCCGTCGGCACGGCCACCTTGCCGTTCTCGATCTTCAGCGGCGCCTTGGTCAGGCGCTCGCCGTCCTGCCAGATCCAGTGGGTGTCGATGGCGGTGACGCGGCCCGGCGCGGCGGCGGCCACGTGGGTGAACATCGCCAGCGAAATATCGAAGTGATTGTTCGAGTGCGAACCCCAGGTCAGGCCCCACTCGGCGCACATCTGCGCCACCCGCACCGAGCCCTGCATGGTCCAGAAATGCGGATCGGCCAGCGGGATGTCCACCGATTGCAGGCGCACCGCGTGGCCCATCTGGCGCCAGTCGGTCGCGACCATGTTGGTGGCGGTAGGCAGGCCGGTGGCAGTACGGAACTCGGCCATGACCTCGCGGCCCGAGTAGCCCTCTTCCGCGCCGCAAGGATCTTCGGCATAGGCCAGCACGCCATGCTTGTCGCGGCACAGGCGCACGGCTTCGGCCAGCGACCACGCGCCGTTGGGATCCAGCGTGATGCGCGCCTTGGGGAAGCGCTCGGCGAGCGCCAGGATGGCTTCCATCTCTTCGTCGCCGCGCAGCACGCCGCCCTTGAGCTTGAAATCGTTGAAGCCATAGCGCTCATAGGCAGCTTGCGCCAGGCGCACCACGCCCTCGGCATTCATGGCGGCTTCATTGCGCAAGCGGAACCAGTCGTTGTCCGCCTCGGGCTCGCTGCGATAGCCGAGCGTGGTGCGGTTACGGTCTCCGATATAGAACAGGTAGCCCAGCATCTCCACGGCATCGCGCTGCTGGCCTTCGCCCAACAGCGCGGCCACCGGCACGCCCAGATGCTTGCCCAGCAGGTCGAGCAGCGCCGCCTCGAGCGCGGTGACCGCATGGATGGCGATGCGCAGGTCGAAGGTCTGCAGGCCACGCCCACCCGCGTCGCGGCTGGCAAAGGCGGTGCGCACGCGATTGAGCAGCGCCTGGTGGTTGCCGATCGACTGGCCGGCCAGGAGTTCGCGCGCATCCTCCAGCGTCTGGCGGATCGCTTCGCCGCCGGGCACCTCGCCTACGCCCGTATTGCCCGCGCTGTCTTTCAGGATGACGATATTGCGCGTGAAGTACGGACCGTGCGCGCCGGACAGGTTCATCAGCATGCTGTCGTGGCCGGCCACCGGCACGACGGTCAGCTCGGTGATCACGGGCGTGCCTGCCATGGGCGCGGCGCAAAGGGATGATTGGGTCATGTTGAACTCCAGCAGGAAGAGCGGCTCGCCGCGTTGGCTGCCGGCCCTTGCGGGTTGTCTCGGGTTGGATGCGCCGGCTGCTGCCGGATCCTTGTGTGCGGTGCTTGCCAGGTCCCGACGTGGCTGCTACAGCCCATGCAGCGGGAGACACCTGTTATCGGTCGTCATATAACTTACGACGCAGTATAATGAGGCTATTGCGATCCGGTCAAGCCCCAGCCCATCACCATGTCAAACCCGATGTTTGCCTCCACTCCCCCGCTGCGGCGGCGCGGCCGTACGCTTGCCGAAGAGGCGGTGAGCAACCTGAGCGAGCGCATCCAGCAAGGCCAGCTCAAGCCGGGCGACAAGCTGCCGACCGAGTCCGAAATCATGGCCGCGCTCGGCGTCAGCCGCACCGTGGTACGCGAAGCGCTGTCGCGGCTACAGGCCAGCGGGCTGGTGGAAACCCGCCACGGCATCGGCACCTTCGTGCTGGCGCGCAGCGCTGAGAACGGCTCGCCCTTTCGCATCGATCCCGCCACCATGGGCACTGCCATGGACGTGCTGGCCATGCTGGAATTCCGCGTCAGCCTGGAGGCCGAGGCGGCCAGCCTGGCGGCATCGCGGCGCAGCGATGAGCAACTGACGGCGATGCGTGGCGCGCTCGACGAGCTCAAGCGCACGGCGGCGGGCGGCGAGGATTCCGTTGGTGCCGATTTCGAGTTCCACCTGCTGATCGCGCGCGCCACCGGCAACCGCTACTTCACGGACATCATGGGCCACCTCGGCACCATGGTGATCCCGCGCAGCCGGCTGCATGTCAGCGCGCAGGAGCGGGAGCAGTACCTCGAACGCGTCAATATCGAGCACGAGAACATCTTTGACGCCATCGAGCGGCGCGACCCCGAAGGCGCCAAGGCCGCCATGCGCATGCACCTGACCAACAGCCGAGAGCGCCTGCGCAAGGCGTCGGCGGCGGTGGAAGCCGGCTAGGGCCGGCCTGCCGGAGCATCCCGGCGGGATCCGGGATTTCCTGCTTGCCCGACAAGCGGCCTATGTTGTAGGATGTCTTACAATAAACAACGGTGTAGCTGTATCCCCATTGATGCGCCCCGCGTGTTAGCCCGGGGCCACATCCACGCCGCCTCAAGCGCAAGCTACGGCGCGCGCCCACTTGATCGCAGTTGAAAAGCAGGAAACGCTCATGACCATTACCGGCGAAATGCTGATCGGCGCCAGCGCAGTGCGCGGCACCACCAAGATCCTCCATGCCACCAATCCGGCCACGGGCGAAGTCCTGGCACCGGAATTCCACGGCGGCGGCGCCGCCGAGGCCGAGCGTGCCTGCGCGCTGGCCGAGGCCGCGTTCGACACTTACCGCAACACCTCGCCGGAAACCCGCGCCCAGTTCCTGGAGTCGATCGCCAGCGGCCTGGAAGCCCTGGGCGATACGCTGATCGAGCGCGCCCACGCCGAGAGCGCGTTGCCTGTTGCGCGTCTGCAGGGCGAGCGTGCCCGCACCGCCGGCCAGTTGCGCCTGTTCGCCAGCGTGCTGCGCGATGGCCGCTGGCAAGCCGCCACGCTCGACTCCGCCCTGCCCGGGCGCACGCCGCCGCGCCCCGACCTGCGCCTGCAGAAGATCGCGGTCGGCCCGGTGGCGGTGTTCGGCGCCAGCAATTTCCCGCTCGCGTTTTCGGTGGCGGGCGGCGATACCGCATCCGCGCTGGCGGCCGGCTGCCCGGTCGTCGTCAAGGCGCACTCTGCCCACCTCGGCACCTCCGAGCTGGTCGGGCGCGTGATCCAGAAGGCCGTGGCCGATGCCGGCCTGCCCGAAGGCGTGTTCTCGCTGCTGGTGGGCGCGGGCGTTGCCGTGGGCACGGCCCTGGTCGCGCATCCGTCGATCCAGGCAGTGGGCTTCACGGGCTCGCGCAGCGGCGGCCTGGCGCTGGTGCAGACGGCCAACAGCCGTCCCCAGCCGATCCCCGTCTATGCGGAAATGAGCAGCATCAACCCGGTGTTCCTGCTGCCGGCGGCCCTGGCCGCCCGCGGCGCGGAGATCGCCCGCAACCTGGTGGATTCGCTGGTGATGGGCGTAGGCCAGTTCTGCACCAACCCCGGCCTGCTGCTGGCGGTGGAAAGCCCGGCGCTGGACGTGTTCCGCCGAGGCGCGATTGCGGCATTGGCGGAAAAGGCGGCGGCGACCATGCTGACGCCCGGAATCAGCCAGGCTTACGACAATGGCGTGGCCCAGCTCAGCGATATCGAAGGGCTGCGCCGCATCGGCAGCGGCCAGGCCGCCAGCGGCCCCAACCAGGCCCGCCCCGCGCTGTTCGAAACCACGGCCGCGCGTTTCCTTGCGGACCACCGCATGGAAGCCGAAGTGTTTGGCCCATCCTCGGTACTGGTCGTATGCCGCGACCACGAGGAGATGCTGGCGGTGGCGCGCCGCCTGGAAGGCCAGCTGACCGCCACCGTGCAAGCGGATGCGGGGGATCGTGCCGAGGCCGGCAGCCTGCTGACCGTGCTTGAGCGCAAGGCGGGGCGCGTACTGTTCAACGGCTATCCGACGGGCGTGGAAGTGTCGTATGCGATGGTCCACGGCGGGCCGTTCCCGGCTACGTCCGACACGCGCGCCACCTCGGTGGGTGCATCGGCCATCGAGCGCTTCCTGCGCCCGGTGTGCTACCAGAACGTCCCGGCGGAACTGCTGCCGCCCGCACTGCAGGATGGCAACCCGCTGAACGTGTGGCGCCTCACCGACGGGCAACTGGCCCGCGACTGACCCCGCGCGCGCGCATGAAAAAGGGCCGGAAATTCCGGCCCTTTTTTTATCTCAGGCTAGCTGGGCATTACGCCGCAATGCGCTCGATGGCAGCCGGCGCCTGCGGCGGCTGGATCACCGGTGCATTCCCGCGCGAGCGGCCCGAGCTGAGATAGTCGGCGATCGACTCCTGCGTGACTTCGCCCAGGTAGACGCCATCGGCATCGACCACCGGCAGCCAGCTGGTGTTGTGCTGGTACATGCGCGAGAGCACGATGCGCAGGTGCTCGTCGAACGCGGCGGTCGCCACGAACGGCCGCATCGCATCCGCGCACATGCCCTGCCCCGCGCGCGCATCGCGCCGCGTGACGTAGCCTAGCGCGCGCTGCGCATCGTCCACCACCGGCAGGTGGCGCACGTCGGCCTCGTCCATGATGGCGAACGCCTGCGCCAGCGGCATGCCGGGGCTGCAGGTCTGCGCCATGGTGGCGGCATCGCCGGCGCGCACCAGCAGCAGGCGCTTGAGCGTGTTGTCGTGGCCGATGAACGCTTGCACGAAATCGTCGGCCGGACGCGCCAGCAGTGCGTCGGGATGGTCGAACTGCACCAGCTTGCCGCCGCGGAACACGGCCACCCGGTCGCCCAGCTTGATGGCCTCGTCGATGTCGTGCGAGACCATGATCACGGTCTTGCCCAGCTGGCGCTGCATCAGGAAGAACTCGTTCTGGATGCTCTCGCGGTTGATCGGGTCCACCGCGCCGAACGGCTCGTCCATCAGCAGCACGGGTGCATCCGCCGCCAGCGCGCGGATCACGCCGATACGCTGCTGCTGCCCGCCCGAGAGCTCGCGCGGATAGCGCTTGAGCATCTTGTCGGGATCGAGCTGCACCATCGACATCAGCTCGCGCGCGCGCTCGCGGCTGCGCTTCTTGTCCCAGCCCAGCAGGCGCGGCACCACCATGATGTTCTCCTCGATGGTCATGTTGGGGAACAGGCCGATCTGCTGGATCACGTAGCCGATCTTGCGGCGCAGCGTGACTTCGTCCACGCGGGTGGTGTCCTCGCCGCCGATCAGCACCCGGCCGGAGCTGGGCTGGATCAGGCGGTTGATCATCTTGAGCGTGGTGGTCTTGCCGCAGCCCGAGGGGCCGAGGAAGACGCAGATCTCGCCCTTGGGCACGGTGAGCGAAACCGCATCGACAGCGCGCACTTCGGCGCCGTCTTTTTGCCTGAAGGTCTTGGTGAGTTGGTCGAGTTCAATCATGTTCAGCGAATTCCTTTCGGTGTCAGCGCCCGCTGCAACCACTGCAGGCAGGCATCGGCCACGATGGCGAGCACGCTGACCAGCACCGCGCCGATCGCCAGCTTGCTCATGTTGCTCTGGCTGATCGCTTGCAGGATCAGCACCCCGAGGCCACCCGCGCCGATGATGGCGGCAATGGTGGCCACGCCGATGTTCATCACCACGGCGGTACGCACGCCGCCGAGGATGACGGGCACGGCCAGCGGCAGGTCCACCAGCCGCATGCGCTGCCAGGTGGTCATGCCGATGCCGCGGCCGGCTTCCTGGATGCCGTCGTCGACATTGGCGAGCGCCACGCAGGTATTGCGCATGATCGGCAGCAGCGAATACAGGRACACCGCGGTCACCGCCGGCACGTAGCCCAGCGCGTGGCCGAAGCGCGCGAAGATCGGGATCATCAGCCCGAACAGCGCGATCGACGGCAAGGTCAGCACGATGGTGGCCAGCGTCAGCAGCGGCGTGGCGAGAAAGCGGAAGCGCGCGCACAGGATGCCCAGCGGCACGCCGACGACGATCGCCAGGCCCACCGCGGAACCCACCAGCGCCAGATGCTGGCCGGTGAGCTTGAGCAATGTCGGCCAGCTGTGTTGGAGGTAAGTCAGCAAGTCCATGCGGCCCTCCTCAGATCAGGCCGTGGCCGCGCAGGAATTCCTGCGCCACCTTGTCGACCGGCTGCTGGTCGATATCGACCTTGTAGTTCATCTCGGTCATGGCCGCGTTGTCGAGCTGGGCCGCCAGCGCGTTGAGCAGGCCGGCGAGCTCGGGATGGGCGTCGAGCGTTGCCTTGCGCACCACGGGCACCGCGTTGTAGGCGGGGAAGAAGTGCTGGTCGTCTTCCAGCAGCACCAGGTCGAAGCCCTTGACGCGGCCATCGGTGGTATAGACGAGGCCCAGTTCGACCTGGTCGTTCTTCAGCGCGGTGTAGACCAGGCCCGGATCGAGCTGGATCACGTCGCGGCGCGAGAACGGCAGCTTGTAGAGCCCCTTGAGCGGTTCCAGCCCGTCGGGACGCGCGGCGAACTCCATGTCGACCGCGAACGGATGGGCGGTGCCCTCGCCGGCGGCGCGCATCTTCTCGGCGAAGGCCGACAACGTGGCCACGCCAGCGGCTTCGGCACGCTTTCTCGGCATCGCCAGCGCATAGGTGTTGTTGATGCCGGAGGCATCGAGCCATATCAGGCCGCGCGCGGCGTCGAGCGTCTTGACGCGCTCGTAGCTCTCGGCGGCGCCGAGCTTTTCCTCGACCTTGTTGAACACGATCAGCGCCGTGCCGGTGTAGTCCCACACCACGTCGAGCTGGCCGCTTTCCATGGCCTGGCGCATCAGCGTGCTGCCCAGGCCGGCGGTGAGCTCGGTGGTGAGGCCTTTGGCCTGCAGGTACTGCGTGGTCATCGACGACAGGATCAGCTGTTCAGTGAAATTCTTGCCGCCTACGCGAACGGTGTCGGCGTGCGCCGGCAACGCCATGGCTGCCACTGCGGCAAGCACGGCGACACTCGCCAGCATGCGTGCCTGGCCCCGGGCCGCGCGGCCCGCGCGAGCCAGCGCGCTTGTGATGAAATGCATCGGGTTCTCCTTCATGTTCGGTGCGCCCTTGCGCGCCTTAGCGCGCCAGCCCGCGGCGGCGCAGGTAGCAATAACCGGCGGCGGCAAACAGGCCATCGAGGGCGAGTGCCAGCAGCGCGGTGGCCGCGGCGCCCAGCAACAGCAGGGGCTGGTTGTTCAGGTAGATGCCGGGGAAAATCAGTTCGCCCAGGCTGTTGGCGCCGATCAGGAAGGACAGCGGCACCGTGCCGACATTGATCACCAGGCTGATGCGCACGCCCGCCAGGATCACCGGCAGCGCGTTGGGCAGTTCGACCCGGAACAGGCGCTGCATGGCGGTCATGCCAAGGCCGCGCGCGGCCTCGGTCAGTGCCGGGGAAACGCCGAGCAAGCCCTCGCAGGTATTGCGCACGATCGGCAGCAGCGAAGCCAGCCACAGCGCCAGGATGGCGGGCCGCTCGCCAATGCCGAGCACGGCCAGGGCCAGTGCCAGCACCGCCAGCGATGGCACGGTATTGCCGATATTGAAGACCTGCATCAGGCGGTCGGCCCAGCGGCGCATGCACGGACGGCTCAGGCCGATGCCTGCCGGGATGCCGGTGACCAGCGCCAGCGCCATCGACCACGCCACCAGGCGCAGGTGGTCGGCAACGTCGTACCACAGGCGGTCCTGATATTGCAGGATGACATCGACGCCGATCCAGGTGACCAGAGCGGCCAGCGCAGCGAGCGTGAGACACCCCCAGGCCAGCGCCTGTACAGATTGCTTGGACATATTCCCTTCTGTCCGCATGCCAGATGTGGGCACGAGAAACCACATCCGGATTGACGGACGAACAAAGTGGGCTCAGGCGGGTGCAAATGGGGGCCCGCCGGCCCTGACTAGATTGCCTTGCCCGCCATGACCGGCAGATGAGCCGGTGGACGGGCGCCGGGCTTCACGCTGGAGAGCGGGAAACCCAATTGAAAGGACACCGTGCCGGTAAGGGCGAGAGTCCCGGGAGCGGCGCAACCCGCTGCAAGGTGCAGGAACGGGAGGCCAGTGGCAGCGCAAATTTGGTGGTTCCGACGCGCCGCCGGATCAATCGGCCGGTGCCACGCTTGGGGAAGCAAGGGGATGGGGCGGCACTCAAACACGCCTGCCCGGACCCTGCCAACCCGACTTGATTACGCAGCATCGGATGACAACGAGAGCGCTATTATACCCAATTACAGCGATCTTGTCACTATCACGCTTTCTCCACACTTTTGCGCCGCTTTCTGGCCGTATCTATCAGGCTTCGCCCGGCATTCCGGCGTCACTCTCGTTGTTCCAGAATTGAGGCATCGCGAGGCGTTGGCCGTGCCATGGGCAGAACAATCTTTTGCCCGGATGGCCTCTACCGGTTCTGGCCCAAACCCTTAAATTACGAGGGTAGCCTTTGGGGCCGCGCGCCATTGCCGCCATCCCCAGCCAACAGGAGATCGATCATGGAACAACGCACTGCCATCCCTACCGCCCCCACCATCCCGGCCACCGCCACGGAAACCGTGCAGCGCTCGCGCGCGGTCGACCGCGTGGTGCGCGGCATCGCCACCTCGGACGGCGCCGGCGTCAAGCTCACCCGCGTGCTCACGCAGAACCTGCAGCGTCGCCTGGACCCGTTCCTGATGCTGGACGCGTTTGGCACCGATAGCCGCGACGACTATATCGGCGGCTTCCCCGACCACCCGCACCGCGGCTTCGAGACCATCACCTATATGCTGGCCGGCCGCATGCGCCATCGCGACAGCGCCGGCAACGAAGGCCTGCTGGAGAACGGCGGCGCCCAGTGGATGGTGGCCGGCGCCGGCGTGGTGCACTCGGAGATGCCCGAGCAGGAAGACGGCCGCATGGAAGGCTTCCAGCTGTGGCTGAACCTGCCCGCCGCGGACAAGATGACGGCGCCCTGGTACCGCGACCTGCCGGCCGCCGACGTGCCCACGGTGGCGCTGCCGGGCGGCGCCACGGTGCGCGTGCTGGCAGGCGCTTCGCACGGGGTGGCTGGCGCGGTCACACGCCCGGTCACGGAGCCGCTCTACCTGGACGTCTCGCTGCCGGCGGGGCAGACCTTCTCGCAAGCGTTGCCGCAAGGGCATAACGCCTTCCTGTACACCTATCGCGGCGAGATCGCGGTCGGCGCGGGCAGCAACGCCGCCGTGCTGGAAGCGCAGCGCATGGGCGTGCTGGACAACGCCGCCGGCGCCGACGGGGTCAATGTCACGGCCACGGCCGATGCGCGCTTCCTGCTGATCGCGGGCAAGCCGCTGGGCGAGCCGATCGCGCAATATGGGCCGTTCGTGATGAACACCCAGGAGGAGATCTACCAGACCCTGGCCGATTTCCGCGAAGGCCGCTTCAACCAGATCGCGGTCAGCCACGGCGCCTGACACGCTATGAGCCATCGGGGGCGGCATCGCGCCGCTCCCGCTCCGGCATTGGCCGCGGCGCCCCGCCCCGGCCCCCCGCTCTCTCCCCGCCCTACTCTCCCGCATTTCGCAAACTTCACGCCAGTTTCGCGCCGATCGGCCAAGCTGGCCGCCCCCGGCAGCCCGGCCGCCCGCTCACCCGCCCCAAATGCCCGGCATGCGACTTGCAACCTGCTTGTATCCGTTGTGGGGCCGAGAAAACTGGCCTGATCAGGTCGTCCGAACCCCACACACTTATATAATCCACGGTTAATAAACGGCATCACCGCCCAGTGATGGTTGCTGCAATGCGTAACGGCGATCCTGCCCCACGCGCTGCAGCAGGTGCTGCCCGATACAAACATTAACGAACATTGACCCACGTTGCTGCCATAACAACTCGAGCCGCCTCAGTGACCTTAAGCACAACCCCAAGGCTGGCGCTTGCCCATATCATCAAGCGCTACCCCGGCGTGACCGCCAACGATGACGTGTCCCTCGTCGTCGCCCCCGGCGAAATCCACGCCGTGCTCGGCGAGAACGGCGCCGGCAAATCCACCCTGATGAAAATCATCTTTGGCGCGGTCAAGCCGGACGCCGGCGACATGCACTTCAACGGTGCACGCGCCGCGATCCACAATCCGCACGATGCCCGGAACCTGGGCATTGCGATGGTGTTCCAGCACTTTTCGCTGTTCGATACGCTGACCGTGACCGAGAACATCGCCCTCGGCCTGCCCCGGGGCAGCAAGGCGGCCGCCGGCAGCCCGCAGGCCGGCACCAATATGAAGCAGCTGGCCGACCAGATCCGCGAAACCGCCCAGCGCTATGGCCTGCCGCTGGAGCCGAACCGCCATGTGCACACCTTGTCGGTAGGCGAGCGCCAGCGCGTGGAAATCGTGCGGGCGCTGCTGGCCAAGCCGCAGCTGCTGATCCTGGACGAGCCGACTTCCGTGCTGACACCGCAAGCGGTGCAAACCCTCTTCATCACGCTGCGCCAGCTCGCGGCGGAAGGCACCAGCATCCTCTACATCAGCCATAAGCTCGACGAGATCCGCGAGCTTTGCCATAGCGCCACCGTGATGCGCATGGGCCGTGTCACCGGCGTGTGCGATCCGCGCCAGGAAAGCGCGGCCTCGCTGTCGCGCCTGATGATCGGCGGCGAGCCGCCGCGCGAGGCGCGCGTGCAGACCGAGCCCGGCGCCTGCCGGCTGGCGGTGCGCGAACTCTCGCTGCCGCGCTCGCATGCGTTCGCGACGGAGCTTGCCGGCATCTCGCTGGACCTGCGCGCCGGCGAGATCGTTGGCATCGCCGGCGTGTCCGGCAACGGCCAGCAGGAATTGCTGGCGGCGCTGTCGGGCGAGGATGTGCGCGCCGCGCGCGATGCCATCGCGCTGGATAACAAGCCGGTGGGCAAGCTGGACGCGCGCCAGCGGCGCCGCGCCGGACTGGCCTTCGTGCCCGAGGAACGCCTCGGCCGTGGCGCCGTGCCGGGCATGAGCCTGGCCGCGAATATCCTGCTTTCGCACCAGTCCGCGCCCTATGTGCAGCGCGGCATGATTTCGCCCAAGGCCGCCGCCGGCCTGGCGCAGTCCGTGATCGGGCGCTTCCGCGTGAAGGCAAGCGGGCCGGACGCGCTGGCCAAGAGCCTGTCGGGCGGCAACCTGCAGAAATTCATCGTCGGCCGCGAGATCGAAAGCGGCCCGAAGGTATTGATCGTGGCCCAGCCGACCTGGGGCGTGGATGTGGGTGCCGCGGCGCAGATCCACAACGAGCTGCTGGCGCTCAAGGCCACTGGCTGCGCGTTGCTGGTGGTGTCGGAAGAACTGGACGAACTGTTCGCCATCTGCGATCGCCTGCACGTGATCGCCAAGGGCCGGTTGTCACCGTCGATTCCGACCCAGGACGCCACGCGAGAGCAGGTGGGCCTGTGGATGAGCGGTCTTTGGGAAGGCGGGCCAGGCGGCCGGCGCGAACAAGAGGAGACGGTGCTCCATGGCTGATTTCCTCCTTCGCTCGCCGCTGTCGCTGGCGCCGCGCGGGCTGCCCTCGCGCCGCATGGCCTATGCCTCGCCCTTCATCGCGCTGGCCTTGACGCTGGCCTTCGGCGCGCTGCTGTTCCTGCTGCTCGGCAAGGATCCGGTGGCCGCGCTCAAAGTGTTCCTGGTCGACCCGCTCAAGGACCGCCGCGCCATCGGCGAGGTGCTGCTCAAGACCGTGCCGCTGGTACTGTGCGCGCTCGGGCTTTCGGTGTGCTATCGCGCCAATATCTGGAACATCGGCGCGGATGGCCAGCTCATCGTCGGCGGCATCTTCGCCGGCGCCACCGTGTTGTACTTCGACGTGCCCGGCAATGGCGTGAACGGCGCCGTGGTGCTGGTGCTGGCCTCGCTGGCCGGCGTGGTCGGCGGCATGTTCTGGGCGTCTCTCACCGCCGTGCTCAAGGACAAGTTCAACGCCAACGAGATCCTGGTGTCGCTGATGCTGACCTATATCGCGCAGCAATTGATGCTGTACGTGGTCAACGGGCCGCTGAAGGATCCCAACGGCATGAACTTCCCGCAGTCCAAGGTGTTCTCAAGCGAGTTCCTGCTGCCCAACCTGATGTCGGGCTCGCGCCTGCACGCRGGCTTCGTGGTGATGCTGGTGCTGGTGGTGCTGATGACCGTCTTCATCTTCCGCAGCTTCGCGGGCTACCGCCTGCAGGTGGGCGGCACCGCCCCGGCCGCGGCGCGCTATGCCGGCTTCTCGGCGCGCCRTTCGCTGTGGAGCGCGCTGATGATCTCCGGCGGCACCGCCGGCCTGGCGGGCGCGTTCGAGGTGACCGGCCCGATCGGCCAGCTGCTGCCCTCGATCTCACCGGGCTACGGTTTCACCGCGATCATCGTGGCCTTCGTGGGCCGCCTGCATCCGGTGGGCACCGTGTTCGGCGGCATCGTCATGTCGCTGTTTTATATCGGCGGCGAAATGGCCCAGTCGCGCCTGGGCCTGCCTTCGGCGCTGGGCTCGGTGTTCCAGGGCATGCTGCTGTTCTTCCTGCTGGCCAGCGATACGCTGATCGACAACCGCCTGCGCTGGCGCGCCAAGGCCGCCTGAGCGGAACCCCAAGACATGGAACAACTCGCCCCTCTTATCGCCACCGCGATCAACGCCGGCACGCCGTTGCTGCTGGCGGCACTTGGCTTGCTCATCAACGAGCGCGCCGGCGTGCTCAACCTGGGCGCCGAAGGCATGATGCTGGTCGCCGCCGCGTTCGGCTTCATGGTCGGCTACCAGACCCAGTCGCCGCTGATCGGTTTTGCCGCCGGCGCGCTGGCCGGCATGCTGATGGCCACGCTGTTCTCGTGGCTGGCGCTGGTGCTGGCCACCAACCAGGTGGCCACCGGCCTGGCGCTGTCGATCTTCGGCACCGGGCTGTCGGCCTTCATGGGCCAGCGCTTCGTCGGCTTCGCCATGCCGTCGCAGGCCAAGTCGATTCCCTTCCTGGCCGATATTCCCTTCTTCGGGCCGGCCTTCTTCCAGCAGCACTGGATGGTGTATTTCAGCCTGTTCCTGTGCGGCGCCACCATGTGGTTCCTGTTCCGCACGCGCGCCGGCCTGACGCTGCGCGCGATCGGCGAATCGCCGGAATCCGCGCATGCGCTGGGATATCCGGTGCGCCTGATCCGTTTTGGCGCGCTGCTGTTCGGCGGCGCTTGCTGCGGGCTGGCCGGCGCCTACCTGTCGCTGGTGTACACGCCGATGTGGGTAGAGAACCTGGTGGCCGGCCGTGGCTGGATCGCGCTGGCGCTGACCACCTTCGCCACCTGGCGCCCGGGCCGCGTCTGGGCCGGAGCCTGGCTGTTCGGCGGCGTCACCATCCTGCAGTTCTACCTGCAGGGCATTGGCGTATCGGTGCCTTCGCAGATCCTGTCGATGCTGCCCTATGCGGCGACCATCGTCGTGCTGGCGCTGATCTCGCGCAACCCGGCGTGGATCCGCCTGAACATGCCGGCCTCGCTGGGCAAGCCGTTCCGCCCGGGCGCCGCCTGACCGATCCCGTTGCCGTGCCCGCCCGGCGCGGCGCGGCGCCGTGTTTTCCGTTCTTGTTTCGCTTTTATAAAGTCCGTCAGAGACTTCAGGCCTAAAGCCCTCGTTGTTCAGAGCCACAGTTGCAACCTTAATCAAAACATCGGTACTCGGTACCCCGGTCATTACAAGGAGAAATCATGATCGTCACGCGCAGGAAAACCCTTGCCGCACTGGCTGCCACCGCCGTGCTGGCTCTCGCGGGCTGCGGCAAGAAAGAAGCCGAAAAGCCTGCGGAAAGCGCGGCTCCGGYCTCCGCTCCCGCCGCCGAGCAAAAGGCCGAGCCGCTCAAGGTCGCCTTCGTCTACATCGGCCCGGTCGGCGATGCAGGCTGGACCTTCGCCCATGATGCCGGCCGCAAGGCCGTGGAAGAAAAATACGGCGACAAGGTGAAGACGTCCTTCGTCGAGAACGTGCCCGAATCCGCCGCCGATGCCGAACGCGTGTTCCGCGATCTCGCCGCGCAAGGCAACAAGGTCATCTTCGGCACCAGCTTCGGTTACATGGAATCGATGCTCAAGGTCGCCAAGGAATTCCCGGACGTGAAGTTCGAGCACGCCACCGGCTTCAAGACCGCCGACAACCTGGCCCAGTACGACGTGCGCACCTATGAAGGCGCTTACCTGGCTGGTGTGGTCGCCGGCAAGATGAGCAAGACCGGCAAGATGGGCGTGGTGGCATCGGTGCCCATCCCCGAGGTGATCCGCAACATCGACTCGTTCACCATCGGCGCGCGCAGCGTCAACCCCAAGGCCACCGTCAAGGTGGTGTGGGTGAACAAGTGGTTCGATCCGGGCAAGGAGCGCGAAGCCGCGACCACGCTGATCGGCCAGGGCGTGGACATGCTGATGCAGAACACCGACTCCGCCGCCGTGGTGCAGACCGCGCAGGAAAAGGGCGTGTACGCATTCGGCTGGGACAGCGACATGAGCAAGTTCGGCGAGAAGGCCCACCTGGCCGCCTCGGTGATCTCGTGGGGCGTGTACTACAACAAGGTGGTCGGCGACGTGCTGGCTAACCAGTGGAAGAACGGCACCACGTGGTGGGGCGTCAAGGAAGGCATGATCGACCTGAAGGGCTTCAATACCGTGGTGCCGGATGACGTGAAGGCGCTGGTGGAAGAGCGTAAGAAGGGCATCGCCGATGGCTCGGCTCCGATCTGGAAGGGTCCGCTCAAGGACAACACCGGCAAGGAACAGCTGGCCAAGGACCAGGCAGCCGACGACGGCTTCCTGCACGGCATCAAGTTCTACGTCGAAGGCGTGGAAGGCAAGATCCCGGGCTGATTGCCAGCATCGGTTTAGCGGTTGCCGGCAGCCTGCGCTCGCAGCGCTGCCGGCACGGTGGCGTGGTGCGTCTCGCGCCTCGCCACCTGCCCTGCACGTCCGTCACTAGATGTCCGTCACTGGATGTCATTCGCGTCACCCCCCCCCGCCTGAACGCCCCGTGGAACTTGAAGCGCCGAAGATTGGCCCAAGCTATCTGCGAGTGGCGCAATCGGCCACGTCGCTTGGCGTTTGTGGAAAGTGAAGGAGGCCTCTCATGTGGAAACGATTTTCGGCACTGTGGACCCTGGTGCGGCGCGACGGCCGCCTGCTGTGGTACGCGCTGCGCCATCCCGACGCCCCGCGCTGGTTGAAGCCGGCCGCGCTAGGCCTGGTGCTGTACGCCATTTCGCCCATTGACCTGATCCCTGACTTCATCCCTGGCCTGGGCCTGATGGACGACGTGGTGCTGATCCCGCTGGCGGTGCACTTCATCCTCAGGCGCCTGCCCGCGCACGTATTGCGGCAGGCCGAGGCGCGCGCCGGCGCCCAGACGGTGCGAGCCCGCTAGCAGGCCAGGCGGCTCGCACCAGCCTGCGGCGTCAAGGCAGCAGGACGGTCGTGCCAGTGGTCTTGCGGCCTTCCAGGTCGCGATGCGCTTGCGCTACATCCGCCAGCGCGTAACGTTGGCGGACTTCAATCTTCACCCGGCCGCTGGTCACCATCTCGAACAGCTCGGCCGCCATCGGCTCCAGCAGTTCGCGATGGACCACATAGGTCATCAGCGTGGGCCGCGTGATGCGCAGCGAGCCCTTGTTGCCCAGCACGGACAGATCGAACGGCGGCACGGGGCCGGATGCGTTGCCGAACACCACCATGGTGCCGCGCGGCTTCAGGCAATCCAGCGAGCCGTTGAAGGTGTCCTTGCCGACCGAGTCGTAGACCGCGGCGACGCCCTTGCCGCCGGTGATTTCCTTGACCTTGTCGACGAAGGACTCACGCGTGTAGACGATGGTGTGGTCGCACCCATGCGCGCGTGCCAGCGCGGCTTTTTCATCGCTGCCGGCGGTGCCGATCACGGTGGCGCCCAGCGCCTTGAGCCACTGGCTGGCGATCAGGCCAACGCCACCCGCGGCGGCGTGCAGCAGCACGGTGTCTCCTGCCTGCACGCGGTAGCTGTCGCGCAGCAGGTACTGCGTGGTCAGGCCCTGCAGCATCATCGCCGCGCCCTGCTCGAACGAGATGGCGTCCGGCAGGCGCACCACGATATCGGCCGGCATGACCCGCACCTGCGCATAGGCGCCCGTGGGACGGCCGGCATAAGCAACACGGTCGCCCACGCTCAGGTGCCCCACGCCGGCGCCAACCGCCTCCACCACGCCGGCGCCTTCCATGCCGAGGCTACCCGGCAGCGGCTGCTTGTACAGCCCGCTGCGGAAATACACGTCGATGTAGTTGAGGCCAACCGCCTCGTGGCGCACGCGCACCTCGCCGGGGCCGGGATCCCCCACCTCGACATCAACCCACTGCATCACCTCGGGGCCGCCGGTCTCGAAAATGCGGATAGCCTTGCTCATGTCTCACTCCTTTTCCAGTTGCTGGGTGTTGCCATGTGTTGGTAGCTGTTGCTATGTGTTGATGCCGAAAATACGTCAGGCCGACGCGGCTTACTCCGGGTACATCCGCCGCAGCTCCGCGATCAACAGATCCGCGGTGGCCACATTGGTGGCACAGGGCACGTTGTGCACGTCGCAGGCGCGCACCAACGCATTGATATCGGGTTCGTGCGGTTGCGGCGTCATGGGGTCGCGCAGGAAAATCACCACGCCCACGCGGCCTTCGGCCAGTTGCGCGCCGATCTGCAGGTCGCCGCCCCAGGGGCCGGAGAGCATGCGCGTCACCGTCAGGCCGATTTCGTCGCTCAGGCGGCCGCCCGTGGTCCCGGTGGCCAGCAGTTCGCAACGCGACAGGAAATCGCGATGGCGGCCAGCAAAAGCCACGATGTCGTCTTTCTTGTGGTCGTGCGCAATCAGCGCAATACGAGGGGGGGTCATCGGCATCATCCTGGCCAATCAGAGAAAGGCCGGGCCGGCATGGCCCGGCCGGAAAACGCCCGCGGCGCCGGCACGGCCGCCAGGCCGCGCACGCGCCGCGGGTTGGGTGCGGCAGCAGCTTAGAACGTGCCGGGGTAGGCGCCGCCGTCTAGGAGCACGTTCTGCCCGGTCATGTACGCGGCGTGGCGGCTGCACAAGAAGGCGCAGGTGGCGCCGAACTCGGCCGGCTCGCCAAAGCGGCGGCTCGGGTTCTGCGCGGCGCGGCGCTTGGAGACTTCCTCGATCGACAGGCCGGCCTGCCTGGCGCCACCTTCCATGGTCTTGTAGAGGCGATCCGTATTGAACGGGCCGGGCAGCAGGTTGTTCACCGTCACGCCGTGCTGCGCCACTTCGCGCGCCAGGCCGGCGACAAAGCCGGTCAGGCCCGAGCGCGCGCCGTTGGACAGGCCGAGCACATCGATCGGCGCCTTCACGGCGCCGCTGGTGATGTTGACGATGCGGCCCCATTTGCGCGCGATCATGCCGTCCACCGTGGCCTTGATCAGCTCGATCGGGGTCAGCATGTTGGCGTCGATCGCTGCCAGCCAGGCGTCGCGGTCCCAGTCGCGGAAATTGCCCGGCGGCGGACCGCCGGCATTGTTGACGAGGATGTCCAGGTCGCCCAGCTTGGCGACGGCGTCCAGCGCCAGCTTCCGCCCGGCCGGGGTCGTGATGTCGGTGGCGACCGCCATCACGCGCCGGCCGTGGCGCGCGCGCAGGTCCGCCGCAGCTTTTTCCAGCGCCTCGGCGCCGCGCGCCACGATCACCACATCCACGCCTTCGGCAGCCAGCGCGTCGGCGCAGGCAAAACCGAGACCCTTGCTGGCGCCACACACCAGCGCATGCTTGCCGCGCAATCCGAGATCCATCTCATCGACTCCTTGTGTCATCGAGGCGGCCACCCGCCTGCTTGTTGTCCAGCGTATCCATCGCCTTGCCGCCGCGACGAGCAGCCCGGGCCTTGCCCACCTTGCGCGCCGACAGCAAATATATCCCGCCCATCACCAGCGCGCTGCCGGCGAGCTGCACGCCAGTGATCGGCTCACCCAGCAGCCAGAAGCCCAGGAACAAAGTGGATACCGGCCCGAGCATACCCGCCTGCGATGCCATCGGCGCGCCGATGCGCGCCACCGCCACCATCGTCAGCGACACCGGCAGCACCGTGCAAAACACAGAATTGGCAAGCGAAAGCCACATCACGGGGGCCGGCTGCAGCAGCTCCGCCAGCGGCCGGCGCAGCACCAGATATTGCACCACGCAGCACGCGGTGGAAACGCACATCGCATAGGCCACCAGCCGCAACGAACCAATGCGCTGCACCAATTCGCCTGAAGCGATCAGGTAAATGCCGTAGGTTAGTGCGCTGCCGAGCACCAGCGCCGCACCGAGCCACACCTGGCCGCCGCTCACGTCGAGATCATGCGCGAAAACCAGCACGATGCCTATATAGGCCAGCGCCAGGGACAGCCACTGCCGCAGGCTGATGCGCCGCTTGAACAGCACGGCGCTGGCCAGCAGCACGAAGGACGGCGTCAGGAACAGGATCAGCCGCTCGAGCCCGGCCGTGATGTATTGCAGGCCGAGAAAGTCGAGGAAACTGGACAGGTAGTAGCCGATGATGCCGAGGAACACGATGCGGCCGCGATCGGCCCAGGACAGCGCCGGCAGGCGCCGCGACTGCCACCAGCCGATCGCCATGAACAGCGGCACGGCAAACAGCATGCGCAGGGTGATGACCATGACCGCATCGACCTGGTAGCGGTACATCAGCTTGGCGACGATCGCCTTGCCGGAAAAGAGGACGGCGCCGACGGCAGCCACGGCCAAGCCGGCGCGCTGCGATGCCGGCTCGGCGGCAGGCACGGTGCGGGAAAGTTGGGATGCAGACAAGGGAGAAGCCGGATAGTGGGGCCGCGCGCCGCTGGGCGCGGGCTGGCCGCCAAGGACGCGAGCCATTGTATTCGAAAAGAAGCAACTGCATCCGAGGCACATTGTGCTGCGCACAGGTGTTGGGCGGCGTGCCCCAACCCGCGTGCCTCAACCCATGCCGTGCCGATGGCAGCGGCGCCTGCTTCCCGTGCCTCGGCTTTCGCTGGCTTTCGCGGGCTTTCTCTATGTGGGACGGCGCACCTTCACGCCGTAGCCGCCCGGCTAAGCTCTGCCAAGGAGAGTCCCGCGCTGCGTGCCGCCTTGTGTCCACCGCAGCCCTGGCGAGCCGGAACCGGGAGACTGGTCGTGGATGGCACGGACCAAAGCAAGCAATACGATGTACTAGACCTGATCCGGGCGCTGGCCGCGGGCCTGGTCTGCCTTGGCCATGTCCGGGCGCTGGTCATCGTCGACTATGCGGCGAGCGGGCCGCATGGCGGCGCGGCCGGCGTGGCGCTGCAGCTGTTCTATGCGCTGTGCAGCGTCGGCCACGAATGCGTGATCGTGTTCTTCCTGCTCTCGGGCTACCTGGTGGGCGGCACCGTGCGCCGCAAGATGACGCGTGGCGACTGGTCCTGGCGCAGCTACCTGGCTGACCGCATGACGCGGCTATGGATCGTACTGCTGCCCGCGCTGCTGCTCGGGCTGTTCTGGGACAGTGCCGGGATCCACCTGGCGTGGGGGCCGTTCTACCAGGGCACCGAGGGCAACGCGGCCCAGCAGATCGATATCTCGCATAACCTCGGCGTCGCGGGATTGGTTTGCAACGCGGCGTTCCTGCAAACCCTTGCCTGCCAGACCTATGGCTCCAACGGGCCGTTGTGGAGCCTGGCCAACGAATTCTGGTACTACCTCTGGTTCCCTGCGCTATACGGCGCCTGGCACCTGCGCCGCACGCCGCAGGCATTGCTGTGCCTATTGGCGGCGCTGGTCACGATGGGCCTGTTCCACGGCCTGGTCGAAGGCTTCTTGTTCTGGCTGCTGGGTGTGCTGGCGCAAGCCCTGGAAGCAAGGCTGGCGCAGATCGCAGCGATCGCGCGGCGCAAGTGGCTGGTGCTGCCGGCGCTGCTGGTGTTCCTGGCCGCCATTGCACTGACCAAGCACAAGCCGTACGCCGATGCCGCTGTCGCGCTGGGCTTCTTCGTGCTGTTGCTGGCCGTGCTGTCGACCCGCATCCGCATCGGCCACGCAGGCTTGTCGCGCCTGGCTACGCTGGCGTCCGGGTTTTCGTACTCGCTCTACCTGACGCATTTCCCGCTGACCCTGTTCATCGCCGCGGCCCTGGTCAAGGTCCGCCTGCCTGTCGGCGCTGGCAGCCTGGGCCTGGCCGCGCTGATCCTGCTGGGCTGCTATGCCTATGCCTTTGCCGTCTACTGGGTGTTCGAGCGCAATACCCAGCGCGTGCGCGGCCTGCTCGGGCGCCCGGCGCTGCCAGCGGCGCAGCGCGGGCAGAATATCTAGCCGCCATGCCGTTGCCCGGCTAGCCAGCCTGCCTGACTGGCAACCCTGGCAGCCAGCCTGAAACTGCCGTAAGCTCGCCGGTCGGCGCGTCAAACGCGCGCCGCATAAGAAAAACCAGGAGCATTCATGACGGCAGCACCCCTCGCTATTCTTTCCTCGCGCATTCCCGTTCCAGTCAAAAAGCAGACCGCCGCCCGCCCGCTGCTGGTAGCCGCCGCGGTTGCCATGCTCGCAAGCGGCTGGCTGCCCTCGGCCGCCAACGCGGCCGATTACCCCGTCAAGCCAATCCGCTTCATCGTGCCTTACGCCGCTGGCGGCACCACCGACCTCGTGGCGCGCACGGTCGGCCAGAAGGTGGCGGAGAAACTCGGCCAGCCCGTGGTCGTGGAGAACCGCCCCGGCGCTGGCGGCAATATCGGCATGGAGGCGGTCGCCAAGGCCGCGCCGGACGGCTACACCATCGGCTTCGGCGCCATCTCGACCAATGCGTTGAACCCGCATATCTACAAGCACGTGCCGTTCGACCCGCGCAAGGATTTCACCGCGGTCAGCCTGCTTGGCACCTCGACCATCGTGCTGGAAGTCAGCAACAGCCTGCCGGTGAAGAATGTGGCCGAGCTGGTCAGCTATGCGAAGGCCCACCCCGGCCTGACCTACGCCACCGCGGGCACCGGCACGTCCATGCACCTGGCGGGCGCGATGTTCGCGCAGATGACGCAAACGGGCCTGACCCATGTGCCATACAAGGGCAGCAGCCCAGCCATCAACGACATGCTGGGCGGCCACGTGCAGGTGATGTTCGACAACCTGCCCGCCTCGCTGCCGCACATCCAGGGCGGCAAGCTGCGCGCGCTGGCGGTGGCCGGCAAGAGCCGCTCGCCGGCGCTGCCGAACGTGCCGACGCTGGCCGAGGCCGGCCTGGCGGGCTATGCCATCGAGCCCTGGTTCGGCGTGTACGGTCCGGCAGGGCTACCCGCGCCGGTGGTGCAGGCACTCAATGCCGCCTTTCTCGCGGCGCTGGGCAATGCCGACGTGAAGGACAAACTCGGGCAGGCGGGCTTCAATCCCAAGGGCTCGAGCGCGGCTGACCTGCAGTCGCTGACGCTGTCCGAGTACGAGAAATTCGGCAAGGTCGCCAAGAGCGCCAGCATCACGGTGGATTGAGCGCAGGCGGGGCTGCGCGCTTGCGGCGGGAGGATCGCCGGGGGCGCGCAGCCCCGCATCCATTACAATCCGGCTGCAACGGGCCCTCGCGCCCACTCCTGCCGACTACCCGCCATGAAGCAAGATCCGCGTTTCCCCAAGCTGTACATCCTCGATCACCCGCTGATCCAGCACAAGCTCTCCCATATGCGCGACAGGGACACCTCCACGCGCACGTTCCGCGAGCTGCTGCGGGAGATCACGCTGCTGATGGGCTATGAAATCACGCGCGACCTGCCGCTGACCACGCGCCGCATCGAGACGCCCTTGGTGGAGCTGGACGCACCGGTGATCGCCGGCAAGAAACTCACCATCGTGCCGGTGCTGCGCGCCGGCGTGGGCATGAGCGACGGTCTGGTCGAGCTGATTCCCTCGGCCCGCATTGGCCATATCGGCGTCTACCGCGACGACCAGCACCGTCCGGTGGAATACCTGGTGCGCCTGCCCGACGTGGAAGACCGCAGCTTTATCCTGTGCGACCCGATGGTCGCCACCGGCTACTCCGCCGCGCATGCGGTGGATGTGCTCAAGCGCCGCGGCGTCAAGGACGATGCGATCACGTTCGTGGCGCTGGTAGCCGCGCCGGAAGGCGTGGAGGTGTTCCAGAAGGCACATCCGGGCGTCAAGCTGTTCGTGGCTTCGCTGGACAGCCACCTGGACGAGCACGCGTACATCATCCCGGGCCTGGGCGATGCGGGCGACCGACTGTTCGGCACCAAGAACTGAGTTTTGCTGGCAAGCCGGACATTGTCTGCGCCCGGCTTGACCGGCCTCAATCCCGCCGGCCGCGGYGCTCCCTAGACTATCGGCAGCGGCACACCGTCCGGTGTGCCTCGCCTGACTTGGGAGACCCACATGGCAGCCTTGAAGATCCTGTTTTCGACCCCCACCGGGCTGATGAGCCTGGCCGTCATCGCCTTCATCATCGGCATGGGCTGGTTCTTCACCCGGCTGTTCCTGCGCAAGATGCGGGAAGACGAGGCAGCGGCGCAACGCCGCTAAGGCGCGAGTCCCTCTCACTAGTGCTATCCCTGAAGGACCGGCTGACGGACCGGCTGGCCGATACCATGCTGTGGCAATGCGCCACGCCCGCCTGTCTCGCCGGGCGTGGCCCGCCGGAGCGGCCTAGGGATAGCGCCCCTACTGGGTGGCGCCCCTATTTCTTCTTGCCCGAGCCCAGCAAGCTGCCCAGCACGCCGCGAATCAGCTCGCGCCCGACCTGCGAGCCTACCGTGCGCGCGGCCGACTTGGCCATCGACTCCAGGATGGAATCGCCGCGCCCGGTCTTGCCGGTGCCCTTGGTCAGCCCGCCGAAGATCTCGCCCGCCTGTTCCAGCCAGCCACCGCCCTGCGCGGGCGGGGCTTCGGGCTGGCCGGCCGTCGGCACGGGCGCGGGTGCGCCGCCGCCAGCGGCGGGAGCAGACCCAGGCGCGGCGGCGCGGCCCTTGAGCTTCTCGTAGGCCGACTCGCGATCGATGGTCTGCTCATAGGTGCCGGCCACCAGCGAGTTCGCCAGCAATTGCTTGCGCTCGTCGTCGGTGATCGGGCCGATCCGGCTGCCGGGCGCCAGCACCCAGGCGCGCTCCGTGATGCCGGGAATGCCCTTGGCGTCCAACAACGACACCAGCGCCTCGCCCACGCCGAGCTCCCCGATGGCCTTCTCCAGGTCCAGCCCCGGCTTGGCCCGCATGGTGGTGGCCGCCACCTTGACGGCCTTCTGGTCACGCGGCGTGAAGGCGCGCAGCGCGTGCTGCACGCGGTTGCCGAGCTGGCCCAGCACGGTATCGGGGATGTCGACAGGATTCTGCGTGACGAAATACACGCCAACGCCCTTGGAGCGGATCAGCCGCACCACCTGTTCGATCTTGTCGAGCAGGGCCTTGGGCGCGTCGTTGAACAGCAGGTGCGCCTCGTCGAAAAAGAACACCAGCTTGGGCTTGTCGAGATCACCCGCCTCGGGCAGTTTCTCGAACAGCTCCGACAACAGCCAGAGCAGGAAAGTGGCGTAGAGCTTGGGCGAATTCAGCAGCTTGTCGGCGGCCAGGATGTTCACCACGCCCTGCCCGTTCTCGGTCTGGATGAAGTCATCCAGATTGAGCATGGGCTCGCCGAAGAACACGTCGGCGCCTTGAGACTCCAGCGCCATCAGCCCGCGCTGGATGGCCCCGATCGAGGCCGCGGAGATATTGCCGTATTCGGTGGTGAACTGCCCGGCGTTGTCGCCCACGTACTGCAGCATGGCGCGCAGGTCCTTGGCGTCGAGCAGCAGCAGCCCGTTGGCGTCGGCGATGCGAAAGACCAGGTTGAGCACGCCCTGCTGGGTGTCGTTGAGTTCCAGCATGCGCGACAGCAGCAGCGGCCCCATGTGGGAGACCGTGGCGCGCACGGGATGGCCCTTTTGCCCGAACACATCCCACAAGGTGGTGGGGCAGGCGCCCCACACCGGCTCGGGCAGGCCGAGCTCGGCCAGGCGTGCCTTGAGCTTGTCGGAGAGCTTGCCCGGCCGGGAAATGCCGGTCAGGTCACCTTTGACGTCGGCCATGAAAACTGGCACACCCAGCCGCGAGAAGCCCTGGGCCAGGCTTTGCAGGGTCACGGTCTTGCCGGTGCCGGTGGCGCCGGTGATCAGGCCGTGCCGGTTGCCCATTTCAGGCAGCAGGGCAAGTTCCAGCTCGGCGTTCTTGGCGATGATGATGGGTTCGGCCATGGTCTCTCTGGTTGGCAAGCCGCGCGGCGCTTTCGCCGCGACCGTCCCCGCCCTTCCCGGCGGCTCCCGTGATCGGGAGGCCAGCGGCGGCGGGGCCGCGTGATAAAATGCTGGGCTGATTATGCCAGCCCCCAAGGCCGGCTCACAGACACATAAACCACCCGGCGCGCCGCCAGCGAGCACCCGTTGCCCGCCCGGCACAGCCGGCGCGCAAAGCCAAGGCGCGCGCGTCAAACATTTTCCGCTTCGGAGAGAATCATGGCCGGTCACTCAAAATGGGCCAATATCAAACACAAGAAGGCCGCGGCTGACTCCAAGCGCGGCAAGGTCTGGACCCGCCTGATCAAGGAAATCACCGTCGCCGCGAAGCTCGGCGGCGCTGACCCCGATTCCAACCCGCGCCTGCGCCTGTCCATGGACAAGGCAATGGATGCGAACATGCCTAAGGACAACATCCAGCGCGCCATCCAGCGCGGCGTGGGTGGCCTGGAAGGCGTCAACTACGAAGAAATCCGCTACGAGGGCTACGGCCTGGCCGGCGCGGCGATCATCGTCGACTGCCTGACCGACAACCGTACCCGTACCGTCGCCGAAGTGCGCCATGCCTTCTCCAAGAACGGCGGCAACATGGGCGCGGAAGGCTCCGTGGCGTTCATGTTCACCCACTGCGGCCAGTTCCTGTTTGCCCCCGGCACGCCCGAGGACAAGCTGATGGAAGCCGCGCTGGAAGCCGGCGCCGACGACGTGGTCACCAACGACGACGGCTCGATCGAAGTGCTGTGCCCGCCCAATGATTTCGGCACGGTCAAGGCCGCGCTGGAAGCCGCGGGCTTCAAGGCCGAGATGGCCGATGTCACGATGAAGCCGCAAAACGAAGTCAGCTTTACCGGCGACGACGCCATCAAGATGCAAAAGCTGCTCGACGCCCTGGAAAACCTGGACGACGTGCAGGAAGTCTTCACCAACGCGGTGATCGAGGAGTAAGGCGGGGATCGGGTAAGGCCTCGCCTCACGGCGGCAGCGCGGTTCGATGAGCCATGGCTGCCGCTTTTCGCATTTCGCATGCGTCATTTTTTCTGGCAGTAGATCATGAAAGTATTGGTTGTCGGCTCGGGTGGTCGTGAACACGCGATGGCCTGGAAATTGGCCCAGTCGCCCAAGGTGCAGGTGGTGTACGTGGCGCCGGGCAATGGCGGCACCGCGCTCGACAAGCGGCTGCAGAACGTTCCCCTGACCGATCCGGAAGTGCTCGCGGCCTTCGCCGAGCGCGAAGGCGTGAGCTTCACGGTGGTCGGCCCCGAGGCGCCGCTGGCGGCCGGCATCGTCGATATCTTCCGTGCCAAGGGCCTGCGCATCTTCGGCCCGACGCAGGCGGCGGCCCAACTGGAATCCTCCAAGGATTTCGCCAAGGCCTTCATGCAGCGCCACGGCATCCCGACCGCCGCCTACCAGACCTTCAACGACGCCGCCGCGGCGCACGCGTATATCGACGTGCAAGGCGCGCCGATCGTGATCAAGGCCGACGGCCTGGCCGCCGGCAAGGGCGTGGTGGTTGCTGCCACCCTGGAAGAAGCGCACGCCGCGGTCGACATGATGCTGGCCGACAACCGCCTTGGCGATGCCGGCGCACGCGTGGTGATCGAGGAATTCCTCGAGGGCGAGGAGGCCAGCTTCATCGTGCTGGTGGACGGCAAGAACGTCCTGGCACTCGCCACCAGCCAGGACCACAAGCGCCTGCTCGATCACGACGCCGGCCCCAATACCGGCGGCATGGGCGCGTACTCGCCGGCCCCGGTGGTCACGCCCGCGCTGCATGCCCGCGCGCTGCGCGAGATCATCATGCCGACCGTGCGTGGCATGGAAAAAGACGGCATCACCTACACTGGCTTCCTCTACGCCGGCCTGATGATCGACGCCGACGGCAACCTGAAGACGCTGGAATTCAATTGCCGCATGGGCGATCCGGAAACCCAGCCGATCCTGGCGCGCCTGAAGACCGACCTGGTCGATGTGATGGAGCACGCCGTCAACGGCAAGCTCGACGAGATCGAACTGGACTGGGACCGCCGCACCGCGCTGGGCGTGGTGATGGCCGCCTTTGGCTATCCCGATGCGCCGCGCAAGGGCGATGCCATTACCGGCATCCCGGCCGAGACCGACGACAGCGTGACCTTCCACGCCGGCACCACGCTCACGGACGGCACGCTGCTGACCACGGGCGGACGCGTATTGTGCGTGGTCGGGCTGGCCGATACCGTCAAGGCGGCACAGCGCGCGGCTTATGGCGCGGCCGAGAAGATCCACTTCGACGGCATGCAGTACCGTACCGACATCGGCTACCGAGCCATCAAACGGTAAAGGACGAATCCATCTACCGCGCGACCCATGGCGAGCCCTGCGGTGCTTGCCATGGGCCGCTCGCTCCGGTTTCTTCGCCTTTTACGGTGGTTCGTGCTGAATTTGCCGAATCCGGCCAGGCGTTGCCTCAGCCAGTACAATCATGACATCGCTATGACGGCCGGGCAGGTTGACTGACCTGCCCGGCCGTCACCGCTCCGGCTCACCCGCCCGCATACCATGATCGATTCCCAGGCAGTCCGTGCCTATCTGCTCGGTCTGCAAGACCGTATCACCGACGCTATCGCCGCCATCGACGGCAAGGCGTTTTCGACCGATGCCTGGGAGAAGCCGCCCACCGAGCGCCTGCGCGGCAGCGGCCGCACCCTTATCCTGGAAGGCGGCGCCGTGATGGAGCGGGCCGGCGTGGGCTTCTCGCATGTGCGGGGCGATGCGCTGCCGCCATCGGCTACCGCCAACCGGCCGGAGCTCGCCGGGCGGGGCTTCGAGGCAATGGGCGTGTCGCTGGTGTTCCACCCGCGCAATCCCTTTGTCCCTACCGTGCATATGAACGTGCGCTGCCTGATGGCGGTGAAGGAAGGCGCCGAGCCGGTGTGGTGGTTCGGCGGCGGCATGGACCTGACGCCGTACTACGGCGACGCTGGCGACTGCGCACACTTCCACGCCACCTGCCGCGATGCCCTCGCCCCCTATGGCGATGACCTCTACCCGCGTTTCAAGCAATGGTGCGACGAGTATTTCTTCCTCAAGCACCGCGGCGAAGCGCGCGGCATTGGCGGCATCTTCTTCGATGACTTCTCCGCGCTCGGCTTCGAGCGCAGCTTTGCCATGATGCAATCGGTCGGCGACGCCTTCCTGGACGCCTACCTGCCGATCCTGCAAGCGCGCAAGGACACGGCTTACGGCGAGCGCGAGCGGGAGTTCCAGGCCTACCGGCGCGGCCGCTATGTCGAGTTCAACCTGGTGTTCGACCGCGGCACGCACTTCGGGCTGCAATCGGGCGGCCGCAGCGAGTCGATCCTGATGTCGATGCCGCCGCTGGCCAGCTGGCGCTACGACTGGCAGCCGGAACCGGGCAGCGCGGAGGCCGCGCTGTACACGGACTTCCTGCCCGTGCGCGAGTGGGCCTGACGGCAACCCCATGGCACACGACATCGCACGATCGCTCACCGCCAACGCGGCAGACGCAGCAGGCCCGACCAAGAGCAACCGCCCCTACCGCCTCGGCATTCTCGGCGGCACTTTCGATCCGCCCCACATCGGCCACGTGGCGCTCGCCCGCCTCTGCATCGAACATCTCGAACTCGACGAGCTGGTCTGGATCCCGACCGGCCAATCGTGGCAAAAAGGCGACGACGTCACCCCCGCCGCCGACCGCCTCGCCATGACCGAACTGGCCGCGCAGGCGTTGTCCGACACGCGCGCGCTGGTCCATGCGAGCCGCATGGAAGTCGACCGCGCCGGCCCCAGCTACACCGTCGATACCGTGCATGAACTGCGCGAGCACTATGGCCCCGATGCCTCGCTGGCGTGGCTCATGGGCGCCGACCAGTTGCTGCGCCTGCACACCTGGCATGGCTGGCAAGCACTGTTTGCGCACGTCCATCTTTGCGTGGCGACGCGGCCCGGTTTCGACCTCGCGGAACTGGACGGTCCGGTGCGCCAGGAGCTCGCGCAACGGCGTGCGTCCACCGACCTGATACAATCCATGCCCTCCGGCCGCATGTGGATCGACCAGACGCTCGCCGTCGACCTCTCCTCCACCGCCCTACGCCAACGCCTGGCTGCCGGACAACCGGCAGATGACCAGCTGCCGTCCGGCGTGGCACACTACATTGCGAGCCGCGGCCTGTATCGGCCGACGCAGTCGGATCTGCCCATCCCGGCCCGCCCCCAAACCGATCTCAGCTGAACTGAAAAAAGCACCATGGATATTCGCAAACTGCAACGCGCCATCGTCGACGGCCTCGAAGATGTCAAAGCGCAGGACATCAAGGTGTACGACACCACCCACCTGACCGAACTGTTCGACCGGGTGGTGATCGCCAGCGGGAGCTCGAACCGCCAGACCAAGGCGCTGGCCGCCTCGGTCCGCGATACCGTCAAGGAAGCCGGCGGCCATATCGTTGCGGTGGAAGGGCTGGAAACAGGCGAATGGGTGCTGGTCGACTGCGGCGACGCCGTCGTCCACATCATGCAGCCGCAGCTGCGCATGTACTACAACCTGGAAGAACTCTGGGGTGACAAGCCGGTACGCCTGAAGCTGTCCACGGCCAAGAAGGGCCTGGCCAAGGCCAGCGAGCCGATCGACGGCGAAGACGAAGACGACGCTCCGGTCGTGCGCACCGCGCGCCGCGCCACCGGCCTGCGCCCGGCATTGGCCCGTCTGCCTGAAGGCATGAAAGAGCCTTCGCCGCCGCTTGGCCACGAAGATACGGACCCGGACGCCATCGCCACCAACCGCGCCCCGACCGTGCAAAAACGCCTGACCAGCGCGCTGGGCTCGGCGCCGGCACGCAAGGCACCGGCCAAGACAGCCGCGCCGCGCAAGACCGCAGCTGGCACCGGCGTGGCACGCAAGACCGCCACCAAGACGGCTGCGACCAAGACTGCCGCCAAGGCACCGGTCGCGCGCAAGCGCACCACCCGCTCGGCCTGAGCCGGACGGCCCGCTTCCCGCCATGCAGTTGCTGATCGTGGCCGTTGGCCACAAGATGCCCGGCTGGATCGAAACCGGATTCGCGGAGTACGCGAAGCGCATGCCGCCCGAGCTGCGCATCGAGCTGCGCGAGATCAAGCCCGAGACGCGCTCGTCGAGCAATAACGCCACCACCGTGATGCAACGCGAGGCGGCCCGCATCGAGGCGGCGCTGCCCAAGCAATGCCGCATCGTGGCGCTGGACGAGCGCGGCCGCGACCTCACCACGGTGCAGCTTGCCGCCCAGCTGGGCGACTGGCAGCGCGAAGGCGGCGATGTCGCCTTCCTGATCGGCGGCGCCGACGGCCTCGATCCCGCCCTGAAGGCCCGCGCGCAAACCCTGCTGCGCCTGTCCAGCCTGACCATGCCGCACGGCATGGTGCGCGTGCTGCTGGCTGAGCAGCTCTACCGCGCCTGGTCGGTCACGCAGAACCACCCCTACCACCGCGCCTGAAACCAGGCGCGCCCGTGTCGCGCACCAGGCAAGGCCGAGGGTACAATGCGACCGAAGCGGCGCATGCGCCGCAGCCGCATTTGGCATGCCCTCCCCCCCACTGCCCTGCCGTGACCCATACCTTCCTCTATCTCGCCTCCCAGAGCCCGCGCCGGCGCGAGCTGCTGACCCAGCTTGGCGTCGCCTACGAACTGCTGCTGGCCGACGACGATGAAGACGCCGAGGCGCTGGAAGTCGTGTTGCCGGGTGAAAGCCCGGACGACTACGTGCAGCGCGTATGCGCGCTCAAGGCCGAAGCCGCGCTGCGCCGGCGCGAGCGGCGCGCCCTGCCCGACGCCCCCATCCTGACCTCGGACACCACCGTCTGCCTGGGCGGCGAGATCCTCGGCAAGCCCACCGACGATGCCGATGCCGCCCGCATGCTGGCCGCCCTGTCCGGGCGCACCCACCGCGTGCTGACCTCGGTAACCGTGGTTTCCGCGCTCGGCCAGCGCCACGCGCTGTCGGTTTCCGAAGTGAGCTTTCGCGCCATGGCGGCCGACGAGATTGCCGCCTACGTTGCCAGCGGTGAACCCGCCGGCAAGGCCGGCGCCTATGGCATCCAGGGCCGCGCCGCCGAGTTCGTCGAGCGAATCGACGGCAGCTATTCGGGTATCATGGGTTTGCCCCTGTTCGAGACGGCTTTGCTGCTCAGACAGGCCCATCTGCGGTTCTGAGAACCCCGCCGCCGCCCATCCGTTCGCGCTTCAAGCTGCTGCCACCCTGGCCACGGCAGCGCCCGCGGGAAGCATGGCAGCACAATGCGGACAACCACCTGGCCGGTCAGCCGGCGACGAGTTTCATCCACTATGACTGAAGACATCCTCGTCAACATCACACCGCAGGAAACACGCGTGGCCATCGTGCAGCAGGCCGCCGTGCAGGAACTCCACGTCGAGCGCACGCTGTCGCGCGGGCTCGTCGGCAATATCTACCTCGGCAAGGTCGTGCGCGTGCTGCCCGGCATGCAGTCCGCCTTCATCGATATCGGGCTGGAGCGCGCCGCCTTCCTCCACGTCGCCGACATCTGGCACCCGCGCGATCCGGACAAGAACGCCAACGCCGCGCCGCTTGCCATCGAAAAGACACTCTACGAAGGCCAGGCCCTGATGGTCCAGGTCATCAAGGACCCGATCGGCACCAAGGGCGCGCGCCTGTCAACGCAGGTCAGCATTGCGGGGCGCACCCTGGTCTACCTGCCGCAGGACCCGCACATCGGCATCTCCCAGCGCATCGAGGGCGAGGTCGACCGCGAAGCCCTGCGCGCCCGCGTGCAAGGGCTGGTGCCGGCGGACGAGCGCGGCGGCTTCATCGTGCGCACCATCGCCGAAGAATCCAGCAACGAAGAACTCGGCAACGACATCGCCTACCTGCGCAAGATCTGGGCTTCGATCCGCCAGAATGCCACCACGCTGCCCGCACCCAACCTGCTTTACCAGGACCTCAACCTGGCCCAGCGCGTGCTGCGCGACTTCGTCAACGATGCCACCAACGTGATCCAGGTGGACTCGCGCGAGAACTTCCAGAAGCTGGTCGAGTTCGCCCAGGAGTACACCCCCGCGGTGCTGCCACGCCTGTCGCACTACACTGGCGAGCGCCCCGTCTTCGACCTCTTCAATATCGACGCCGAGATCGAGAAGGCGCTGTCGCGCCGGGTCGACCTGAAGTCCGGCGGCTACCTGATGATCGACCAGACGGAGGCCATGACCACCATTGACGTCAATACCGGTGGCTACGTCGGCGCGCGCAACTTCGACGACACGATCTTCAAGACCAACCTGGAAGCGGCGCATACGATCGCGCGCCAGCTGCGGCTGCGCAACCTGGGCGGCATCATCATCATCGATTTCATCGATATGGAAAACACCGAGCACCGCGACCAGGTGCTCTCGGAACTCAAGCGCGCGCTGTCGCGCGACCGCACCCGCATCACCGTCAACAGCTTCTCGCAGCTCGGGCTGGTGGAGATGACCCGCAAGCGCACGCGCGAGTCTCTCGCGCACGTGCTATGCGAGCAGTGCCCGGTATGCACGGGCAAGGGCCAGGTCAAGACGCCGCGCACGGTCTGCTACGACATCCTGCGCGAGATCATGCGCGAATCGCGCCAGTTCAACCCGCGCGAGTTCCGTATCCTTGGCTCGCAGCACGTGATCGATTTGTTCCTGGAAGAAGAAAGCCAGCATCTGGCCATGCTCGGCGACTTTATCGGCAAGCCAATCTCGCTGCAGGTGGAATYGACATTCCACCAGGAACAGTACGACATCATTTTGATGTGATCAGGAACGGCATCGGGCATCCCCCGCGGCTGCCTGATGCCGCGCAGCACCCTCATTCAGGAATCCCCGGATCAAGCGCACCAGGTTGGCCTCCAGTTCAGGATCGGCCAGCAGGGTTTCGTCCGCCGCCAGCGCGCTGCGCATCACGCCCATGACGGCCTGCGTCAGGACGAAGGCGGCCATCGGCCGCATGACAAGCGCGCGGTTCTCGACGTCGACGACGCGGCCCGAGCTGAGCCACTGCGCGACCTGCGCCGCGGAGCCTTCCAGCGCGTGCCTGCTGCCCGAGGCCAGCGCTACCTCCAGCAAGAGCTTGCGTACGCGGTGACGGCCGCCAAATGCACTTAGCAATGCACGCACCAGTAGCCTGGCGCGCGCCGTGGGGTCGGCCGTGCCGGGCGTGCTGAGCAAGAGGCCCAGGCGCCCCATCACGCTCTCGATCTCCCGGCGCCCCAGTGCTTCCATCACTTCCTGCTTGTTCGAGAAGTACTGGTAGAGCGTACCGATGCTGATGCCGGCCACCTCGGCGATCCGGTTGGTGCTCAAACCCTCCAGCCCCTCCTTGTCCAGGAGGCGGATGGTCGACTCAAATATGAGTTCCAGCTTCTCCAGGGACCGCGCTTGCATCGGCCGGCGCCGCTTAGGGCCGTTGTCTTCACGGGTTTGCAGGGTCATGGCGGGGACTCCGGAACGCGAGTAAGCAAACCTGATACTAGCTCATATAATCATCCGCATACTATCCCCTCATGCTCCGGGAGCGGTCATGACCCGTCTTGAAATCCTTCAGCTTTATGCCTTGCCGGTGGTGGTCGGCGCATCCCTGATGGAAGCGCTGGTGCTGCACTGGCGCAAGCCCGGCACGTTCGACTGGCATGAGGCGTGGCTGTCACTGGTAGACCTGGCCGGGCGCAAGATCCTGGTCTTCCTGCCCTTGTCGCTGGCGGCGCCCGTATTCGCGCTAGCCTGGGAACACCGCTTGCAAACCATCGTGCTCAATAGCTGGCTGCTGGGCTTGGCGTTGTTCTTCGGCCAGGAGTTCTGCTACTACTGGTACCACCGCGCGGCGCACCGCGTGCGCTTCTTCTGGGCCACGCACGCCGTCCATCACTCGCCCAACCAGCTCACCTTGTCGACGGCTTACCGCCTTGGCTGGACCGGCAAGCTGACAGGCACCACGCTGTTTTTCACGCCTCTGGTGTGGCTGGGCTTTCCGCCCGAGGTGGTGATCGCGACCTTGTCGCTGAACCTGCTCTATCAATTCTGGATTCACGCGACCTGGATCCCGCGGCTCGGCTGGCTGGAATATGTCCTGAACACGCCGTCCGCGCATCGGGTTCATCACGCTGCCAATATCGAATACCTGGATGCCAACTTCGGCGGTGTGCTGATCGTCTTCGACAGGCTCTTCGGCACCTACATGGCCGAGCGCGACGACGTGCCGTGCCGCTATGGGCTGGTCACCCCGATGCGCTCGCGCAATCCGCTGCGTGTCGAGTTCCAGCAGTGGCTCGACCTTGGGCGGGACCTGGCGCAAGCACGCAGCTTGAGTGCGATGCTCGGCTTTCTCCTCCTGCCGCCCGGCTGGCGCCCCGACGGACAGGGCCACACCACTGAAGCGCTTCGCCGTCAGCTCGCGCTTGCCGGCCCCCTTGCATCAGAGGGCAGCGGCGCCGCGCCGAAGTAGCGAGAGCGGTGTGCGTCCGCACGCTTTGTGCTCGCCTTCCTTGCCCCATCCGCTATAAATATGGAGACAGGTGCCGGCAGTCAGATTGCGTCGCGGGCACCGGGCGCAAGGAGTCACCATGAAGAAGAAGCGCTTGCTGTTGTGGCCGTTAGCTGCCGCGTTGGCGGCATGCACGGTGACATTGCCTCCGCCCTCCCCGCCGGCTGCGCGCGCACCCGAGACACAAAAGGCCCCCGGCCCCGTGGCGCGGGAACGCGCCACGCCCATTCCCCCGCACGACATCGATATCGCCGCCGATTGCCAGCGCACGGAGGAAGACGGCTTTCGCGAGGATGCCCATATGCGGGTGGCCAGCAACGATGTGCGCAGCCTGAGCTGGAAGCTGTGGGTGGGCCGGCACGGCTCCTGCCATTTCGATCTCACCGAGTTCCGCCAGGTGCGCAAGACCCCGCATATCGAACTGCAAGCGATTGATGGCAGCGGCTGCACGCTGATGGTCTGGCAGGACCCGCGGCGCGTCACGCTGGCGCATGCGCATTGCGAGCAGCATTGCACCCCGGGCATCTACGAGCAGGCGTGGCCGGTGCTGTTCGATCCGCGCAGCGGCGCATGCGCGCAAATCCGCTAGCGCTGCCTGGCGCTTGACGGCAAGCGCGGCTCAGCGCTCGCGCAGGCGCGACAGCGCGCGCGTCAGCGGCTTGGCCAGCACGGTGGTGGCCAGCGCCATCAGCAGCAGGCCGGAGAAGGCCGTCATGCCGATCAGCCCGGCTTCGAACAAGATCCCCAGCACGACCACTTCCATCAGCCCCTTGGTCTGGACCAGCGCGCCCAGCATCCAGGCCTCGCGCCGCGGCAGGCCGGCCAGGCGCGCCGGCAATGCGGTCCCGACCACCTTGCCGACCACCGCGACCATGGTGCTCAGGGCGAACACCAGAAGCGTCGCCTGGCCGCCGATGGCGATGTCGGTACGCAGCCCGGTCATCAGGAAGAAGAACGGCATCAGGACCACCACGGTGGCGGGCTCGAGCTGGCGCCGGAGCTCGCCGGCCGCATCGCGCGGGAGCACGATGCCCGCGAGGAAGCCGCCGAGGATGTAATGCAGGCCGACCGATTCGGAAATCAGCGCCGAGCCGAAGATCAGCACCGCGACCAGCGCCAGGCGCGCATCAACGGCGGCCATCCGTGGCAGCATGCGCGCCAGCAGCGGGCGTACCAGCCACAGCATCGCACCGACGTAGGCAAGACCCAGGCAAGCCAGCCGCAGGAAGTCATAGGTTGAGGAACGGCCCGCGCTGGCAAGGATGGCCGACAGCACCAGCCAGATAGCCGCATCGCTGAAGGCGGCGCAGCCGACCGCCAGCTGGCCGGGCACGGAGTCGGACAGCTTCATTTCCCGCAGGATCGCCCCCAGCACCGGCAGCGCCGTCACCGCCATGGAAACCCCCACGGCGAAAGCGAATTGCCAGGCAGATGCCGCATGCCCTACGGCTTCTGGCGTGGCGTAGGCCAGCCAGGCGCCGGCTGCCGTGCCGAGCGCGAACGGCACCAGCACGCTGCCAAGCGCGGCCGCCATCGCAATGCGCCGTATCCCTGGCTGCTGCGCGCCGCCGATGTGCAAGCCGGAGAGGAAGGCAAACAGCACCACCGCCAGCCATTGCAGCCCGGAGAGCGCGGATAGCTGCGCCGGCCCGAACAGGGCCTGCCAGCCTTGCGGCCACAGCGTGCCAAGCAGGGACGGCCCGAGCAGGATGCCGCCCACGATCTGCATGGCCACCAGCGGCACGATGCTGCCGATGCGCAGCCCGCGCCACAGGATGAACGGTGTACCGACCACCAGGCAGGCCTGGGCAAAGAAGAGCGAGACGGGATTCAAGGCGACGGGCGGATCGAGAGAAGTGGAACAAGGGGGCGGGCGCGCATCCAGAGGCGCTACTTAGCCTTCGGCACGCGCCCCATCAGGTAGAACTCTTCGTTCGGCCGCATGCTGATGGTGTTCGCCATGCGGTTGGACAGGCCGAAGAAGGCGGTGATGGCCGCAATGTCCCAGGCATCCTCGTGGCTGAACCCATGCTTGGCCAACGCCGCGAAATCGGCATCGCCAACCTCGGCCGAGGCCTCGCAGACCTTGAGGGCGAAGTCGAGCATGGCGCGCTGGCGCGGCGTGATGTCGGCCTTGCGGTAGTTGACGGCCACCTGGTCGGCCAGCGTCGGCTTTTTCTCGTAGATGCGCAGGATGGCGCCGTGCGCCACCACGCAGTACAGGCACTGGTTGGCGCCCGAAGTGGCCACCACGATCATCTCGCGCTCGCCCTTGGAGAGGCCGCCCTCCTCCTTGAGCATCAGCGCATCGTGGTAGGCGAAGAAGGCGCGGAACTCATCCGGCCGGTGGGCCAGCGTCAGGAACACGTTCGGCACGAAACCGGCCTTGTCCTGGACTTCCAGGATGCGAGCCCGGATGTCCTCGGGCAGGTCAGCGATGGCGGGAACCGGGTAACGGCTGAGTGGCGGCGATGCGGTCATGGTGGTCTCCTTCGGGGGTGCTCCCCTCTTTGCACTGCGCATGAACCGCCCGCGCTAGCTGCCGCGGGCAGCGGAAATCTGGCCGGCTGCGCCGTCTTACTGCGTGGCGAACTGGATCCTGTGCAGCCCGGCGTAGAGTCCCTCGGCCGAGAGCAGTTCGTCGTGGGTGCCATGCTCCGCCACGCGCCCGTGGTCGAGCACCACGATGCGATCGGCGTTCTCGATGGTGGACAGGCGGTGCGCGATGACCAGCGTGGTTCGGCCAACCATCAGCGCCTCCAGCGCGGCCTGCACCTGGCGCTCCGATTCGGAGTCGAGCGCCGAGGTGGCTTCGTCGAGAATCAGGATCGGCGCGTCCTTGTACAGCGCGCGCGCGATCGCCATGCGCTGGCGCTGGCCGCCGGACAGCTTCATGCCGTTGTCGCCGATATTGGTCTCCAGCCCTTGCGGCAGGCCCTTGATCACATCGGTCAGGTAAGCGGCGGCCAGCGCGCGCTCGACACGCGCCATGTCGATCTGCGCCGCCGGATGCACGCCATAGGCCACGTTGGCGGCAACCGTGTCGTTGAACAGCACCACGTCCTGGCTGACAAAGGCAATCTGGCGGCGCAGGTCATGCAGCGAGAACGCGTCGATGGTCTTGCCGTCCAGCAAGATGCGGCCGTCGGTCGGGTCGAAGAAGCGTGGCACCAGGTTGACCAGCGTGGTCTTGCCGCTGCCCGACGGCCCCACCAGCGCGACGACTTCACCGGCGCTGACGTGGAAGTTGATGTTGTCCAATGCCGGGCGGGCGGCCTCGCCGTAGCGGAAGCCCACCTTCTCGAACACCAGTTCGCCGCGCGCGCGCTCGAGCGGCAGGCCGCCGTCTTGCGGCTCGATCGGCTCATCGATCAGGCCGAAGATCATCTCGGCCGCAGTCAGGCCGCGCTGCAGCGGCTGGTTCAGGTCGGTCAGGTGCTTGAGCGGCGAGACCAGCAGCAGCATCGCCATCACAAAGCCGGTGAAGCTGCCCACCGTGGTGTGGTTGGTCTGCGACTGGATCATCGCTATGGTGAGGATGACAGACAGCGCCAGCGCCGCCAGGAATGCCGTGACGGGCTGGTTCAGCCCGCCTGCCACTGCCATGCGCATGGAATAGCCACGCAAGCGCTCGGCCATGGCCGCGAAACGCGACGTCTCGTAAGCCTCGCCGCCATGCAGCTTGACCACCTTGTAGCCACCGGCTGCTTCCTCGACCACGTAGGCCGCGGTGTTGGTCAGCGCCTGGTGATCGCGATTGAGGCGGCGCAGGCGGCGATTGACCTTGGCCATGACAAAACCGATCACCGGCAGGATCACAGCCACCACCAGCGTCAGGCTCCAGTTGGTATAGAACAGGTAGACCAGCAGCGCCAACACGGTGAGCGAATCGCGCACCAGGGTGATCAGCACGCCGGTCAGGATCTGCATGACCTGGTTGACTTCGAAGATCACCGCATTGATCAGGGACGCCGCGGTATTACGATGGTAGAACAGCGCGGGCGCATGCAGCATGCGCTCGAACATCTGCATGCGCATTTTCAGCAGCACCCGGTTGGAGATCAGGGCGAGCAGGTAGCCGGAGGCGAACTGCGCCACCCCGCGTATCAGTGCCACGCCAACCAGCAGGGCCGGCACGTGCCAGAGCTTGCCGGCATATGCGCCGCCGAAACCGTTGTCGAGCAGGTCATTGACGACCTTGGGCATGATCCCTTCGGCGCCAGCCACAGCCGCCATCGCGATAATGGCAACGATGAAGACACGCATTTCCGGACGCAGGTAGGACCATACTCGCTTCAGGGTGTCGGCTTCCTGTGCCGGGGGCGCATTTTGTTCTTGGGCTTTCACGTTTTCTCCACCCCGTCGGCGCGGGGATACTTTGCTTGTACTGCGGCCAGCCCGAGCAACAGCCCGATGACGCCGGCATAAAAAACAATATTTGCCTGGTGCGCCATCGTCACTTGGGTCAGGCCGCTGATCAGGCTGGCCATGATGACGCCGATGCCGGAAGCGCACACGCTGACGCCAAGTGCGTTGGCATTGCGGCAGCATACGCGCAGCAGCCGCCAGAACAGGACACCAGGAACCAGGAACAGGCCCAGCAAAGCCAGCATGCCCGGCATGCCCATTGTCGCCGCCGCTTCGAGCACATCGTTGTGCGCATGCTCAAGGGTGCAAACGTCAGACGACCCATGCTCCTTGCAGAAGATGGAGGCTTGGGGAATCCGCGCAAACTGTCCGACCCCGACGCCGAGCCAGGGATGCAAGTGGATCGATTCCACCGCCATTTGCCAGAGCTTCAGCCGTGCCCCTACCGAAGTCTCGGTGTTCCCCTGCTGGAACTGCTCCCACTGTCCCCGCACAAGGTCAACCCGCTGCGCGACGGGGCTGCCAGGCGCCAGATAGAGTCCCACAGCCAAGGCGGCGATGAGCACCACGGCACCAAAGAACTTCCCCGGCCTCATGCTCGGGTAACGAACAAAGAGCAGCGGGATCATCGTGATACACAATGCCAGCCACGCTCCGCGCGTGCCGTTCACAATCAGCACCGAACCGGCGAGCGCCAGATCCAGCCAGGCAATCAGATGCGCCTTGCGGCTGATCCCAGGCCGCACGAAACCAATCAACCCCAATGCGGCAACCATGTTCCCGAAGGCGATGGCCTGGGTCCAGGCCGACGGCCGTGGGTCGTCGAGAACCCAGCGCTGGAACAGGACAACCGCCAGGCTAATCGCCAAAGCGATTGTGATGCCACTCCAGAGCCGCCGCGGGTCGGGCGCGATCTTGAGGATAACCAGGCATGTCACCAACAACAGGAGAATGCGAGAAGGGTTATCCATCACGTTCCAGGGAACGTTGAAATAGAGCTTGGAACCCAGGAAGACAAGCACCAAAGCTAGAATAGCGAGCCCGATGGGGTACAGCGTGGCGCGATACTGCGCAAACATGGGCCTCAGGCCGCGATGGACAATCAGCGCCAGCAGCAAGATGGCGCCCAGGAAAATACCGGCGCCTTTCGGCACGCAGAGCAGCAGGATTGGAAATGCCAGAACTAGCGCATTGGTAAAAGCGGTCACTTTTCCGGCACGGAACATCATAAACAAGCTCTATGAAAATCTCAGTCGTACTGATTACAAAAAACGAGGCACACAACATCCGGGAGTGCCTGGAAAGCGTGTCCTGGTGCGACCGCGCGATTATAGTGGATTCAGGTAGCCGGGACGGCACGGTCGAGCTGGCCCGGAGCCTGGGCGCGGAGGTCTTCGAAACCGAGCACTGGCCTGGCTTCGGCGTCCAGAAAAACCTGGCGGTATCCAAGGCCGACGGCGACTGGATCTTCTCCATCGACGCGGACGAACGGGTCACCCCCGAGCTGCGCGACGAGATTCTCGCCGCAGTGGCGTCCGGCCAGTCCGATGCGTACGAGGTACCCAGGCTGTCGCGATTTTGCGGCCGCTTCATCCGCCACGGCGGCTGGTACCCCGACTACGTCACACGGCTGTTCCGCCGCGGCCACGCCCGCTTCACCGACGATCTCGTGCACGAGCGCGTGGTCGCCGATGCACCAGTCGGCAGGCTCAATTCGCCATTGCTGCATTACACCTACGACGATTTCTCGCAGGTGCTGCAAAAGATCGACAAATACTCCAGCCTCGGCGCCCAGCAGGGCCTCGCGCGCGGCAAGACGGCGTCGCCCGCCAGCGCCGTGCTGCATGGCGCCTGGGCGTTCCTGCGCACTTACCTGCTGCGCCGCGGTTTCCTGGACGGCGCGCAGGGGCTCGGCGTGGCGCTGATGAATGGCCAGGCCAGCTACTACAAGTACATCAAGCTGTGGTACCTGCAGCAGAAGAGCGAACAGCAGACGCCCCTACGGTAGGGGCTGCCGCCCCTGCCTGAGGCGCGCCCAGCAGATCCTCGACGCAAGCGCTGAAGGCCGCCGAGGTAGGGCCAAAGCCCATCTGCTCGATGTGGACAGCCGCGTAGGCCAGCAGCCTGGCGCGCAGCGGCGCGTCCTCGAGCCCGCGGCGGATCGCCTCCGCCAGCGCGGGCACATCGCCAACCGGCGTCAGCAGGCCGGCCTTGCCCTCGGCCAGGATCTCGCGCGGGCCCACCGGGCAATCGGTACTCACCACCAGCTGGCCCAGCGCCATGCCTTCGAGAAGCACATTGGGCAGCCCCTCCATCTTGGAGCTGAACGCCATCAGCCGCGCATGATGGATCCATGCATACGGATTGGCCTGGAAACCGGCAAAGCCGACGCGCTCGCTGATGCCGAGCTCGCGCGCGAGCGCTTCAAGGCGCCCGCGAGAAGCGCCATCGCCCACCAGCACCAGCCGCTCGCACAAGCCCGTGCCCCTGACCAGCGCCGCGTAGGCCCGCAGCAGCGTGGTGAAATCCTTCTGGCTTTCTTCCAGCCGCCCCACCGAAACGATGTACGGATGGGCCGGCGGCGTGAAAGGCGCCTTGCCGAGCGCACGGATGCGATCGAGGTCGGTGGCGTTGTACAGGCGGATGAACTTGTCGGCGGCCTCGGGAATCAGCGCCCGCGCGTCGGCCAGCATGCTGTCGTTGAGTACCACGATGCGGTCATAGTGCTCACGGCACTGGCGTCGCAACTTGCGCAGCTTGCGGCGGTTCTCGCGCTCCAGGTGCGCCACGCTGAAATGCTGGTAGCCGATCATCGGCACCGGCAGGCGACCGGTCAGCCGCGACAGCGACATGTCGTAGTCGATCACCAGGTCATAGTCCCGCGCGATGCTGCGAAAGCGCCGGTTGACCAGCGGCTTGCGCAGCGGCGGCAGCAGCACTTCTTCATAAATCTTGCCCAACGGGCCCAGCTTGCCGGCTTTTTTCAGTTGCCGGCAGCGCGAGAGCCAGGCCTCCGGCGCGAGGATATGGATCTTGACGTCCGGCGGCAGCATGACGCGGAAGTGCGTCTCCAGCGCTTCAGTCGGATAGGTCAGCGTCAGGCCGATCTCGAAGCGCTCTCGATCCAGCGAGGCCAGCAGCGACACCAGCGAGGTCTCGATGCCGCCGCGCAGGAAGTGGGTCAGGTGGAAGAGGATGCGTTGCTTGGCCATGCGGGGCTTGTGTAATCCATGAAAAGACGGGATGGACGGCAGCAATGCCGGTCTGGGCGGCGCAATGCCGTTGCCGCCCAGACCGGCAAGCCCGGGTCAGCCGTAGAGCATGCGGACGTTCTCGCCCGACRGGGCCGCACGGAAGCTTGCCAAGGCATCGTCGGATGGCGTGACCAGCCACTGCCGTCCCAGCTCCGCCTCGCAGCGCGCGCCGGTGGTGGCGTAGCTCACGCGCACCGGCACGCCTGGCGCATTGGCCACACTCGCCAGGTAGGGCGTGAGCAACTCGCGCAGCAGTTCCGTGGAGGCATTGCCGTTGAACGCCAGACCGACCGCCTCGGCGTACTTGGCGCGCGCCGCCACCAGGTCCATCACCGATTCGGCGGTGAAGCGCACGCCACCGGTAAAGGTGTCGTGACGGGCGTTGCCTTGCACGATCACCATCTCGTCCTCGCGGAACATATGGCGGTTGGCATCGAACAATTCGTTGAACACCGTCATCTCGACCTGCCCGGTGCCGTCGTCAAGCAAGACGATCAGCATCTTGCCGCGCTGCGTCATCTGGGTGCGCATGCCGGTGATGACACCGGCGATGACCTTGCCTCGCACGTCGCGGCCGTAGCCGCCGCCATTGCCTTGCACTTCCTTTTCCAGGCCGGCCAGCGTGCCCTTGAGGAAGCGGCCGACTTCGTCCCGATAGGCGTCGAACAGGTGGCCGGAGAAGTAATAGCCCAGCGCCTGCTTTTCTTCCTGCAGCATGCGCTTGGGCGCCCAGGCAGGCTCGTCGACCAGCGCGGGACGGTGCGATTCGCCGGCGTCGGCCATCAGGTCGAACAGTGACACCTGGTTGGCCGACTCGGCCTTCTGCTCGGCGGCTTCCATGGCGCGCGACACCGAGGCCAGCAGCTGGCCGCGATTGGCGTTGAGGCTGTCGAAGGCGCCGGCGCGAATCAGCGCCTCGATGGTGCGGCGGTTGACCTGCCGGCGGTCGACGCGCTCGCAGAAATCGAACAGGTCGGCAAAGGGCTTTTCCTCGCGGGCGCGCAGGATGTCCTCGATAGCGCCCTGCCCCGAGCCCTTGATGCCGCCAAGGCCGTAGCGGATGGTCTTGGCATCGGTCGGCGCGAAGCGGTATTCGCTGGCGTTGACGTCAGGCGGCAGCACCTGGAGCTTGTTGAGCTTGCAATCGTCAAAGAGGATCTTGACCTTGTCGGTGTCGTCCATGGCGAGCGACATATTCGCTGCCATGAACGCGGCTGGATGGTGCGCCTTGAGCCAGGCCGTGTAGTAGGCCAGCAATGCGTAAGCGGCCGCGTGCGATTTGTTGAAGCCGTAGCCCGCGAACTTTTCCATCAGGTCGAAGGTATCGTCCGCCTTCTCCGCGGTCAGGCCGTTCTTGGCCGCACCCTCGCGGAACAGCTCGCGGTGCTGGGCCATTTCCTCGGCCTTCTTCTTGCCCATGGCGCGGCGCAGCAAGTCGGCGCCGCCCAGCGAGTAGCCGCCGATGATCTGAGCCATCTGCATCACCTGCTCCTGGTAGACCATGATGCCATAGGTCTCCTTGAGCACCGGCTCGACGCGCGGGTCCGGGTACTCCACCTTCTCGCGGCCGTGCTTACGGGCGCAGAAGCTGGGGATCAGGTCCATCGGGCCCGGGCGGTAGAGTGCCACCAGCGCGATGATGTCCTCAAAGCGGTCAGGCTTGGCGTCCTTCAGCATGCCCTGCATGCCGCGGCTTTCCAGCTGGAACACTGCGACCGTGTTGGCCGTCTTGAGGATGTCGAATGCCTTGCTGTCGTCGAGCGGGATGTGGCTGCAGTTCCAGTCCGCCATGGACGGATCGAGCCTGCGGATATAGCGCTCGGCCCAGTCCAGGATGGTCAGCGTGGTCAGGCCCAAGAAGTCGAACTTGACCAGGCCGGCGGCTTCCACGTCGTCCTTGTCGTACTGGCTGACCACACCGCTCATGCCATCGTTCTGCGCACCCTGGGTGTAGAGCGGGCAGAAATCCGTCAGCTTGCCCGGGGCGATCAGCACGCCGCCGGCGTGCATGCCGACGTTACGCGTCATGCCTTCCACGCGCTGCGCCAGCTCCAGCAGCTGGCGCACTTCTTCTTCGTTCTTCTCGCGCTCGGTCAGGAGCGGCTCTTCCTTCTTGGCTTCCTCGATGGTGACGAGCTTGCCCGGCTTGAAAGGAATCAGCTTGGCGATGCCGTCGACAAAGCCATAGCCCAGGTCGAGCACGCGGCCCACGTCGCGCACCGCGGCCTTGGCGGCCATGGTGCCGAAGGTAGCGATCTGCGATACCGCGGCGTGGCCGTACTTCTCCTTCACGTACGTGATAACGCGATCGCGTCCCTGCTGGCAGAAGTCGATGTCGAAGTCGGGCATCGAAACCCGCTCCGGGTTCAGGAACCGTTCGAACAGCAGCGCGTACTTGAGCGGGTCCAGATCGGTAATGCCGAGCGCATAAGCCACCAGCGAACCGGCGCCGGAGCCCCGTCCCGGCCCAACCGGCACGCCGTTGTTCTTTGCCCAGTTGATAAAGTCCGCCACGATCAGGAAGTAGCCGGGGAAGCCCATCTTGATGATGGTGCCGGTCTCGAACTCCAGCCTCGCGTAGTACTCGGGGCGCTTGGCCTCGCGCACGGCTTCGTCGGGGAACAGCACCGCCATGCGCTTTTCCAGGCCTTCCTTGGCCAGGTGCACAAGGTAGTCGTCGAGCGACATGCCGTCGGGCGTAGGAAACAGCGGCAGGCGCGGCTTACCCAGTTCCAGCGTCAGGTTGCAGCGGCGCGCGATCTGCACCGCGTTTTCCAGCGCGGACGGGATGTCGGCGAACAGCGCGCACATCTCGTCCTGGGTCTTGAAATACTGGTCGGTGGTGAAGCGCCGCACGCGGCGGGGGTTGGCCAGCAACTCCCCTTCGGCGATGCAGGTGCGAGCCTCGTGCGCGGTGAAATCGTCAGGCGTCATGAACTGCACCGGGTGCGTTGCCACCACTGGCAGGCGCATCCTGGCCGCCAACTGTACCGCCTGCTGCACATAGGCATCGGTACCGGGCAGGCCGGCGCGCTGCAGCTCGATATAGAAGCGCTGCGGGAACACCTTTGCCCAATGCGCGGCAGCCTGCGCCGCGGCCGCATCGTTGCCATTGGCCAGCGCCATGCCGATGTCACCGCCCATGGCGCCGGACAGCGCAATCAGGCCGGTGGCCAGCGGCTGGCCCTCTTCGCCGGCTTCGTCGAACCAGGCCGGGTCGATCTCGGCGCGGCCGCGGTACTGGTTGGAAAGCCACGCGCGCGACAACAGCACGCAGAGATTGAGGTAGCCAATCCGGTCCCGGACCAGCAGCAGCAAGCGTGTTGGCTTGTCGCGATCGTCGGCGTTGGTCAACCAGACGTCGGCGCCGACCACGGGCTTGATGCCGCCGCCGCGCGCTTCCTTGTAGAAGCGGATCAGGCCGAAGGCATTGGCCAGGTCGGTCAGGGCGAGCGCGCCCATGCCATCGGCGGCCGCAGCCTTGACGGCATCGTCCAGGCGCACGATGCCGTCGACGACGGAGTATTCGGAATGGAGACGGAGATGAACGAAGCGAGGTGCAGACATGGCCGTAATTGTACCGGCTCGGCATGTCCGCGCCTGCCTTCTTTGCGCGACGTGCCCGATGGCAAGACTGAGCCGGGCGCTCGGAAAAGCCCGGCACGAGGCCTGCAAGGCGCTATAATTTCGCCTTTCCAATCAGGCAGTTACCGCGCGCTCGCAAAGCGCGGTCCCGTCGCGCGCCACCTATGCAGATCGTCAACATCTCCGCTTACAAGTTCGTCTCACTGGACGATATCCCGGTCTTGCGCCCGGAAATGCGCGCGCGCTGCGAAGCACACGGGCTCAAGGGCACGATCCTGCTCGCGCCGGAAGGCATCAACCTGTTCCTCGCCGGCGTGCGCGAAGCCATCGACGGCTTCCTCGGCTGGCTGCACGCCGACCCGCGCTTTGCCGACATCGCGCCCAAGGAGAGCCTGTCGGAAAACCAGCCCTTCAAGCGCATGCTGGTACGCGAGAAGAAGGAAATCATCACCATGAAGATGCCGCTGATCCGCCCCGAAGCCGGTCGGGCGCCAGCGGTGACGCCGGTCGAGCTCAAGCGCTGGCTGGACCAGGGCCACGACGATGCCGGCCGCCCGGTAGTGATGCTGGATACACGCAACGCCTTTGAGGTCGCCGTCGGCACGTTCGAGCAAGCGGTCGACTACGACATCGCCAAGTTCAGCGATTTCCCGCCGGCCATTGCCGCGCACAAGGCGGAGTTCGCGGGCAAGACCATCGTGTCGTTCTGCACCGGCGGCATTCGTTGCGAGAAGGCCGCCATCCACATGCAGGAAGCCGGCATCGAGCATGTCTACCAGCTAGAAGGGGGCATCCTGAAGTACTTCGAGGAAGTAGGCGGCAGCCACTATCAGGGCGACTGCTTTGTCTTCGACTACCGCACCGCGCTGAACCCCAACCTGGAACCGGCTGGCCCCAAGCAGTGTTTCGCCTGCCGCGCCGTGGTCACCGCCGAGGAACAGCAAAGCCCGCACTACGTGGTGGGCCAGAGCTGCCCGCACTGCATCGGGGAAGGCGCCGGGACGGCGGCGGCTGCCGCCTGAGCGCGCTGGCGGCCCTCAGGCTGCCAGCAAGTGGTAGAGGTTGCGCAGCATGCCGGCGGTGGCCCCCCAGATAAACCGGTGGCCACCATCCTCGCGCGGAAACGGCATGGCGTAGAACAGCCGCTCGCCGTCCACCCAGCGAAACAGGCGCTGTTCGTGATGCGACGGGTCCATCAGGAAACCCAGCGGCACTTCAAACACATCGGCAACCTCGCGCGCATCGGGCCGCAGCGTGAAACCGTCGCGGACCAGACCCACCACCGGGCTCACATGGAAGCCGGTGCCGGTGATGTAGTCGGGCAAGCTACCCAGCACTTCCACATAATCGCGCGCCAGCCCCACCTCTTCCTCGGTTTCGCGCAGCGCCGTGGCCGTCCGGTCGATATCGAACGCTTCGTGGCGGCCGCCGGGGAAACTGATCTGCCCGGCGTGCGCGCTCAGGTTGGCGTTGCGCTCGGTCAGCAGCACGGTCAGCCCATCCTCGCGCTCCACCAACGGCACCAGCACGGCTGCATCACGCAGCTTCAGGCTGCGGTCATAGACGCGCGACTCATCGGTCAGCTCGGGGTCCCAGGCAGGCGGCGACTGGAGCCGATGGCGGATGAAGTCCGGGCGCAGGCGCACGTCGGCCAGCGGCGGGTGCCGGGTATCGGTGGCGACGATGGGGAGGGATTCGGGATCAAAGGCAGGACGCATAATCGTTGCGAGTATGACAGAAGCCGGCCAAACCGTTTGTGCTGCGACGCGGCAAACGTGGCATGCGGAAATGCAAAAAGGGCACCCGAAGGTGCCCTTTTTGCGCAGCCTCGACCGGCAAGCCGATCGAGACGACTGGCGGCTTACTGAGCAGCAGCAGCCTTGGCAGCAGCCTTGGCCGGTGCCGACTTGTATGCCAGCTTTTCCTTGATCCGCGCGGACTTGCCCGAACGCTGGCGCAGGTAGTACAGCTTGGCGCGGCGGACGTCACCACGGCGCTTCACTTCGATCGCTGCGATCAGCGGCGAGTACAGCTGGAACGTACGTTCCACGCCTTCACCCGACGAAATCTTGCGCACGATGAAGGACGAATTCAGGCCACGATTGCGCTTGGCAATCACGACGCCTTCATAAGCCTGGACGCGCTTGCGGTTACCTTCCACCACGTTCACGCTGACGATCACGGTGTCGCCGGGTGCGAATGCGGGGATGGTCTTGTTCGCGGTCAGACGCGCGATTTCGTCTTTCTCGATCAGCTCGATGATGTTCATCGTTTCTTCTCCTTGTCCATCATGCCGACGTTGTATGCCCCAGGCATGGCCTGGGCCCCGGCAGAGGATGGGGTTTCACTTGGCGGGAGCGAGCTCCCGCCCTTCTTTCGCCAGCCATGTCGACAGGAATTTCTCGTCGACCCGGCTCAGCAACCCTTGACTGCGCGCTGCCTCGATCAGATCGGGGCGCTTCTTCGCAGTATTTGCCAGCGCCTGCTGGCGCCGCCACTTCTCGATCTCGGCATGATGGCCCCCGAGCAAGATATCGGGCACCCGCACACCTTCATATTCTTCCGGCCGCGTGTAGTGCGGACAATCCAGCAACCCGTTGACGAAGCTGTCCTGAACCGCCGACTGGGCATCGCCCAACACACCCGGCAAATGCCTGACCACCGCGTCGATCACGGCCATGGCCGGCAACTCGCCACCGGACAGCACGAAATCGCCGAGGCTGATTTCCTCATCGACCCGCCGCTCGATCAACCGCTGGTCAATCGCTTCGTAGCGTCCGCACAGCATTACCAGGCCGGGACGCTGTGCCAGTGACATCACCTTTTGATGCGTCAGCGGCGCGCCTTGCGGCGACATCAGCACTACGTGCGGCCGCACCGGCGCCTCCTGGCCCTCCGGCTTGGCCTGGGCCGCCTGCTGGGCGGAACACGCCGCATCGATGGCATCTTCCAACGGCTTGGCCAGCATCACCATGCCAGGGCCGCCGCCATAGGGGCGATCGTCGATGGTACGGTAGTTGTCGCTGGTGAAGTCGCGTGGATTCCAGGTGCGCAGCGTGTAGCGCTGCTGCTTTGCCGCCCGGCTGGTAATGCCCCAGTCGGTCAGCGCGCGGAACATCTCGGGAAACAGCGTGATCACGTCGAACTGCATCCGCCTCTCCCTTTACTTGCCCACCACTCGCCCACCGGCTATCGCCGGCCAAGCGCCCTTGCCTTCACCAGCTCGGGGCGCTCAGTAATCCAGGCCCCAGTCCACCACCACGCGCCGGGCCGAGATATCGACCGAGCGCAGAAATGCGTCGACAAAGGGAATCAGGCGCTCACCCGCCTTGCCATCGGGCAAGGCATGCGCCACCTGCAGGATCTGGTGCGCACCGTTGTCGATCAGCCCGGACACTTCGCCCAGCGACTCGCCCTGTTCATTGAACACGGCGCAGCCAATCAGATCGACCCAGTAGAATTCGTTCTCATCCGGCGCGGGGAAATCCTCGCGACGAATCCAGACACGGCGACCCTTGAGCGCCTCCGAGTGGTTGCGCTCGGACACGCCGCTCGCCTGGGCCACTACGGTACCGCTGTGCTCGCGGGACTGCACGATCTTCACGCACAAGGCCTCGGAGGCCACGGCATCTGCCGCGCCAACCAGTCCGGTTGGCGGCGGCTTCAGCAGCCACCAGCGGCGCGCGTGCAACAGCGCGCTCGCATCGTCGGCATGCGGCTGGACCTTGATCCAGCCCCGTATCCCATAAGCCGCACCGATATAACCGACCTCGATCAGGTCGTCCGGCAGCTTATCGGTATACGCCAGCGCAGCCGGCAACCCGGTTGCACCGCGCTGCAGACTGGGCTTTTCCTGCTCACCGGCCTCGCGCCGGGCCGAGGGCTCGAGCGGCACATTGAGTGGCCGCCGCGCCGGGGTGCCTTGCTTGCGTTCTGTCACGTGTCGTTTGCCACGCGTCGCGAAACGCGCGTCACAACAATCAGGCTGCGGCCTTGGCGGCGTTTTGCTTGACCAGACGGGCAACCGTCGGCGACAGCTGGGCGCCAACGCCGGTCCAGTACGTCAGGCGGTCTTGCACCAGACGCAGGCCTTCTTCGCTTGCCGAAGCCAGGGGGTTGTAGAAACCAATACGCTCGATGAAACGGCCATCGCGACGATTACGCGAGTCAGCAGCGACGATATTGAAGAAGGGGCGCTTCTTGCTGCCACCGCGAGCCAGACGGATTACGACCATGGGTTTGATTCCTCAGAAAACTTGATGTTCGAACACGAAACGCAAGAGTATAGACCAAATTCCGAGGCCAAACAAACACTTAGAGCGATTGACTCGACACCCGGCCATAGGCATCGTGGTGAAAAGCCCGACAGGAGAGCTCGCCATGCGGTTTCATCTTCACATTCGTAGCTTCCGGACCCTGCTCGCGAGCACTTTCGCGGCGTTCGTGGCCACGATCTGGTTCAGCCCGGACGCCAACGCCGGCCTGCCGCTGGATCAGATCCATCTGCCGCCAGGCTTTCGCATCGAATTGCTGAGCGCGGAGGTACCGGAAGCGCGTGGCATGACCCTGTCGCCGGAAGGCACGCTCTTCATCGGCACTCGCGGCGAAGGCAAGGTGTATGCGATCCGCAACCCGCTGGCGCCCGCCCCGAAGGTGAAGACTGTCGCCACCGGCCTGACCATGCCGGTGGGCGTGGCCTTCCGCGACGGCGCGCTGTACGCCTCCTCGACTTCGCAGATCGTCCGGCTGGATGATATCGACGCCCGCCTGGACAACCCACCCAAACCCGTCGTGGTAAGCGATCGCTTTCCCTCTGAGACGCATCACGGGTGGAAGTTTATCGCCTTTGGTCCGGATGGCTATCTGTATGTGCCGGTCGGCGCGCCCTGCAATATCTGCGCGCCGGACGAAAACCGTTACGCCAACATCATGAAGATGAAGCCGGACGGCACCGACTTGCAGGTCGTGGCCAAGGGGGTGCGCAATTCGGTAGGCTTTGACTGGCACCCGGCCACCCGCCAACTCTGGTTCACCGACAACGGGCGCGACATGTTGGGGGACGATGTGCCCGACGACGAGCTCAACCGCCTGGCCCGGCCGGGCCAGCATTTCGGCTACCCGTATTGCCACGCCGGCAGCGTCGCCGACCCTGAGTTCGGCAAGCAGCGCGCCTGCTCCGAGTTCGAGCCGCCAGCCGCAAAGCTGGGCGCGCATGTCGCCGCGCTCGGCATGCGCTTTTATACCGGCACGCAATTCCCTGCTGAATACCGCAATAGCATTTTCATTGCCGAGCACGGCAGCTGGAACCGAACCAAGCCGGTCGGCTACCGCGTCGTCCGGGTGGTGCTGAACGAGCGCGGCCAGGTGGTGCGCCAGGAGGTGTTCGCGCAAGGCTGGCTGCAGGGAGACAAACCCTGGGGCCGGCCTGTCGATGTCCAGGTTGCCCCGGACGGTTCGCTGCTGGTCAGCGACGACATGGCGGGCGCGGTCTATCGCATCCGCTACGCGCCCTGAGCCCTTGCCGCGCGCCGTATACAGCCCGTCTCCCGGGACGTTGGAGAAACAATCCGTTACACCGGTAACGGCTTTAGCATAGGCGCGCCGAAGACGCCTGCGTACCATGAACCCATACCTCGAACAACCTCACCACGCGACAGGATACTGGGATTCCGCATGCTCCCCCGCACCCTCCTGCGCGACTCGGTGGCTGGCTTCCTGTTGGCCGTTTCCTTGCTCGGCCTCAATGCTGTCAGCCATGCACAGGTCGCGTTTTGGCAACATAGCCGGCCCGAAGGCCGGATTGTGAGCAATGCGCATGGCCAGCCAGGCCACGGCGCATGGGAAATGGCGAGTGTACGCGCTGAACGGCAAGACCATGTGCGGGCCCAGATCGAACGCATGGAAGCCCGCGCGCGCGCCGATGACCGCCTGAATGGCCGCCCCCTGCCCCCCCAGGAACGCGACGATGAACGCAACCGGCAGTCGGATCGCAATATGCAAGGCGACAACGGGCGCGGCGAGCAGCGCGGCTCCGGCATGGGCCCGGGCTGGCAAGCGCGCGGACGAGACGGCGGCCGCTAGGCACGCCAGCCCCCCGCCTCCTCACTGTCTCCCCGGCTGATTGCCGCGCCCGCGGCAATCACGCTCTGCTGTCTACTTGCTCCCCTCCTCGACGATATGCCGCGAAAGGAACTCTCGCGGGCATCCTCGTCCGACCCGCAAAGCTTCCTGCCCCTGCTCCGCCGGTGTCCGCCCGCGGTTGATGCCAGCGTACAATGAGCGCCGGCGCCAGCCTGGCTGGCACTCACCTGATTTGCGTCGGCCGGCCGCCCCTGCCGGCCATTAACCTAGCTGTCGCCCCATGCCCGCCGCTACCCAAGTTTCAGCCACCGCCGCCCCCAAGCCGCTTCAGGGCAAATCCAAACTGGTCACGGTCGCACTGGCCTTCCTGCTCGGCACTGTGGGCCTGCATCGCTTCTACCTAGGCGGCTTGCGCGATAAATTTGCCTGGGCGCACCTGCTGGCGGCACTCGCCGGGGTCATCGGCGTCATGTCGATGCAGACGGGCGCCGGCTCGCCTGCCCTGAACTGGACCTTTGCCATTTCCGGCGGCACGTCGGTGATCAGCGCCTTCCTGGCGGCCATCGTGTATGGCCTGCGCCCCGACGACAAATGGGATGCCCGCTTCAACCCGCATGGCACGCCAACCCGTTCGGGCTGGCCCGTCGTGATCCTGGTCATCCTGTCCCTGCTGATCGGCACCGGCCTGTTGATGGCGGGCCTGGCCATCAGTTTTCAGACATTCTTCGAATCCCAGGTCGAAGCCGCGCGCGCTTTGTCGCAGTAAGCCCCAGGTCCCAGGCTCAGCCCCGAGCGCCGATGCACTTCGACCTGCTGGACATCGCCGTGTTCGTGCGCGCAGCGTCGCTGGGCAACCTCTCGGCCGCGGCGCGCGATCTCGGGTTGTCCACCTCCTCGGCCAGCAGCCGCCTGGCGCAGCTCGAGCAGCAGCTCGGCACGCGGCTGCTGCACCGGACCACGCGCCGCCTCTCCCTGACCGGCGAAGGCGAGCGCTTCCTCGAACATGCCGCGCAATTGCTCGACACGGCCGGCCAGGCCGCGCAATCGGTGGGCCGCGGCGCGCAGGCGCCCCAGGGACAGCTGCGGGTCACGGTGCCCGCCTCTTTTGGCCGCCAGCACGTCTCGCCGGCCATCCCTGCCTTCCTCTCCGCCTACCCTGGCCTGACGCTGGACCTACGCCTGACCGACCAGGTGATCGGCCTGGTCGAGGCCGGCGTCGACGTGGCATTGCGTATGGGGGCGTTGCCGGACTCATCCCTGGTGGCACGCCCCCTGGCCCCGAGCCATCGCGCCGTTTGCGCCTCGCCTGGCTATCTTGCCGCGCACGGCACGCCCCGGCATCCGGAAGAGTTGCGCCACCACAACTGCATCGTGCTGGGCGACCAGTCCTCCTGGCAGTTCGACACGGCGCTGGGCAAGACAGCGGTAGCGGTCGCCGGCAACCTGCGCACGGACAACGGCGAAGTCATCCGGGATGCGATCCTGGCTGGCATGGGGCTGGCGCTGAAGTCGACCTGGGACGTTGGCCCTTACCTGCGCAGCGGCGCGCTGGTCCGCGTGCTCTCCGATTACCCGGTGCTGCCGGCCGTGTCGATCTGGGCGGTCTATCCCAGCCGCCGCCAGGTACCCGCGAAGACGCACGCGTTTATCGATTTCTTTGCTGCGCGCTTCGGCTCCCCACCCTACTGGGATAGCCCCGAGGCAACGCCTCCCGTCTCAAAATAAACACCGCCTTAAACACCGCTTGGCTGGCTATGCGAAGTACTGTATAAATATACAGTACCAACCGTAGCCGCAGGAACGCCAACGTGCCGAACCGACCACCTTCCTCCAGCCCGCTGAAAGGCCGGGCGGCGCGCTCGAACGGCGTCAGCCGGTTCGACGCCTGGACCCGCGAACGGGTCGCCGACGAGTCCCAAGCCTTCGATGAGCCAGAGACACCCCAAATCCAGACCATTGTCTTCACGGAAAAAGCCAAACGCATTGTCTCGCGCAACCAGTCGCCAGACCTGCCGTTCGACGCGTCCATCAATCCGTACCGCGGGTGCGAGCATGGCTGTATCTATTGCTATGCCCGGCCCAGCCATGCCTATCTGGGGCTTTCGCCGGGCCTCGACTTCGAAACCCGCCTGTACGCAAAAGACAACGCCGCCGCCTTGCTCGAGGCCGAACTGTCTCACCGCAACTACGTACCGACGGTAATCGCGCTGGGGGCCAATACGGATCCCTACCAGCCCATCGAGCGGAATCTCAAGATCACGCGCGGCATCCTGGAAGTGCTGGAGCGATTCAATCATCCGGTGGCCATCACGACCAAATCGGGCGTGGTCACGCGCGACATCGACATCCTGCAGCGCATGGCGGCCAAGAACCTGGTCCGGGTCCATATGTCGGTCACGTCGCTCAGGAACGAGATCGCCCGCACGCTGGAGCCCCGCGCGAGCGCGCCGGCGCGCCGCCTGGCCGCCATCGCGTCCCTGAGCGAGGCCGGCATTCCGGTGGGAGTGATGGTGGCGCCGGTCATTCCGAGCCTGACCGATCCGGAGATGGAATCCATCCTTGAAGCCGGCGCCAAGGCCGGCGCGAAAACCGCGGCGTATATCCTGCTGCGCCTGCCGCGCGAGGTGGAGCAGCTGTTCTCAGAGTGGCTGGCCACCTACCATCCGCTGCGCGCCCGGCACGTCGAAAGCCTGGTCGCGCAGATGCGCGGGGGGCAGGCCTACGACTCGCGGTTCGGCACGCGCATGACCGGCACCGGCATCTTTGCCGAACTGCTGCGCAAGCGCTTCAAGCTGGCCTGCCAGGGCTTCGGGCTCAATGCTGAGCGCCACCCGCTCACCACCGAGCATTTCTCCCGGGCGAGCGCCACGCCACAGATGTCGCTGTTCTAGGCCGGATGCGGAGGACAGCGCGGCTTCAGGCGTGCGGCGCCTTCTCGTCGACCGCGATCGCCAGCGTTTCCTTGATCTCTTCCATCACCACGTAGCTCTTGGACTGCGCTGCGCCCGGCAATTGCAGCAAGATGTCGCCCAGCAGGCGGCGGTATTCGCCGATCTCGCGGATCCGCGCCTTGATCAGGTAGTCGAAATCGCCCGAGACCAGATGGCACTCCAGCACCTCAGGGATGCGCGACACCTCGCGGCGGAACTGCTCAAACATATTTCCGGACTTGTTGCCCAGCGATATCTCGACAAACACCAGCAAGCCGCTGCCGAGCAGCGCGGGATTCAGGCGCGCGTAGTAGCCCATGATGACGCCGTCACGCTCCATGCGCTTGACTCGCTCGATGCATGGCGTAATGGTCAGGCCGACCGCTTCCGCCAGTTCCTTCATCGACATACGCCCGTCCGCCTGGAGCATGGCCAGAATCTTCCGATCCAGCCGGTCCAGGCTGCGCACGGGCTGACGACTCGTTCTCATTAGTTATTCCTGTTTCTCTATAAATTACAATAACTATGACTGCCAAGATTTAAATAGTATAGATGTAAATACTTTATCCCTTCTATTTCTTGGTTGCGAGCCCCGACTATGCGCGTTCTCGTTCTTGGCAGTGGCGTAATTGGCGTTACCAGCGCCTGGTACCTGGCCCGTGCCGGCCATGAGGTCACCGTGATCGACCGGGAGGCCGCACCCGCGCTGGGGACCAGCTTCGCCAACGCCGGCCAGATCTCCCCGGGCTATGCGTCGCCCTGGGCCGCACCAGGCGTGCCGCTCAAAGCCATCAAGTGGATGTTCCAGGAGCACGCACCGCTGTCCATCAAACCGGACGGCACGCTGTTCCAGCTGCAATGGATGTGGCAAATGCTGATGAACTGCAGCGCTGAGCGCTATGCAGTCAACAAGGAACGCATGGTGCGCCTGGCTGAGTACAGCCGCGACTGCATCGTCGCCCTGCGCGCCGATACCGGCATCGCCTACGAAGGCCGCCAGCAAGGCACGCTGCAACTCTTCCGCACCGCCGAGCAGCTCGACGGCGCCGCCAAGGACATTGCCGTGCTGGAACAAGCCGGCGTGCCCTACCAGTTGCTATCGCGCGAGGAACTCGCCGCCAGCGAACCAGCCCTGGCCGCCGTCAGCCACAAGCTGACCGGCGGCCTGCGGCTACCCAACGATGAAACCGGCGACTGCCAGTTGTTCACCCGGCAACTCGCCGCCATGGCCGAAGGCCTGGGCGTGCGGTTCCAATACAACCGCTCCATCGACGGGCTGCTGACCAAGGGCGATGCCGTTACCGGCGCCATGGTTGGCGGCGAGCCTGTCACGGCCGATCTGGTCGTGGTGGCATTGGGCAGCTGGTCGACACCGTTCGTGAAGAACTTCCTGCCGGGCCTGTCGAACCTGCCGGTATACCCGCTCAAGGGATTCTCGCTCACGGTGCCGATGACCAATGCGGAGCGCAGCCCCGTTTCCACGGTGCTCGACGAAACCTTCAAGGTGGCGATTACCCGCTTCGACGATCGCATCCGCGTGGGCGGCATGGCGCAGATCGTGGGCTACGACCGCACGCTCGACCCGGCCAAGCGCCGCACCCTGGAGCATGTGGTCACGGATCTGTTCCCGGGCGCAGGCGATGTCAGCCGCGCCAGCTTCTGGACCGGCCTGCGCCCGATGACGCCGGATGGCACGCCCATCGTCGGCCCCACGCAGGTCAAGGGCCTGTGGCTCAATACCGGCCATGGCACGTTAGGCTGGACCATGGCCTGCGGCTCGGGCAAGCTGCTGTCGGACCTGGTGTCCGGCACCTCACCGGCGATCCGCGCAGACGATCTCTCGGTGGCTCGCTATCTCAAGCCAGCAAGAACGCACACCGCCCCGCGCCACGCAGCGGCCTGATCCGCGCATCGGTTTCGAGGAAGTAAAAAAGGCGACCCGCGGGTCGCCTTTTTCTTGCCTGGACCAGGAAGATCTCAGAACTGCGCTTCGCTCAACGCATTGACCGGCACCGCGCCCGCCACGATGGCATCGCGCAAACCCGATGCCTGCGACAGGATGTGCTCCGCGAAGAAATGCGCCGTCGAGATCTTGGCGTCGTGGAAGGACGGATCCTCGGCA
>NZ_JBFRDD010000040.1:0-76687 GCF_052113425.1 Cupriavidus sp. YAF13
GCGATGCCGTTCGGTCCTGGAGGGGCCCCTTACCGCCAGGGCAGTTTTGCCCCACCCCGCAAGACTTCTTCGACGTCTCGCGCTCCATGGGAGGGCGGGGCGCGTTCATATAAGTGACCGGCAGCCCCCGCAGGGGGATGTCGTATGGCACTTGGGTGCAAACGCCAACGCCGTTCAAGACGAACCAAAAACCCCACAAAACCCAGCCCTTGCTCCCAAAAGCCAATACCGCCAATACCACCAATACCGCCGACAAAACCATAAAAGAAAGGCCCCGCAAGGGGCCTTTCAAATGTACGGCTAGAAAACCGATGCAACTTACACAGTCACCGTATCCGCCACACCCTTGAAGTCCTCGATCTTGTCGAAGTTCAAGTACTTGTAGATCTGATCACCGTTGGTGGCCAGCACGCCCATGTCCGACATGTACTCTTCCTTGGTCGGGATGCGGCCAAGGCGCGAGCAGATCGCGGCCAGCTCGGCCGAACCCAGGTACACGTTGGTGTTCTTGCCCAGACGGTTCGGGAAGTTACGGGTGCTGGTCGACATCACCGTGGCACCTTCGCGCACTTGTGCCTGGTTACCCATGCACAGCGAGCAGCCCGGCATTTCGGTGCGGGCGCCAGCCGTGCCGAACACGCCGTAGTGGCCTTCCTCGGTCAGTTGCTTGGCGTCCATCTTGGTCGGCGGGGCAACCCACAGCTTGACGGGGATGTCGCGCTTGCCTTCGAGCAGCTTGGAGGCTGCGCGGAAGTGGCCGATGTTGGTCATGCACGAACCGATGAAGACTTCGTCGATCTTGGCGCCAGCCACTTCCGACAGGGTCTTGACGTCGTCCGGGTCGTTCGGGCAGGCCACGATGGGCTCATGCACGTCGGCCAGGTCGATCTCGATCACGGCGGCGTACTCGGCGTCCGCATCCGGCTCCAGCAGCTTGGGATCGGCCAGCCAGGCTTCCATGGCCTGGATGCGGCGCGACAGGCTGCGCGGGTCTTGGTAGCCTTCGGCGATCATCCACTTCAGCAGCGTGATGTTGCTGTTGATGTACTCGATGATCGGTTCCTTGTTCAGGCGCACCGAGCAACCGGCGGCCGAACGCTCGGCGGAAGCGTCGGACAGCTCGAACGCTTGCTCGACCTTCAGGTCGGGCAGGCCTTCGATTTCCAGGACGCGGCCCGAGAAGATGTTCTTCTTGCCTTGCTTGGCCACGGTCAGCAGGCCCGACTTGATGGCGTACAGCGGAATGGCGTTGACCAGGTCACGCAGGGTGACGCCAGGCTGCATCTTGCCCTTGAAGCGCACCAGCACSGATTCCGGCATGTCCAGCGGCATCACGCCGGTGGCAGCGGCGAACGCCACCAGGCCCGAGCCTGCCGGGAAGCTGATGCCGATCGGGAAGCGGGTGTGCGAGTCGCCGCCGGTGCCGACGGTGTCGGGCAGCAGCATGCGGTTCAGCCACGAGTGGATCACGCCATCGCCCGGGCGCAGCGAGATGCCGCCACGGGTGCTGATGAACTGCGGCAGCGTGTGATGGGTCTTGACGTCGACCGGCTTCGGATAAGCCGCGGTGTGGCAGAACGACTGCATCACCAGGTCGGCCGAGAAGCCCAGGCAAGCCAGGTCCTTGAGCTCATCGCGGGTCATCGGGCCGGTGGTGTCTTGCGAGCCCACCGAGGTCATCTTCGGTTCGCAGTAAGTGCCCGGGCGGATGCCCTTGCCTTCCGGCAGGCCGCAGGCGCGGCCAACCATCTTCTGGGCCAGCGTGAAACCGCGGCCAGTGTCGGCCGGGTTGTGCGGCAGGCGGAACAGCGTGGACGGGGCCAGGCCGAGCGCCTCGCGTGCCTTGGCGGTCAGGCCACGGCCAACGATCAGGGGAATGCGGCCGCCGGCGCGCACTTCGTCGAACAGCACGTCGGACTTGACGGTGAACTCGGCGATGACCTGGCCGTTCTTCAGGGCCTTGCCATCATAGGGACGCAGTTCGACCACGTCGCCCATTTCCATCTGCGACACGTCCAGCTCGATCGGCAGTGCGCCGGCGTCTTCCATGGTGTTGTAGAAGATCGGGGCAATCTTGCTGCCCAGGCACACGCCGCCGAAACGCTTGTTCGGCACGAAGGGAATGTCTTCGCCGGTGAACCACAACACCGAGTTGGTGGCGGACTTGCGCGAGGAACCGGTACCGACCACGTCGCCCACGTAGGCAACCAGGTTGCCCTTTTCCTTCAGCGATTCGATGAACTTGACCGGGCCGCGCTTGCCGTCTTCTTCCGGGGTGATGCCCGGGCGCGCATTCTTCAGCATGGCCAGCGCGTGCAGGGGGATGTCGGGGCGGGTGGTGGCGTCCGGCGCCGGCGAGAGGTCGTCGGTGTTGGTTTCGCCGGTGACCTTGAACACCGTCACGGTCAGGCTTTGCGGCACTTCCGGACGGCTGGTGAACCACTCGGCGTCGGCCCAGCTTTGCAGCACGGACTTGGCGATGGCGTTGCCCTTGTCGGCCTTTTCCTTGACGTCGTGGAAGGCGTCGAACATCAGCAGCGTCTTCTTGAGCGCTTCAGCGGCAACGGGACCAATCTCGGTGTCGTCCAGCAATTCGATCAGCGGGGAGATGTTGTAGCCGCCCAGCATGGTGCCCAGCAGCTCGGCTGCCTTGGCACGCGAGATCAGCTGGCAGGCTTCCTTGCCCAGCGCCACGGCGGCCAGGTACGAAGCCTTGACCTTGGCGGCGTCGTCCACGCCAGCCGGCACGCGATGCGTGATCAGGTCGACCAGGACTTGTTCCTCGCCAGCCGGCGGGGACTTCAGCAATTCGATCAACTCCGCAGTCTGCTTGGCGGTCAGCGGCAGAGGGGGGATGCCAAGCGCGGCGCGTTCGGCTACATGGGCGCGATAGTTTTCAAGCATGGGAACCTGCGGGGTGATAGGGTTATAAAAACCAGTTGTGCCGCGATTGTAAAATAAAGTGCCCCCTTGGGTCAAACGTCTTATATCTTATATAAGAGTTGAAAACAGAAAACCCAATCAAATCAAGGCCAGGCCGCATACAAGAGTTCCCCCGGCGCGATCAGGCCACCCGCCATCACTCCTGGCTCGGCGGCAGAAAAACCAGCTTCTCCTCCTCATACAGCCGGTAGATCATGTCCAGCATGGCGCTGATCTCCTCGGTCTCGTCGAGCCTGCGCATGCTCATGATGATGGGCGAGACCAGGTTGGGATCGTCCAGCTCCCGGTAGCTGATGTCGTCCCGCTTGAGGCCGTGCACGCTGCTCGGGACGATCGAGATACCCTCCCCGGCCGCCACCAGCCCCAGCGCGATCTGCAGCTCGCGCGCTTCATGGATGCGCCCGGGCTGCAAGGCCCGGTCGTGAAACGCTGCCAGCACCTGGTCGGCATAGCTTGGGCGGGGCGCCTTGGGAAAGATGATCAGGGTTTCGCCCAGCAGGTCGTGCAGGGCCAGCACGGGCTTGGCCAGCGAGAGCGGGTGCCCGACCGGCAGCGCCACGATCATCCGCTCCTCGCGCAGCACGACCCGGCGCACGTTCGGGTCCTCGTGCCGGATGCGGCCAAACCCCACGTCGATGGTGCCCTGCTTGAGCGCGGCGATCTGGTCCATGGTGGTCATCTCAACCAGGCTCAGCTCGATCTGCGGGTGCTCGGTGCGGAAGCGCCGGATGATCTTGGGCAGCATGCCGTACAGGGTCGATCCGACAAAGCCGAGCGACATCTTCCGCTCGATCTGCCCCACCCGCCGCGTCATCGACTCCAGTTCCGCGGCTTGCGCCAGCAACTGCTGGGCGTGCGCATAGAAAAAGCGCCCGGCCTCGGTCAGCTTGAGCGGGCGCGCGTTGCGCTCGAAGAGCTGCACCCCCAGGCCCTCTTCCAGTTGCTGGATCTGCCGGCTCAGCGGCGGCTGGGCGATATGCAGCCGTTCGGCCGCGCGGGTGAAGTTGAGCTCCTCCGCGACGGCAACAAAGTAACGTAAGTGACGCAAGTCCACGACTATACCTTTTGAGTATTCAGCCAATACTAAAACAGTGTTGGACCGCCGATTTTGGCACTCCTATCCTTCGCATCAGGCTGTGACAACGACTTTTTATACCTTTATGGCATTTTAGTTCGAATCACGCTGCCCTGGCGGAATGCCACTGCAAAGACGGACCCCACATAGAAAACCAGAGACAAGGAGCAGACAAATGACGCACCCGGAAATCGAAGCGCTGGTGAAAGCGTTCATCCTCGACACCGCCAACGGCAAGGCCGATGCGCGTGTGCAAAGCGTGGTGGTCCGCCTGACCACCGATCTCTTCAAGGCGATCGAAGACCTGGACCTGAGTGCCAGCGAAGTCTGGAAGGGGATCGAGTACTTCGCCGAGGCCGGCCCGGAACTTGGCCTGCTGGCCGCCGGCCTGGGCCTGGAGCGCTTCCTGGACATCCGCGCGGATGAAGCCGAGGCAAAGGCCGGTCTCGCCGGTGGCACGCCGCGCACCATCGAAGGCCCGCTGTATGTCGCCGGCGCGCCCGCGAGCGAAGGCTTCGCGCGGCTGGACGACGGCAGCGAAGATGGCCAGGGCGAAGTCCTGTTCATGCAGGGCACGGTGTTCGGCACCGACGGCAAGCCGCTGCCCGGCGCCGCGGTGGAGGTCTGGCATGCCAACCTGCTCGGCAACTACTCGTTCTTCGACAAGACGCAGTCCGACTTCAACCTGCGCCGCACCATCACCACCGATAGCGAGGGCCGCTACCAGTTCCGCAGCATCGTGCCGATGGGCTATGGCTGCCCGCCGCAGGGCACCACGCAGCGGCTGCTGGACCTGCTGGGCCGCCATGGCCGGCGCCCCGCGCACATCCACTTCTTCGTGTCCGCAGCCGGCCATCGCAAGCTGACCACCCAGATCAACATCGACGGCGACGAATACCTGTGGGACGACTTTGCCTTTGCCAGCCGCGAGGGCCTGGTGCCAGCGATCAGGCACATCGAGTCCCCGCGGGCACTGGCCGAGCACGGCCTGGACAAGCCGTTTGCCTCCATCGATTTCGATTTCCGCCTGTACGCCGATTGCGCGGCAGCGCCGGCACCGGAAGTGGAGCGCACGCGCGCCGCCGCGTAAGCCCCGGCGCCTGAGGCATCTCAGGCGCCTCCGACAGCATCAGCAACGACGCAGCAACATCAGGGCCGCCCTGAGGATCCCTCACGGCCCGGCGCATCCGCCACGGATGCAGGAGACACCTCATGATCCCCATTTACCCGGACCACAGCCCGGCCCTGAAGCGCCTGGACGACTACCTGGTGGAAGACCGCGAGACCGGCGACCACCGCCTGCATCGCAGCGCCTTCACCGACGAGGCCCTGTTCGAACTCGAGATGAAGCACATCTTCGAGGGCAACTGGATCTACCTGGCGCACGAAAGCCAGATCCCCGGCAACAACGATTACTACACCACCTACATCGGCCGCCAGCCGATCGTGATCGCACGCAACCGCCAGGGCGAACTCAACGCGCTGATCAACGCCTGTACCCATCGCGGCGCCATGCTGTGCCGCCACAAGCGCGGCAACAAGGCGACCTACACCTGCCCGTTCCATGGCTGGACCTTCAACAACAGCGGCAAGCTGCTCAAGGTCAAGGATCCGGAAGGTGCCGGCTACCCCGATTGCTTCAACAAGGAAGGCTCGCACGACCTGAAGAAGGTGGCGCGCTTCGAGAACTATCGCGGCTTCCTGTTCGGCAGCCTGAACCCGGACGTCGCACCGCTCAAGGATTTCCTGGGCGAGGCGGCCAAGATCATCGACATGATCGTGGACCAGTCCGCCGACGGCCTGGAAGTGCTGCGTGGCGCGTCCACCTATACCTTCGAGGGCAACTGGAAGCTGCAAACCGAGAACGGCGCCGACGGCTACCACGTCTCCGCCGTGCACTGGAACTACGCTGCCACCACCAATCACCGCAAGCAGGAAAACGCCCGCGAGGACAAGATCCGGGCCATGGATGCGGGCAACTGGGGCCGGCAAGGCGGAGGTTTCTACGCGTTTGACCACGGCCACATGCTGTTGTGGTCACGCTGGGCCAACCCGGAAGACCGGCCGAACTTCAACCGGCGTGATGAATTCGCCGAGCGCTGCGGTGCCGAGACGGCGGACTGGATGATCCAGAACTCGCGCAACCTGTGCCTGTACCCCAACGTCTACCTGATGGACCAGTTCGGCTCGCAGATCCGCGTGCTGCGCCCGCTGTCGGTTGGCAAGACCGAAGTCACCATCTACTGCATCGCGCCCAAGGGCGAAGCCGACGACGCGCGCGCGCGCCGCATCCGCCAGTACGAGGACTTCTTCAACGTCAGCGGCATGGCCACGCCCGACGACCTGGAAGAATTCCGCGCCTGCCAGCAAGGCTATGCCGGCAGCGCGGTGGCATGGAACGACATGTGCCGCGGCGCCACGCACTGGGTGGAAGGCGCCGACGAGGCCGCCCGCAAGATTGGCCTCAAGCCGTTGATGAGCGGCGTCAAGACCGAGGACGAAGGCCTGTACACGGTGCAGCACCGCTACTGGCTGGACGTGATGAAGCAGGCCACGGGTGCCGAAGCCAGCAAGATCAGCAGCGTCGGGAGCGAAGCATGAGCACGACCGCAGCTACCGCACCTACCGCACCCATCGGCCTTGCCGAGATCCAGGCCTTCCTCTACCGCGAAAGCCGCCTGCTTGACGACGAACAGTGGGATGAATGGCTGGCCTGCTATCACCCGGATGCCGCGTTCTGGATGCCGTCCTGGGACGATGACGACACCCTGGTGACCGATCCGCAGCGCGAGATCTCGCTGATCTACTACCCGAACCGCCAAGGCCTGGAGGACCGCGTGTTCCGCATCAAGACCGAGCGCTCCAGCGCCACCATGCCGGACACGCGCACCAGCCACAACCTCAGCAACGTCGAACTGGAGCGCCAGGAAGGCAACGTCTGCACGGTGCGTTTCAACTGGCACACGCTGAGCCACCGCTACAAGACCAACTACTGCTACTTCGGCATGTCGCGCTACGTCATCGACTTTGCCGGCGGGCGAGCGCAGATCCTGGACAAGTATGTCGTGCTCAAGAACGACTACATCAACCAGGTCATCGACATCTATCACATCTGAGCCGACGCGCCGGAGGAACCACGCCATGGAATACAACATCGCTCTGCAGTTTGAAGACGGCGTTACCCGCTTCATCACCTGCGCCGCCAACGAAACCCTGTCCGACGCCGCCTACCGCCAGCAGATCAATATCCCGCTGGACTGCCGCGACGGCGCCTGCGGCACCTGCCGCGGCTTGTGCGAATCCGGCGAGTACGACCTGCCGGCGTCGAGCTATATCGAGGACGCGCTGACGCCCGAGGAAGCGGCCAAGGGCTACGTGCTGGCCTGCCAGACCCGCCCGCGCTCCGATTGCGTGATCAAGGTGCCGGCCTCGTCGGCCGCCTGCAAGACCGGCGTGACCAGCTACCAGGGCAAGCTGGCGGCGGTGGACAAGCTGTCGGACTCCACCATCGGGTTCTCGATCGACCTCGGCGATACCGCTGCCCCGACCTTCCTGGCGGGACAGTATGTGAACGTGGAGATTCCGGGTACCGGCCTGACCCGTTCGTACTCGTTCAGTTCCGCCCCCGGCGCCGCGCGCACTTCGTTCGTGGTGCGCAACGTGCCCAACGGCCGCATGAGCGAGTTCCTGAGCAAGCAGGCGCTGCCCGGCCAGCCCATTTCCTTCGCCGGCCCCTATGGCAGCTTCTACCTGCGCGAAGTGGCCCGCCCGGTGCTGTTCCTGGCGGGCGGCACCGGCATCGCACCCTTCCTGTCCATGCTGGACGTGCTGGCCGCGAACGGCAGCCCGCATCCGATCCGCCTGGTGTACGGCGTGACGCATGAGATCGACCTGGTGGCCCTGGAACAGCTAGACGAAGCCAAGCGCAAGCTCGCCGGCTTCGAGTACCGCACCTGCGTGCTCGATCCGGTCAGCAGCGAAACCCGCAAGGGCTATGTCACGCAGCACGTGGAGCCGGACTGGCTCAACGGCGGCGATGTCGACATCTACCTGTGCGGCCCCGTTGCCATGGTGGACGCGGTGCGCGCCTGGCTGCAGGACGCCGGGGTGACGCCGGCCAGCTTCCACTACGAAAAATTCTCGGCCAGCAACGCTGCCTGACCCACCGTCCACGGATCACAGACATCACAGACAAGCCATGAACAACAACGCGCGCTTTAGCGGAAAAATCGCCGTGGTAACCGGCGCGGCGCAGGGGATTGGACGCGGCGTGGCGCTCGCCGCCGCGGCCGAGGGTGCCAGCCTGGTGCTGGTCGACCGCTCGGCACTGGTGCATGAGGTCGCCGCGCAAATCCTCGCGAACGGCGGCCAGGCACTGGCTGTGGAAGCCGACCTGGAGACCTATGCCGGCGCCTGCCTGATGACCAGCGCGGCGCTGGAGGCACATGGCCGCATCGATGTCCTCGTCAATAACGTGGGTGGCACTATCTGGGCCAAACCCTACCAGGAATACGAGGAAGCGCAGGTCGAGGCCGAGATCCGCCGCTCGCTGTTTCCCACCCTGTGGTGCTGCCGCGCCGTGCTGCCCGGCATGATCGCGCGCAAGCAGGGCGTGATCGTCAATGTCTCGTCCATCGCCACACGCAGCATCTACCGCGTGCCCTACGCAGCCGCCAAGGGCGGCGTCAACGCCCTGACCGCCAGCCTCGCCTTCGAGCACGCGCAGGACGGCATCCGCGTCAATGCGATCGCCACCGGGGGCACCGAAGCGCCGCCGCGCAAAGTGCCCCGCAACACGGCGGAGCAGACCCCGCGGGAAGCCGCGTGGTACCAGGGCATCGTCGACCAGACCATGGCATCCAGCCTGATGCACCGCTACGGCACCATCGATGAACAGGTGCGCGCGATTCTGTTTTTGGCGTCCGACGAGGCCTCTTACATCACCGGCACAGTGCTGCCCGTCGGCGGCGGCGACCTCGGCTGAGCCGCGGCGACGCCGGCTCGCGCCCTCCCCGATAGCCACCGCACGCGCTTCCAGCGGACTAACGCTTCGCATGTTCGTGTTTTTTCTTCCCGAAGCAGCTGGAGGCGGCGTTGTCGGGGCGACGCCCTGGATGGTGAGGCGCACAACGTATTGCCCACCTCCGGAATATGCCTTTAAGAGCATATTCCTGTACCGCCCCGGACGCGTAACGCCACACGCGAATGGGTTGACCCGGGTATGCGGATATCGCGGTCCGCAGCCGGCTCGCACGGCTCACCAGGCACGGCGTGGCGCCAGCCCCAGCTGGCACGCCGTTCTCCGCTCCGTCCCGGCGGCAGATTAAATCCGTAATCCAATCAATCACTTAGCAACGCGGCGCGACAAGCGGCGGCGCCATCGCCCGCGCCGACCCCACGCCCATGGCAGCCACCTGCGCCTGCCTGCCGCCATCTCGCCAACCTGGCAAATCATCGCGGTTTCCTGGTCCGTCACCCGCTATCCGGTACCCAGCGCGGCTTTTAGTCAAACATCCACTCAAGTTCCGTGCCCGTCATTCGTTAACCCCTGTAAGACCATCCGCGTAGCTCGGATGACAAGACCTGTTCGGCTCAAAGGGCCAAGCTGAGCGGGTTTCACCCTTTTTTTCGGCCCTTTGCTTGCCGGTCATTCCCTCAAGAATGGCAAGGCATTCCGATACAGGCATCTCATGGCGAATACGCTCACTTCTTCCCAGGCTGACGGCAACACGAGCAAGCGCGGGCGACTGCTGCTGGTGCTCGGCGTCGTGCTCGTCGCGGCGCTGGGTGCCGGGGGCTTTTTTCTGGGCAACATCCTGAGTAACCGCCAACCGGCCGCGCCTGCCGCTCCGGTTGTACCGCCGCCGATTTTTGTGCCGTTGGAAGCATTTACCGTCAATCTGAAGAGCGATGACGGCGACCGCTTCCTGCATACCGGTTTGTCGCTCAAGGTGGCGGACGCGAAGGACCAGGCGCGCATCACCGAGTACCTGCCGGAAGTCCGCAGCCGCATCTTGCTGCTGCTGTCGGCCAAGCAACCGCCCGATCTGGCGACGGTGGACGGCAAGCGCAAGCTGGCCCAGGAAATCAAGAGTGTCATCAGCCAGCCGTTCGCGCCCAACCTGCCCAAGCAGCAGATCCTGGACGTCCTATTTACTTCCTTCGTGGTGCAGTAAGCGCTTTGCCCTGCCCCACCAGCAACTCCGATATGAATGCGTCCTTGTTTTCCTTGCCTGTCTCACAGCGCGCGCGCCAACGCCAGCGCGCGGGCTGATCGGTACATGGTCGCTTTCATTCATCACGGCACTCAAGGGGCAGGACACTAGATGGCCTACGACAAGTTTCTCTCGCAGGACGAGGTAGACGAACTACTGAAAGGCGTGTCAGGCGAGACCGATACGCCCGAGGTCGCCGCGCCGGTCTCCGAGGATGGCGTGCGCCCGTACAACCTGGCCACGCAAGAGCGCATCGTGCGCGGCCGGCTGCACACGCTCGAAATCATCAACGAGCGCTTTGCCCGCCAGCTTCGGACCCAGCTGTTCAACTTCATCCGCCGCGGCGCCGACATCTCGGTTGGCTCGGTGCGGATCGAGAAGTACGGCGACTTCGTGCGCAACCTGCCGGTGCCGACCAACCTGAACCTGGTGCACATGAAGCCGCTGCGCGGCACGTCGCTGTTCGTGTTCGACCCCAACCTGGTGTTCCTGGTGGTCGACAACCTGTTCGGTGGCGACGGGCGCTTCCACACCCGTGTGGAAGGCCGCGACTTTACCCAGACCGAGCAGCGTATCATCCGGCGCCTGCTGGACCTTGCGCTCAACAGCTACGGCCAGGCCTGGAATGCCGTGCATCCCATCGAGCTGGAATATGTCCGCTCGGAAATGCACACGAAGTTTGCCAACATCGCCATGCTCAGCGAGGTGGTGGTGACCACCGCCTTCCATATCGAGCTTGGCGCGGTGGGTGGCCAGCTGCACGTCTGCTTCCCGTACTCGATGATCGAGCCGGTGCGCGACCTGCTGATGAACCCGCTGCAGGACGAGGTTGAAGTAGACAAGCGCTGGATCTCCCAGCTGTCGCAGCAGATTCGCTCGGCGGAGGTGGATCTGGTGGCCGAATTTGCCCACGTGGAAAGCACCGTAGCCGAAGTGCTGGCGCTGCGCGTCGGCGACGTACTCCCCATCGAGCTGCCCGAGCAGGTCTTCGGCAAGGTCGATGGCGTACCCGTGCTGCAGGCCGGCTTTGGCACCATGAACGGCCAGTATGCGTTGCGGGTAGAACGGATGATCAATCACCAAGAAATCGATTCCAACAAGGAAACCGACCATGACTGACGGCAAAGACGACAAGCCGGCCGACCCGATGGACGACTGGGCCAGCGCCCTGGCGGAGCAGACCAGCGCCGAGGATATCGCCGCTGCCGCCGCGCCTGCCCAGGCTGTCGCCGCCACGCCAGCCACAGCCACACCAGCCGCCTCCAAGGTCTTCCAGCCGCTGGAGAAGGAAACACCGAGCGGCTTCCACAACGATATCGAGATGATTCTCGATATCCCGGTCCAGCTCACGGTAGAGCTTGGTCGCACCAAGGTGCCGATCAAGACGCTGCTGCAGCTGGCCCAGGGCTCGGTGGTGGAGCTCGACGGCCTGGCCGGCGAGCCGATGGATGTGCTGGTCAACGGCTACCTGATCGCCCAGGGCGAGGTCGTCGTGGTGAACGATAAGTTCGGCATCCGCCTGACCGACATCATCACGCCGTCCGAACGCATCCGGAAGCTCAACCGATGAAAGCCGGCCTGCGCCGGACCGCCAACGCTGCGCTTGCCGCCGGCGTGGGCCTGGCGCATGCGGCGAGCGCGTACGCGCAAGCCAGTGCCGCGGTGGCCAGCCCCGCCGGTACCGGCACGATCGCCAGCAACGCCGGGGCCGGCAGCCATGTCCCGGTCAGCAGCGCAACGGGGCTGGCGCAAGCTGGCCTCGGCCTGTTCGCCGTCATCGCCCTGATCCTGTTGCTGGCCTGGCTGGCGCGCCGCGCCGGCCTGGTCCGGCACGGCCAGGGCGGCCAGATGAAGGTAGTAGGCAGCACCATGCTCGGCGCCCGCCAGCGCCTGGTGATGGTGGAAGTGGGCGACACCTGCCTGGTGCTGGGCGTGAGCGCCGGCGAGATTCGCACGCTCCACACGTTGCCCGCGCAAGCCGCGCACAAGCCGGACCACCCCTCCGGCAGCACGGCAACCCCGGGCTCGGCCGGCAGCTTTGGACAAAAGCTGCTGCGCGCCATGCAAGACAACCTGAAGTCATGAATTTCCTGCCTGACGCCTCCCGGCGCACTTTGCAACACCACCTGCAACGCCATCTCCGGTCCGTGCGCGAATGCGCCAGCCAACCCTCCCGGCTTGCGCTTGCGGCATTGCTGGTGAGCGCCTGCCTTGCGCTGGTGCTGTTGCCCGCCATGGCCCAGGCGCAGGCATTGCCCGGCCTGACCAGCAAAGCCGGCCCGGGCGGCAGCCAGACCTGGTCGCTGTCGGTGCAGACGCTGGTCCTGCTCACCTCGCTGTCGTTCCTGCCCGCGGCCATGCTGATGATGACGGGCTTCACCCGCATCATCATCGTGCTGGGGCTGCTGCGCAATGCGCTGGGCACGGCCAGTTCCCCGCCCAACCAGGTGCTGGTGGGGCTGTCGCTGTTCCTGACCTTCTTTGTCATGTCGCCGGTGTTCGACCGCATCTACACCGACGCCTACAAGCCGCTGTCCGAGAACAAGCTCAGCCTGGAAGACGCCGCCGCCAAGGCCGCCGCGCCGCTCAAGACCTTCATGCTCAAGCAGACCCGCGAGAAGGACCTGGCGCTGTTTGCCCAGATGGCCAAGGTGCCCGAGATGCAGGGCCCCGAAGACGTGCAGATGCACATCCTGGTGCCCGCCTTTGTCACCAGCGAGCTCAAGACCGCGTTCCAGATCGGCTTTACCGTCTTCATCCCCTTCCTGATCATCGACCTGGTGGTAGCCAGCGTGCTGATGGCGATGGGCATGATGATGGTGCCGCCGGCCACCATCGCGCTGCCATTCAAGCTGATGCTGTTCGTGCTGGTGGACGGTTGGCAATTGCTGCTGGGCTCGCTGGCGCAGAGCTTCCTGAACTGATCACGGGGCGCTAGCCCCACCCAAGGCCTTCGCCATGACGCCGGAAACCGTAATGAGCATCGCCACCCAGGCGATGAAAATGACCCTGATGCTGTCCGCGCCGCTACTGCTGGTGGCGCTGGTGGCCGGCCTGGTGGTCAGCCTGTTCCAGGCCGCCACGCAGATCAATGAAATGACGCTGTCCTTCATCCCCAAGCTGCTGGCCCTGTTCGCCACCATGGTGCTGGCCGGCCCGTGGATGATCAACACCTTTGTCGACTACATGCGCGAAGTGTTCCAGGGCATTCCCGCCCTGGTGCATTGAGTCTGATGCGTCCGATAAGCCTGGCGTCGCACCTGGCTGCGCTGGGCGACATCTAACGCCGCAATAGCTGCAACAGCCGTATCCGCCGCAACAGCCGCCGTGCTCTCCGTCACCTCCGCCCAGCTCTACGCCTGGATCGCCGCCTTCCTCTGGCCCTTGTTCCGCCTGCTGGCCCTGATCGGCACCGCCCCGCTGTTTGGCGAGTCGACCATCCCGAGACGCGCCAAGGTTGGCCTGGCGGCCATGATGGCGGTGATCATCTCGCCCACCATCGACCACCTGCCGCTGGTGCCGGTGTACTCGCTGGAAGGCTTCCTGATCATCCTCAACGAGGTCGGCATCGGGCTGGCAATGGGCTTCAGCATGCGGCTGGTGTTCTCCGCTGTGCAATTCGCCGGCGAAACCATCGGCCTGCAGATGGGCCTGTCGTTCGCCTCCTTCTACGACCGCTCCTCCGGCGGCCAGACCATGGTGCTGGCGCGCTTTCTCAACGTGGTCGCCATGCTGATGTTCCTGGCCATGGACGGCCACCTGCTGCTGCTGGCCACCATCGCCGATAGCTTCGCCAGCCTGCCCATCGCCGCTCAGCCCCTCACCGGCGCCGGCTGGGCAGCAGTGGCCGCCTCCGGCGCCACCGTGTTCTCCTCGGGGATGCTGCTGGCCCTGCCGCTGATCGCCGCGCTGCTCACGCTCAACCTCGCCATGGGCATCCTGAACCGCGCATCTCCCCAACTGTCGATCTTCGCGGTCGGCTTCCCGGTCACGCTGGGCGGCGGCATCCTGATGATGATGCTGATCATGCCGCAGATGAGCACCTTCATGGCGCGGCTGATCGAGGGCGGGTTGAGTACGGTGGCGACGGTGTTGGGGCAGTTTGGGCGGTGAGGGTCAGGTCTCGGCAGACCCGCCCCCTCACGCAACCACCACCCGCGTACACCCGTCCACCGCTTCAAACCCGATATCCACCGGCAGGAACTTGGCAATCACTTCTGCATTGCTGCGCACGTGATTGGTCACTTCGTCCACGGTGAAGCTGCCGCCGCCCGCCAGGGCCATTGGCAGCAGGAGCTGGTCGGCCAGGTGCGGGCCGACCGCACCCTTGCCGGCCAGGTAGGTGCTGGCCTGGCGGCACGCGGCGGCGGCCACGCTTTCCGCGGAGCGGCCCTTCTCGCCGAACTCGCAGAAGACCTCGGTCACGTGCTCGTGCGGCAGCGTCAGCAGCACGGCGTTGCCGGGGCCTTCCTCGTGGCGCAGGCCACCCACGTGCAACTGGCTGGCGTCCCATCCCATCTGCTCGCCAACGAGGTCGAGCTCGCGGCGAGCTACGTGGAACGGGACGCCGGCGATCAGCACACGCGCATCGGGCTTGCCGGATGCGCCACGCGCGTCCAGCGCCAGCGGGCGCCAGGCCGCGCCCGAGCGTCCGCTTACTGTCAGCTCACCGCCGCCGGCGGGATAGAAGCCGTGGCGGCGCAGCGCGAGCTCGGCAGGCGCGCCCATGCGGGCCATCAGCGGCAGCCAGGCGTCGCGCAGGAAGGTGGCTGAGGGCGCCATGGGGTTGTGGGTGCCGCCGGACAGGGTGAGCGTGAAGCCGTCGTCGCCTGCGGCGGACCACAGCGCCGGCAGCAGGGTCTGCAGCACCAGCGTGCAACTGCCGGCGGAGCCGATGGCAAAGTCGTAGTTGCCGGCGCGCACGGGCCCCGGCTCGAATGTCAGCGCTGTCGAACCGATCGCCGCACCTTCGGTGCGCGCGCCGCTGATGGCCTGCGCCGCCACCACGGCGGTCAGGTGCTGGCGCATCAGCCCGGGCTTGCTGCGCCGGGCGCGCACGTTGGCGATATGCACGGGCGTGCCGGTCACCATGGCAAGCGACAGCGCGGTGCGCAGGATCTGGCCCCCGCCCTCGCCGTAGGAACCGTCGATTTCAATCATCACGGAAAACTCTTCTGTTCTTGTTGTTATGCCAGCGCCGCCAGGGACAGGTTCGTCCCCGGCGGCGGCAGTTGCTGCCTTCAGCCCTTCACGCACACCACCTGCTTGAGCGTGTGGACGATCTCGACCAGGTCGGACTGCGCCGCCATCACCGCGTCGATGTCCTTGTAGGCCATCGGGATCTCGTCGATGACTTCGGCATCCTTGCGGCACTCGACGCCTTGCGTGGCCAGTCGCTGGTCTTCCACCGAAAACTGGCGCTTGGCTTCGGCGCGGCTCATGGTGCGGCCCGCGCCGTGGCTGCAGGAGCAGAACGATTCCGCATTGCCCTTGCCACGCACGATGTAGGAGCGCGCGCCCATCGAGCCCGGGATGATGCCAAGCTCGCCGGCCTTGGCGCTGACCGCACCCTTGCGGGTGACCAGCACGTCTTCGCCGAAGTGGCGCTCCTTCTGCACATAGTTGTGGTGGCAGTTCACCGCCTCCATCTCCGTGGCAAAAGGCTTGCCGATCACGGCGCGCGCGGCGTCCAGCACGTTGGCCATCATCGTCTCGCGGTTGCGGCGCGCGTACTGCTGCGCCCACTCCACCGCGAACACGTAGTCTTCATAGTGACTGCTGCCTTCCACCAGGTAGGCCAGGTCGCGGTCGGGCAGGTTGATGAAGTGCCGGCGCATATCCGCTTGCGCCAGCTCGATAAAGGTGTTGCCGATGGCATTGCCCACCCCGCGCGAGCCCGAGTGCAGCATGAACCAGACAGACTGGCTCTCATCCAGGCAGACCTCGATAAAGTGGTTGCCGGTACCCAGCGTGCCCAGGTGGTTGCGGTTGTTGGTGCGCGCCAGCTTCGGGTACTTCTGCGTGACGCGCTCGAAGCCACCTGCCAGCGCGGCCCAACTCGCGTCCACCGCATCCGGCACCTCGCCCCAGGCGCCCTTGTCGCGCCCGCTGCGGTTATTGGAGCGGCCGTGCGGCACGGCCTTCTCGATGGCGCTGCGCAGCGGGCCGAGGCTATCGGGCAGGTCGCTGGCGGTTAGCGTGGTCTTGACGGCGATCATGCCGCAGCCGATGTCCACGCCCACCGCCGCCGGGATGATGGCGCCGCGCGTGGGGATCACCGAGCCGATGGTGGAACCCTTGCCCAGGTGTACATCCGGCATCACGGCCAGATGCTTGAAGATGAACGGCATCTGTGCGGTGTTGGCGAGCTGCGCGCGCGCGCCGTCATCGACGGGCACGCCATGGGTCCACATCTTGACCGGGCGGCCGGTGCCGGACTGGAATACGTCGTAATTCTCCTTGCTCATGTCTTCATCTCTCTTTGCCTTGCGGCGGGACTACGCTGGCGTTGGCCAGCAAGATACCAAATAAGGTGGACGGCTAATGGTTGTGGAACCGGCACTCTAATCGTAGGGCAATGCGGCATCGCCACGACAAGGATCGGCAGGATTTACGCTGCATATGCCGCAGCGGCCGGAATTGAACCGGCAATCACCAGATGTAATCCTGGCCAGCATTCGTGGCGAGTCCGCATACCGCAGGCGCCACGCGCGGCGGCTGGGGTATGCTGGCTCGGGGGCGGTAACCAGCGACAAGGGATAGGACAGACAAGCCTCGGATGTAGTCTGCCCGGCATTCGCCAGTCACCGCCGAACTTCACAACTTCACAACTTCACAACCTCATAACTTCACAACGCCGTGGCCGAGATCTCGCCCACCCAGTGGCCGGCCTGCAGCTGCCCGGCGGCGAAGGCGGCGACGATCTGGAACACCGAGTCGGAGAAGCCCCCGATGTTCAGGATGTCGTCGCGATCCGGTGCCTGGCTGGACACGTAGGGCTGCATATCCAGGCACACCAGCCGCGCCTTGGGATTGCGCTGCCTGAAACGCTCCCACTCCCGCAACGTGGCCGTTTCGCCATGGCGTGCATCCATCCACGACTGGTTGTCCGACACCAGCATGACCACGTCGGCACACACGCGGCGATGGTTCAGCCACGCCAGCGGCGCGCTGCAGTTGGTGCCACCCGCGCCGATCGCCGCCATCTTCTGCGCGTTGGTCATCACCGTGTCGCGCGGGTTCAGCGTCAGCTTCACCACTTCCTCCTTGAACGGCAGCACCATCGTGTCCGGCTGCTTGCGCAGGAAGGTTGCAGCGACCAGCGCCGCGGCGTCCACGCAGCGCACCGCGCTGCTCGACCCCGCCCGGTAGCCCGTCACCGGCGAGTGCATGGAGCCCGACACATCAGGACAAACCACCATGCGGCCCGCCACCGGCGGCACATTGGCCAGCGCCAGTTCCAGCGCATCCTGCAAGGCCTCGCGCACGCCCGCCGGCATGTCTTCCCCGGCGGCGTGGTACGCGGCCAGCAACTGGTACGGAAACACCCGGGCCCGCGCAATGGCATCGGCCTGCCGCAGCTTTGCCGCGATCTCGTCCGCCATGCCCGGCAGGGCAAACACGCCGTGGCGCGCAAAGGTGTTCAGGTTCATGCGCACCATCTGCCAGCCGCCATGGCGTGCCACCTCGGCCCAGGCCTGGGTATCCAGGTCCAGCGACGCCAGCATCTGGAACGGCACAGCCGGCACCGGTGCCTGCCGCCCTTCGGCCCGCGCCAGCTTGTAGGCCTCCAGGGCCTGCGTCACCGGCGGCAGCGCAGACACGTCATACGGCTTGCCGATCAGCCGGGCAAAGAAGGCGGCACGCCAGGCTTGCGCCGGCTTCGGGTGCACCATCTTCACCACATCGGCCAGCGACGGGCTGGTACCCACCGATGCCGACAGCAGCGCACGCTCATCGGCCGTGTTGAGCCATTGCTGCACTAGCTTCTTGGGCCGCGTGCCCAGCGACTTTCGGCCCGCCGCGCCGCTGCGCAGGATCTGCACAAAGGTGCGCAGCATCTTGCCGTTGTCGATCACGCGGCCGAACACCGCCGGCAGGTACTGCGGGCCCTGCACGGTCAATGCGGCCAACAGCAGGGCCGGCATGTCCTTCATATAGCCGCGCTCGCGGCAATACACGGCGGCCTTGGCGATAAAGGCCGGATCCACGTCCTCGCACAGCGCCATCACGGCGTCGAGCTGCGCTTCGGCGCTGGCATAGAAGGTGCCGTTCAGGCAGCCCGTTGCCGCGTACTGCGCCAGGCGATGTTCGCGTCCCAGGGCATAGGCAGCGCCGCCCGCCTCGTTGATCGCGTCTGCCGGTGGCAGGAAGCGGCCACGCAGGCTTTGGAACAGATTGGTATTTGCCATTTGCATTCTCCGCTGGAGACAAGGTTGCGTCGGATTCGATGGTCTCTATTTCGCAATCGGCGTGCCAGGGGCTGCAGGCAAGCATCAACAAATATACAACCCTATGATTCAAAACGATTTTTATTGAATTTCGCCAGGAAATGCGCCAGTCTCCAGCTTGTTATCCCCGCCTAATATCTATATATTTATCTAGTTTTCTATAAATACAAAGAACATGAAAAAGGTCGTCATCGGCTTCATCGGCACGCAGCTCGACCGGGGCAAAGGCTCCGCGCGCTGGGAAAAATGGCGGCCCAGTGTGGCGCTGTGCCAGCACGAAGACCTGCTGCTGGATCGCTTCGAGCTGCTTTATACCGGCCGCCACCGGGCGCTGGCCGAGCAGGTCGCAGCCGACATCGCCAAGGTCTCGCCGCAGACGGAGGTCAGGCTGAACCTGCTGGCGCTGGAGGATCCCTGGGATTTCAGCGAGGTCTATGCTTCGCTGCATGAGTTCACGCGCGGCTACCGCTTCGATACGGAGCGCGAGCAGTACTGGGTACACATCACCACCGGCACCCACGTGGCGCAGATCTGCCTGTTCCTGCTGACCGAGGCGCGCTACCTGCCGGCCTGCCTGTTGCAGACCTCGCCGCCCTTGCGGCAGGCCAGCGGCCAGCCGGGCCACTACGCCGCCATCGATCTCGACCTGTCCCGCTACGACCAGCTGGCCGCGCGCTTCTCGCGCGAGCAGCAGGATGCGGTGTCGTTGCTCAAATCCGGCATTGCCACCCGCAACGCCGCCTTCAACCAGATGATCGACGAGATCGAGCGCGTGGTGCTGCGCTCGCGCGCGCCGGTGCTGCTGACCGGCCCGACCGGCGCCGGCAAGTCGTTCCTGGCGCGGCGCGTGTTCGAGCTGAAGAAGGGCCGCCACCAGCTCAGCGGCGGCTTTGTGGAAGTGAACTGCGCCACCATCCGCGGCGACGGCGCCATGTCGGCGCTGTTCGGCCACGTCAAGGGTGCATTTACCGGCGCGCAGGGCGAGCGCACGGGCTGGCTGCGCTCGGCCCATCAGGGCTTGCTGTTCCTGGATGAGATTGGCGAGCTGGGGCTGGACGAGCAGGCGATGCTGTTGAAAGCCATCGAGGAGAAGCGCTTCTTTCCGGTAGGCGGCGACAAGGAAGTGCAGAGCGATTTCCAGCTGATCGCCGGCACCAACCGGGACCTGCGCGCCGAGGTGCGCGCCGGGCGCTTTCGCGAGGACCTGTTTGCCCGCATCAACTTGTGGACCTACCGGCTGCCGGGGCTGGCCGAGCGCCCGGAGGACGTGGAGCCCAACCTGGACTACGAGCTCGTGCGCCAGGCGCGCGAGCTCGGCAGCCAGGTGCGCTTCAACAAGGAAGCGCGCCAGGCCTGGCTGGATTTTGCCGTATCGCCGCAGGCCTGCTGGCGCGGCAACTTCCGCGACCTCGCCGCGTCGGTGACGCGCATGATGACGCTGGCCGACAGCGGCCGCATCGATACCAGCGTCGTGGACGCGGAAATCGCGCGGCTGAACGACTCGTGGCAGGACGGCGCCCAGCAGGCGGTGGCGCAGGGCCAGGCGCTGGCCATCCTGGATCCCGCCGTGCTGGCCGCCACGGACCCGTTCGACCTGGTGCAGCTCGACTATGTGCTGGGCGTGTGCCGCCGAAGCAAGAGCCGGGCCGAGGCCGGGCGCACGCTGTTTGCCGTATCGCGGCTGGGCAAGAGCAGCAGCAACGACAGCGACCGGCTGGCCAAGTACCTCGGCAAATTCGGCCTGACCTTCGCCGCCGCGAGCCAGTCCTAGCTGAGCGCCTCGACCGCGATCCGCGCGGCGGAGGCCAGCACGTCGTTGCGATAGGCGGCGTCCTTGCCGGGTTGCATGAAATAGATGGCCAGCACGATGGGCGGTTTTCCGGGCGGCCATGCCACACCGATGTCGTTGGCCGTGCCGTAGTCGCCGGAGCCCGTCTTGTCCGCCACCTGCCAGTCCGCCGGCACGCCGGCGCGGATCCGCGTGGCGCCGGTGGTATTGCCGCGCATCCATGCCACCAGCTGTTCGCGCTCTGCCACGCCCAGCGCATCGCCCAGCGCGAGCCGTTGCAGGCTAGCCGCCATGGCCGCGGGAGTCGACGTATCGCGCGGGTCGCCAGGCAGTGCGGTGTTGAGCTCGGTCTCCCAGCGGTCGAGCCGGAACTGGTCGTCGCCGATCGCACGGGCAAACGCGGTCACGGCGGCGGGGCCGCCAAGCAGCTTCATCAGCAGGTTGGCGGCCGTGTTGTCGCTGTACTGAAGGGCGGCCGCGCACAGTTCGGCTACCGTCATGCCGTCACCAACGTGCTTCTCGGTGATCGGCGAATAGGCAACCAGTTCGTCCTTCTTGTAGGCAATGCGCCGTTGCAGCAGCCCGTCCTGCGTTGCGCTGCGCTGCAGGACGGCGGACGCGGCGATCACCTTGAATGTGCTGCACAGCGCAAAGCGTTCGTTTGCGCGGTGACTGAGCCGCGCGCCGCTGGCGGTGTTCAGCGCGGCGATGCCAAGGCGCCCGCCTGCTGCGGATTCGAGCGCGGCCAGGCGGTCTTGCGCCGCGGCGCGCCCTTCGGTCCTGCCGGCCCACGGCGTACAGGCGGCGGCGAAGGGGGCCGTCGCGGCGGCGAGCAGCAGTGTGCGGCGAACGGGGCAATGTGTCATCGGTCCTTTCCTGTGATTGAGCGGCTGCATCAGAGCGATCCCAACAGTCCCGGCAACGCCTGCATGAAGGCATCGCGCGCGCGCAATCCTGCGCTGACAGGCTCCTTCTTCTCATCCTGGATCATGCGCGCAAAGACGACGTTCCGGCCGTCCTTCGCCGCCCAGCCGACAAACCATCCATAGCCGTGGCTCCAGTCCTCGGCGCCATTGGCCAGGCGCGGGGCGCCGGTGCCCGTCTTGCCGTAAACGGCCCATCCGTTTGGCAACTCGCCGAGCGCCATGATCCGGCTTGTCATGTCATAGGCATGCGCGGTCACGGGCAATTTGCGATTGACCACCTTTTGCAGGAAAGCGACCTGCTCCAGCGGCGAGATCTTCAGCGACGAGCTAAGCCACGAGTGCGTCAGCCCGTTGTGCTTGCCGGGGTCGCCGGAGACGTCGCCGTTGCCGTACTGGAACGCACGGATGTACCGCGCGAAGCGCGCCTGACCAAGCTGTTGCGTCAACTGCTGCGAGTACCACACGACCGAGGTCTTCATCCAGCTCTGCGGGTCCGTGGTGACGCGCTTGGCCGGGTTGCTCTCGCGATACGCCTCGCGATACGGCATGGCTGGCGCGTGCTCATCCGCCAGCAGTCCCGCGTCGAAGCCCATCAGGCTGAGCGGGACCTTGAATGTCGATGCCGCGGTCACGCGCTGGTCGCAGGTGCCCTCTTGTTTAAGCAGCTTGCCGCTACTGGCATCCGCCAGGACCGTGCACGTCAGCTCGGCACGGGCGGTTGAGAAAGACAGCGCCGCGCAAAGCGCGGCAAAAATGGCGATTGGCTTCAAGATGATCTCCGTGATTTCCATGAGCGCGATCGATTTGGCTGGCCAGGCCGGCGCACGAAGCGGAGCATAGGAGCGCGGCGGCATGACGCCAAGCCCGCTGGCTGTAACCTGCGTAACATGGCATCCTCAGCGCGCACGCTGATGGCACAATTCCCATACGTCCCGCTAGAAGGTGCCGCTAGGAGGTGCCGCTAGCGAGTGCCGCTAGCAAGTGCCGCCGCAAAGTCCCGTTTCAACGTCCCGCACACAACAGTCCCGCATGCGCCAGCCCGCCCTTGCCATCGAGCTATCCGCTCCCTACCTCGTCAACGGCGAGCCCGCACGCTACCAGAGCCTGTGGCTGCTCGCCGCCGTCTGCGCGGCCGCGCGCGACCGCGGGGGCAGCCTGCCGGCGGCGCATTTGCAAACCCGCTTCCCCGAGGCCGCCAATATCCGCATGATGGTCTCACGCGCCTTTGCCGACTTCGCACGCTGGGGCGTGCCGGTGGGCTGGGGACCGGACCGGGGCCGGGGCATCGCGGGCCTCAATCCGGCGCGCCGCAGCCGCGGGCCGTTCTGGATCGAACCGGCGGCGGGCAAGCGCGTGCGCTTCACCGTCGATGGCCGCAGCGCTGGCGATGCGGCATTGGCGCGCTTTGTGGGGCTGGGCACTGCCGCCGCGAAGCACGCCGCCCGCCAGGGGGACGAGGCCCACCCCGCGGTCGACTATGTGATGCGCGACATCAGCTACTGGAGCCACCTCACGCAAGCCATGCGCGGCATGCAGGACGGCGTGGGCGTTGCCGGCGTTGCGGGTGGTGGTGCCAGCAATGGGGTAGCGGACGCCCTGCGCGCCGCGCAGCGTTGCGCCACCGACGATTTCCAGCACGCCTTCGCGCTGCTCAAGGAGAGCCTGGCCTGGCGCCGCGGCGACGACCTTGCGCGCAGCCGCGCGGCGCTCCAGCGCTTTGATCGCATCGTGGGCACCGGCACCGTGGACACGGCCTTACCCACCTTCGCCGCCATGGCGCGCGTGGTGCGGGCCTGGGAGCGCTATGCGTGCAACCAGATGGAGGCGGCGCAGGCAGAACTGGAAGGCCTTGCCGCCGACCCGGCGCTGCAGCCCGTGGTGCGCTACAACCCGCGCGTGCGCTTCGAGACCCTTAACCTCGGGGCGCTGATCCACAAGACGGTGGCGATCCGCGACATGGCAACGCAGCCAGAGGCGGCGCGGCAAGCGGCCGAAGCGGCCGTGGCAGGCTTCTCCGGCGCCCTGCAGGCAGCCTATGAGGCGGACTCGGTGGATGCCGCGCAGCACGTGGCGGCCAACCTTGGCCTTTGCCTGTGGCTGTTCTGGAACCACGCGCTGATCGATCCCCGGCGCGCGTGGCCCGCGGGCCAGGTGCAGCGCCAGGCCGTGCGCTGGCTGGGCTTGTCGGAATGGATCTGCGACCGCTTTGGCGTGGGCGGCGGCTCGGCGTGGAACATCATCTTCCTGCTGCGCATTGCGCGCGGCAACTGCGCGCAGGACGGTGGCGGGGCGCTCAAGGCGTTTCGCGCGCAACAGCCGCTGCTGCTGGATGAAGCGGTGGACGCGCTGCGCCCCTTCCACGCGCCCTTTGCCCGGGCCAAGGGCTTTATCAGCTGGTCGTCGCTGGCCAGCTTTGCGCTCGACGAGCACGACACCGGCCACGTGCATTACGGCGCCCTGCCGCTCGCCAACCTGCTGCTGGAAGCGAGCTGGTTCCACGCCTTCGAGCATGGCGCCACGCCTGCCGCGTTTGCCAYGGTGGAGCGCCTGGCCGGGCTGCTCGGCAAGCTGCGCCCGGCGGAGCGCCGCTTCTTCATCTCAGCCATCACCGCACTGCCACGCGAGCTGCAATTGGCCGCCACCGAAGCCATCCGGGCCGCACCACGCCCTGCCCGCAAGGCAAAAAACACGCCACGCCGGACAGGCTGACACATAACATTCATCGCGCCGAAACATCCCATCCGTATATTTCCGCCTCGCAATCAGGGATAACAGGGAGATATAAGAATGGATAACCACAGCACCAACCGGCAAGCCGGTCCCGCCATGCGCGTGGGCGCTTGCGCCATCCTCGCCATGCTGGCTGCGGCCGCCGTGCTGCACGGCTGCGGCAGCGACAGCACGGACGCGGCGCCAGCCGCCGCCGCGCCGGTCACGCTGTCCGGCGATGCAGCCAGCGCCAGCGCCAACATCCAGGCCGCGTGGGTCGAGATCGGCGACAGCAACCAGGCCATCGCTCGCGTCATCACCAACTATGCGGCGCCAACCGCCGCCGCAGGCAGCGCGTTGCCCTCGAACGCCCTTTGCCCGCTGCTGACGGTGGACGGCGTGCAGCAACGCATGGCGCTGCGGGTCGGCGCCGGCACGATGGCGCAGCGCACCACGGCCAGCGCCGCGGCTGACTCCAAACCGTCGGATTTCCCGGTCTCCGTATGCGAGGCCACGCTGCCGGCCGGCGCCGCCGCCGCCAGCGTGGCAGGCCAGACGCTGCCGCTGCCCAAGGCCCAGCCGCAACGCGTGCTGGTGCTGGCCGACACCGGCTGCCGCCTGAAGAAGGCGGATAACGCCTACCAGCCTTGCAGCGACGGCACCGCCTGGCCGTTTGCCGCGCTGGCCACCACCGCCGCCGGCATGAACCCGGACCTGGTGCTGCATATCGGCGACTACCACTACCGCGAAAACCTCTGCCCGCCCGACATCGCCGGCTGCCAGGGCACGCCGTGGGGCTATGGCTGGGATACGTGGCAGGCCGATCTCTTCAAGCCCGCCGCGGCACTGATGGCCAAGGCGCCGTGGGTGGTCGTGCGCGGCAACCATGAGGAATGCGCGCGTGCCGGCCAGGGCTGGTTCCGCTTCCTCGATCCGCGCCCGTACTCGGATGCGCGCTCCTGCAACGACCCCGCCAACGACAGCAACGCGAACTACTCGGATCCCTATGCCGTTGCGCTGGGTACCGGCTCGCAGGTCATCGTGTTCGACTCGGCCAAGGCCGGCAAGGCCGCCCTGCCGACCACTGACCCGCAGTTCATCGCCTACCAGAAGCAGTTCCAGACGGTGGGCTGGCTGGCAGCCAAGCCAGGCATGACCACAACCATATTCACCAACCACCATCCGATCCTGGCCTTTGCGCCGGTGGCGGGCAGCAACCCGGCGCCGGGCAACCTCGCCCTGCAGTCGGTCATGAGCAACGCCAACGCCCAGGCCTACTACCCGCCCGGCGTACAAGTGGCGCTGCACGGCCACGTGCATGACTTCCAGGCCATCAACTTTGCCTCCAGCCACCCGGCCACCATCGTGTCCGGCAACGGCGGCGACAACCTGGACGTAGCGCTGCCCGATCCGCTGCCGCCCGGCACGATTCCCGCGCCTGGCACCGTGATCGACAAGATCACGCACAGCGCAAGCTTTGGCTTCGTGATGATGGAGCGCAACGCGTCGCCCGCCTCCGGCTGGACCTTCAAGGCATACAGCGTGGCCGGCAAGCTGATGGCGACCTGCGTGCAAACCTCCAATACGCTGGCTTGCGACAAGACCGGCTTCCTGGCGCCGTGACCGGGGCCATGCGCGCCGCCAGCGCCGCCGTCGCCGCCATCTGCCTAGCGGCTGGCACCGGCGGCGCGGCGCTTGCCGCGCCCGCGCCGGGTGTGGTGCTGATGCCCGGCGCCCCGCCCGCCAGCGTGGTGGACACCATCGGCAAGGGCACGCCCAAGGTCGCCGCCAAGGTCGACCCCACCGCCGCCGTGTTCCGTCCCGATCCGGCGCTGGCCGCGCTGGGCAAGCGCATCTTCTTCGATGCGCGCCTGTCCGAGCCACGCGGCACGTCCTGCGCCGGCTGCCACGACCCCGCGCGCGCCTTCGCGCCGACACTATCGCCCGCGTCGCTGGCAGGCCCGCACGTGCCCCAGGGCAGCCGGCCCGGCCGCTTCAGCCTGCGCAACGCGCCCTCGCTGCTGTACGTGCGCTACATCCCGCGCCGGCACTTCTACCAGGACGACGACGCGCCTTACGCCTCGCCCTTCGGCGGCCTGTTCGCCGATGGCCGCGCCGATACGCTTGCCGAACAGGCGCGCGGCCCCTTGCTCGATCCCAACGAGATGAACAACGGCACGCCGGCCAGCCTGCTGCGCAAGGTCAAGGGGACAGAGCTGGCGCCCGCGCTGGCGGCGCGCTTCGGCCCCGCCGTGCAGACCGATCCCGAGCAAATGCTGCTGGCGCTCGGCAAGGCGCTGGAGGCCTACCTGCAGAGCGATGAGATGGCGCCGTTCAGCTCCCGCTTTGACGACTACCTGCGCCACCGCACGCCGCTGGCGCCGGCGCCAGCCCGCGGGCTGGCCTTGTTCAAGAACCCGGACAAGGGCAACTGCATGACCTGCCACACGCTCTCGGACACCGCCAGCCGGCCGGAGCGCTCGCTGTTCACGGATTTTGGCTATGACGCGATTGCCGTGCCCCGCAACCGGGCACTAGCCGCCAACCGCGACCCCAAGCGCTTCGACAATGGCCTGTGCGACACCGCCCGCCGCCTGCGCTGGCCCGAGCCGGAGCAATGGTGCGGGTATATCCGCACGCCCGGCCTGCGCAATGTCGCGGTGCGCCAGAGCTTCATGCACAACGGCGTGTTCACCTCGCTGCGCGATGCCGTGGCCTTCTACAACACGCGCTCGACCGACCCGGGCAAGTGGTATCGCGGCGGCAAGACCTTCGATGACGTGCCGGCGGCGTATCGGGGCAATATCAATATCAACTCGACGCCGATGAACCGGCGCGCGGGCACCACGCCAGCCATGACCGAAGCGGAAATCGACGATCTCGTGGCGTTCCTGCGCACGCTGACCGATGCGCCCTATGTGGGCATCATGCCCGCCGCAAAGCCCTAAGGACCCCGCGCCGCACAGACGGCATCGGCCTCGAACCCGCGAAAGACCAGCTGCGTGGGATCCGGCTCAGGCTCGATCTCGCGGCCGTCCTTACCGGCCAGCCGAAGCACCTGCCCGGTGCAGCTCTTCGCCGCTGCGTTGCGCTGGTAGCGCAACTCGTACTGCCAGCCCGGCAGCGGCACAAAGGAAACCCCCACCGCGCACCGATAGGGCTGCTCGCCAGCGGCAACCGCCGCTGCCGTGAGGTAGATGCGCTGGCCAGCTACCAGCCACCGCTCGCGCGTGCGGCCGGGCGGCTCCGGCGATATCCCCACCATGGCCAGGTCGCGCTCCGCGCCCATCGCGGGCAACTGCTTGCCCGTGCCGCCCAGCAGGAGCGGCCTGGGCGGCTTCGGGCACCTGGTGGCGTCCACCACGCTGAAGGTCGTGTTGTCGTCCGTATTGGTCACCAGCCGGATGCGGGCGGCGGGCGTGCCGGTCTCGACCCGGTAGTGGGAGATGCAGCCGGACAGGGCAAGCGCCAGGATGCAGAGCGAACCGGGCGGGATGGCGGCTTTGCGGACTTTCGACATGGGGATGCAGGAAAGTTGGCCATCGGCAAAGCATACCTGCTTTGATTTCATGACGGTTGTCCCCAAGAGGCCAACCATATGGCCCATGGCACAATGGCCGAGAACGCGTGGCGGATAGCATCGCTGCGCGCATCCGGGCGCACCCGACAAACGCAACGGACCTCTATGCAAACGCCTTCCCTTGTCGATGCCTGGCCCACCATCCGCGCGCTGATCGAGCGCGGACAGCGATCCTCCCTTTACTGCGCCCTTGCCACCGTCGGCGCCGACGGCATGCCCACGGTCACGCCCATCGGCACCGTGTTCGCGCGCGCGGACCAGACGGCCTTCTTCTTCGACCGCTACACCAGCACGCTGGCCGCCAACCTTGCGCACAACGACCAGGTTTGCCTGATGGCCGTCGACTCTGGCAAAGGCTTCTGGTTTCGTTCGCTGCTGCGCGGCCGCTTTCACCAGCCGCCAGGAGTACGCCTCTATGGCACCGTCGGGCCGCTGCGCCCGGCAACGGCCGCAGAGCTTCAGTTGATCCAAGCCAGGGTAAAGGGGTCAGGCTGGCTCAAAGGGACCCGGCTGCTGTGGTCGAGCTTCACCCACGTGCGGGATATCCAGTTCTCTGCCTTCAGGCCAGTGGCCTACCCGGTCATGATGGAGGGGCTGTGGGAGACGGCGCGCAAGCCCTGACCTTGCCCGCCAGCCGAACCCAGCCTTTGCCATATCCAGATTGACAGCGCTTGCGCTCGGACTTACCCTCGGCCGGGTTATCCGATCGGCCCGCATATCCATATCACTTCACGGCTACGTGGCTTCACGGCTGCCCGGAGTGTGCCGATCAGGTCACGACAAAGAAGAAAACAATAACAACAATACAAAGACAGAGACCGTTCCACCGTGCCCCCTCGCCTGTCCGACCTCCGCCCCGTCCTGCCGATCCTCGTCGGCGCTTCCGTCATGCTGAGCCTGGCCATGGGCCTGCGCCAGAGCCTTGGTATCTTCATGCCCCCGCTGACCAGGGACATCGGCATCTCGGTGTCGGATTTCACGATTGCGATCGCGGTGCAGAACCTGGCCTGGGGACTGCTCCAGCCCATGGCCGGCGCCTGGGCCACGCGGGTGGGGTTCCGGCCGTTGATGATGAGCGGCTCACTGCTCTATGTGCTGGGGCTGGCGCTGCTGGCCACGGCGCACGGCATCGCAGGCGTGACGCTCGGCGCGGGCGTGGCGATCGGCGCATCGATGGCTTGCACGGGCAGCGCCATTGCCATGGCGGTGGCCGCGCGGCCGGTGCCGGCGGCGTTGCGCAGCGCCGTGCTTGGCATTGTGTCCGGCGCCGGCTCGCTCGGGGCGCTGGTGGCGGCGCCGATCGGGCAGGTGGTGGCGCAGTCGTTCGGCTGGCGCGTGGGGCTGGCGGCCTTTATCCTGCTTGCGCTGGTGATGCTGCCGGCCGCGTGGTACGCGGGCAAGGTGGATCGCCTGCCGCTGCCCACTTTGCCCGGCGCGGTGCAGCAGAATGCGCGCGAGGCGCTTGGCACGGCCCTGCGGAACAAGGCGTTCCTGGTGATGGGCGCCGCGTATTTCGTGTGCGGCATGCAGCTGGTCTTCCTCACCACGCACCTGCCTTCGTATCTCGACATCTGCGGCATGGACCCGATGCTCAGCGCCAAGGCGCTTGGCGTGATCGGCGGCTTCAATGTGCTGGGCAGCCTGTTCTTTGGCTGGGCCGGCGGGCGAGTCAACAAGCTGGTGCTGCTCGGCATCATCTACAGCGTGCGCTCGCTGGCGCTGGCCTGGTACTTCTCATCCGCGCCCACGCCGGGCAGCACGCTGGTGTTTGCCGCCGTGATGGGCTTCCTGTGGCTGGGCGTGGCACCGCTGGTGGCGGGCTGGATCGCGCAGACCTTCGGCCTGCGCTGGCAGGCCATGCTGGGCGGCGTGGCGTTCTTCAGCCACCAGATCGGCAGCTTCGTCGGCGCGTTTGGCGGCGGACTGGTCTACGATGCGCTAGGCTCCTACACCCTGGCGTGGCAGATCGGAGTGACACTTGGGCTGGCCGCCGGGCTGGCGCAGATCGCCTTCGCGGTGGCCACGCGCCCGCGGCCGCCGCAGCTGATGGCCACGTAAGCGGGCACTACGGCAAGGAGCAACCATCATGGCCCTGACTCTCCATTACCATCCACTGTCTTCGTTCTGCCACAAGGTGCTGATCGCGCTCTACGAGAACCAGACGCCGTTTTCCAGCGTTGTGGTGCACCTTGGCGAGAAGGACTCGCGCGCCGCGTTCCTGGCGCTCTGGCCCGTGGGCAAGATGCCGGTGCTGCGCGACGACAGCCGCGACGTGACGCTCCCGGAATCCACGATCATCATCGACTACCTCGACCAGCACTACCCGGGGGCGCGCGCGCTGCTGCCGGCCGATGATGACGAGCGCCGCGAGGCGCGGCTGTGGGATCGCATCTTCGATCTCTACGTGCACCTGCCGATGCAGAAGATCGTGGGCGACCGGCTGCGCGCGGAGGCAGAGCGCGACCCGCGCGGCGTGGCGGACGCGCAAGCCGCCCTGCGCACTGCTTACGACATGATCGAGCAGCGCATGGCCGGCCGCACCTGGATGGTCGGCGAGCACTTCACGCTGGCGGACTGCGCCGCGGAGCCCGCGCTGTTTTACGCGGCCGTGGTGGTGCCTTTCGCGCCAACGCATCCGCGCCTTGCCGCCTATTTCGAACGGCTGGTGGCTCGTCCCGCGGTTGCGCGCGTGCTGGCCGAGGCCCGCCCCTACTTCTCCATGTTCCCGATCAAGGACGCCATCCCGGCGCGTTTTCTCCAGGACGAACCGCCGGCTGCCTGATCCTGTTTACGCAAACTTGCGAAAGACGACCTCAAATGCCAGTTGCAGATCGCAGGGAATTCCTGCTCAAGTCAGGTGCGCTGTTAATGACCGGCGTGGCCGGCGTCGGGGCCAGCGGCATGGCGCGGGCCGCCGGGTGGCAGGCCATTTCGCCGGCGGACGCCGGATTCAAGCCCGACCTGGAAGGCCGCTTCAATGCGCTGCAGGCAAACGGCAAACTGGCTGGCCTGCATGGGGTCGTCGCCTTGCGCCATGGCCGCATCGTGTTCGAGAAATACATGGCCGGCCCGGATGCCCGCTGGGGTGAACCGCTAGGCAAGGTCAGCTTCGGGCCGGACACCTTGCACGATATGCGCTCCGTGACCAAGAGCGTTGTCGGCCTGCTATACGGCGTCGCGCTGGCCAGCCAGAAGGTGCCCGCGCCGGACCAGCCGCTGCTGGCGCAGTTTCCCGAGTACCCCGACCTGGCAGCCAACCCAAAGCTCGCGCCGCTGACGGTGGCACACGCGCTGACCATGACGCTGGGCACCGAGTGGAATGAGAATGTGCCGTACACCGACCCGGCCAACAGCGAGATCGCCATGGAGATGGCGTCGGACCGCTACCGGTTTATCCTCGAGCGCCCCGTGGTAACAACGCCCGGGCGCGGCTGGATCTACAACGGCGGGGCGCCGGCATTGCTGGCCAGGCTGATCGAGAAAGGCACCGGCCAGTCGCTGCCCGCGTTTGCTAACACGGTGTTGTTCGCACCGCTGGATATCGGCAAGACGGAATGGGTGCAGGGCGCCGACGGCGTGCCATCGGCAGCGTCCGGGCTGCGGTTGACGCCGCGGGACCTGGCGCGGATCGGCCAGATGGTGCTGGCCGGCGGCAAGTGGCATGGCCGGCAAGTGGTGCCCAAGGCTTGGCTCGACGCCAGCCTGCGCCCAGCCGCGGTAGTCGACGATACGCGGCGCTATGGCTACCTGTGGTACGTCGGCGAGATTCCCCTGAACACCAGGGGTGGCGTCATCGGACAGCGCTGGGCGGGCGCATTCGGCAACGGCGGGCAACGCCTCTTTGTGTTTCCGGACCTGGATTTCGTGCTGGCCGTCACGGCCGGCAACTACGACACGCCGGACCAATGGGTTGCACCCGTTGTGGCCCTGCGACAAGTCTTCCTGGCCAGCCTGGCGGAATAAATGCTTGCGTGTTGAACGGCACGACAGCATTGCGCGGTGTTTGCACCTACATATGCACCAATATGCGGCAAATTGCCGTGCCAGCAGCCCATCAGGTGATGCACGCGACAGTTCATCCGCCCGCCTCGCTCCCGCCTGGCCGGCCACGGGCAGCGCCGCCGTTCCTAAAGCCGGGATAAAGCTGCAATGGCCCTGCTCCTCCTCGCATTGATCCCTCTTCCCGCTGCTTAATATGCCCCCGCACGCCGCGAAACGCGACGAGGTGCCACAGCGTTGCAACCCATCAGGGAAGAAGGATCCGGCCCGCGCCGGTGCAGCAGACATGGAACGAGCAATGATTGCTGGCGGCCGGCATGCTGACAGTCTTCCCCGTGCTGCGCGTGGGCATCAGCTACACATTCCGCGGCGCCTTGCGCGCGGCGCGCTGACTGAACTGGAACCCCGAACTTTGAAGATCTGAAGATTTGCTGGCCCGGCAGCGCCCTTGCGGGTGCCGCCATTTCGTCCTGGTCGCCCCGCGTGTGCTCCCGCCGCGCGGGGTGCTTTTTTTTTCAGGCTGCGGCAAAGCCTGCGCGGCCCGGGCAAGGGCATCATGTTGCGCTCGCGGCCTCGGCGACAAGCGCATCGATCAGCGCGGCCATCGACGCGCGCTTGAGCGACGACTGCCGGACCAGCACGCCGATCTCGCGGAATATGGGTTCGCCGGGCAACGGTATTTCCACAACGTTACGCGCGGCCCGCAGCGGCACCAGCGCGGCCGGAATGATCGCGCAGCCCAGCCCTTCGTCGACCATCTGCAGGATCACCGCGGGCTCGTCCAGCTCCATGCCCTCCTCGACCCACAGCCGGTGCCGGCGCAGATAGCGGTCCACCAGTTGCCCGCCCATGGAATGCCGGTTGTAGCGGATGAAGGGCATGGCCGCCAGCACCGCCTTCAAGTCGCGCGGCGAGCCCGCCGGCGCCACGCCGACAAAGCGCTCGCGCATCAGCGGCACCCATTTGAGTTCCTGCGGGATGCCGAGCCTTGGCTTGATCAGCACCGCCACGTCGAGCTCGCGGGCATCGACCTGGGTCAGCAACTGGGTCGACATGCCGGGGACGATGTTGACGTGCGTCTTGGGAAATCCGGCGCGAAAGCGCTTCATGGCCCCGGGCAGCAGCGCGGCCTGCACGGTGGAGACAGCGCCAAGTTCCAGCGGCGTGGTGTCGGAGGCGGAATGCGCGCGGCCCTTCATGGACTCGTACAGCTCGACAAAGCGCACGGCTTCCGGCAGCAGCTTGCGGCCCTCCTCGCTCAGCGCGACCGATTTGCCGGCCCGGTCGAACAACGTGCAGCCAAGGTCCTCCTCCAGCCGGCGTATCTGGGTGCTCACCGCTGACTGGGTGAGGGCAAGGCGCGTGCCGGCAGCGGAAAAGGACGAGGTCTCCGCTGCCACAAGGAAGGTGCGGAAGTAACGGATCATGTGGGGATCATGTGAGGATCACAGGCGACATGGCGTGATTCATATTGAAATCTTTGATGCTGAGCACGGAAATGATTCGTTTCATATTACGACTTCTGCTGATTACAATCAAACGCGGCAGCACACCGACAACCCCCACGCACAAGAGCCCCTTTGATGAGCGCAACCCCGCTGTTCCACCTGGCCTTTCCCGTCAACGACCTGGAAGAGGCCCGCCGCTTCTATGGCGAGCTCCTTGGCTGCCCTGAAGGGCGCAGCTCGAACGCCTGGATCGATTTCAATTTCTATGGCCACCAGGTCGTCGCCCACCTCGCGCCGGAAGAATGCGGCCACCGTGCCACCAGCGCCGTCGACGGCGACGAAGTGCCGGTCCGCCACTTCGGCGCGATCCTGTCCATGGATGCCTGGGAGGCACTGGCCGAGAAGCTGCGCGCCGCCGGTACGCAGTTCGTGATCGAGCCGCATGTGCGCTTCAAGGGGCAGGTCGGCGAGCAGGCGACGATGTTCTTCCTGGATCCGTCGGGCAACGCGCTGGAGTTCAAGGCGTTTGGCGACATCAGCCAGGTCTTCGCAAAGTAATCCCTCCCCCCGCTTTCGTCACAGACGGACCCAGACATGACCGAATTCGTTATCCAGCCCGCCGAACAGGCAAGCGTCGCTGTAGCCGGCAGCAGCGCCCGCTTTCCCATCCGCCGCGTGTTTTGCGTGGGCCGCAACTACGCCGCGCACGCCCGCGAGATGGGCAATGACCCGGACCGCGAGCCGCCGTTCTTCTTCACCAAGCCGGCCGATGCCGTCGTCGCCGCCGAAGGCACGGTGCCATATCCGCCGCTCACGGAAAACCTGCACCACGAGATCGAACTGGTGGTGGCAATCGGCAAGGGCGGCGCGGACATCCAGCCCGAGCAGGCACTCGACCTGGTCTGGGGCTACGCCGTGGGCGTGGACCTGACCCGCCGCGACCTGCAGGACACCGCCAAGAAGATGAGCCGTCCGTGGGACTGGTCCAAGGGCTTCGACGCCTCCGGCCCGTGCGGCCCGCTGCACCCGGTGGCCAGCATCGGCCATCCCGGCGCAGGCCACGTGTGGCTCAAGGTCAATGGCGAGACGCGTCAGGAGGGCGACCTGAACGAGCTGATCTGGCCCGTGGCCGATGTCATTGCCTATGTGTCGCAAAGCGTGACCCTGGCCCCTGGCGACCTGATCTTCACGGGCACGCCGGCCGGCGTCGGCGCGCTGCAGCCCGGCGACGAAGTGACCGCCGGCGTGGCGGGTGTCGGCGAAATCGCTTTCCGCGTGGGCAAGCGTTAAGACGCATTGCATTAGCAAGACCTCAAGACATACTATGACATGGCTCATCGCGAGCCATGTCATGGCCTCAGCGCGATTCCCGCCTGCCCCGGGCCTCTCAGCGCACTAACTTTCCCCAAACCGGCCTAAACCGCGCCGCTTCGCTTGACGGCGTGCGCGCGGGGGTTATACTTGCCCGATGTTGTACGATAACTTATAAGTCAAGCTACAGGAGACACAATGCGCGAGAACCGGATACGGAACATGTGGGCGAACGGGCAAGCCGTCGTCAATGGCTGGCTGTCCATCCCCAGCAGCTTTGCCGCGGAGACCATGGCCCACCAGGGCTGGGACTCCCTGACGGTGGACCTGCAGCACGGCGCGCTGGACTACCGCGATGCCCTCAGCCTGTTCACGGCGATCTCCACCACCGACACCATGCCGGTGGCGCGCGTGCCCTGGAACGAGCCAGGCATCCTGATGAAAGTGCTCGACGCCGGCGCTTACGGTGTGATCTGCCCGATGATCAACACGCGCGAAGACGCGGAGCGCCTGGTCGCGGCCACCCACTATCCGCCGATGGGCACGCGCAGTTTCGGGCCGATCCGCGGCATGCTGTATGGCGGCCCCGACTATCCCGAGCGCGCCAACGAAACCATCGTCGTCTTCGCGATGATCGAAACCAAGCAGGGGCTGGATAACCTGGACGACATCCTCTCGGTCAAAGGGCTCGATGCGGTTTATATCGGCCCGTCCGACTTGTCGCTCGCGCTCGGCTGCCGCCCGACCTTCGACGATGTCGACCCGCCCGTCGCGGAGGCGATCGCGCACGTGGTGGCCCGCGCCAAGGCGCACGGCGTGGTCGCCGGCATCCACAACGGCGCGCCAGCGGCGTTGCGCAGGATCGAGCAAGGCTTCCAGTTCGTCACCGTTGGCTCCGATGCGCGCCTGATGGCGGCCGGTGCCCGGCAGGTGGTGACGCAGATGCGCGACGGGCAGGCAGCAGGCGGCGAAACATCGGGATACTGAGCCGGCCCGTTTCGGGACAAGAATTTCAGCCAGAGATTCAGACAGCAATTCAGACAGCGTTTCAGACAGTATCGAGACCAGAGATCTAAGAGATTTGAGGCACCGGTATCGCGGTGCCCGCTGCGCAGGCGTCCGGCGGCAAGCGATGCCATTGAGATCGACTAACGGAGAACGAAAGTGAAGCTTGGATTTATTGGCCTTGGCATCATGGGCACCCCGATGGCCGCCAACCTGATCGCAGGCGGGCACGAAGTCAGCCTGTCCAGCCGCAGCGGCGTGCCGCAATCCCTGCTGGACAGCGGTGGCGTGGCTTGCCACTCCGGCAAGGAAGTGGCCGAACGCGCCGACGTGATCTTCCTGATGGTGCCGGACACCCCGCATGTGGAAGCCGCGCTGTTCAACGACGGCGGCATTGCCGCCGGGCTGAGCGCCGGCAAGATCGTGGTCGACATGAGCTCGATCTCGCCCATCGCCACCAAGGGCTTCGCCGAGCGCGTGAACGCGCTTGGCTGCCAGTACCTGGATGCGCCGGTGTCCGGCGGCGAGGTCGGCGCCCGCAACGCCACGCTGTCGATCATGGTCGGCGGCCCGGTGGCGACGTTCGAGGCCGTCCGCCCGCTGTTCGAACTGATGGGCAAGAACATCACGCTGGTGGGCGACAACGGTGCGGGGCAGACCGCCAAGGTGGCCAACCAGATCATCGTGGCGCTGAACATCGAGGCGGTTGCCGAGGCCCTGCTGTTCGCCTCCAAGGCCGGCGCGGATCCGGCGCGCGTGCGCCAGGCGCTGATGGGCGGCTTTGCGTCGTCCAAAGTGCTGGAAGTGCACGGCGAACGCATGATCAAACGGACGTTCGACCCGGGCTTTCGCATCGGGCTGCACCAGAAGGACCTGAACCTTGCGCTGTCGAACGCGCGCGAGATGGGCGTGTCGCTGCCGAACACGGCCACCTGCCAGGAGTTGTTCAATGCCTGCGCAAGCCATGGCGGCTCGGACTGGGATCACTCCGCGCTGGTCCGCGCGCTTGAGCTGATGGCCAACCATGAAGTCGCGGCCAAGAAGGATTGAGGGCACGACTTAGCCAGCAGTCTTTGCCATCGGGCGGCACCTGCTGCCGCCCGGCCGCCCTTCCCCCGTTTCCTCTTTTCCTCTTTTCCTCGGTATGGCGTTTGCCCTGCGGTGAGCGCCGTTCACCCCGCCGCGCCCTATGCCTAGCCTTCCCGATCCCCTTATCGTCATTGCCCCCGATTCATTCAAGGGCTCCCTTGCGGCCGACCAGGTCGCCGCCGCCATCGCCGCCGGGATCCTGCGCGCGCTGCCCGGAGCGACGATCCGGCAACGCCCGATGGCGGACGGCGGCGAAGGCACCATCGACGCGATGCTGGCCGCCGGCGGCCAGCGCGCCCGCATCAAGGTGCGCGGCGCGGACGGCGCCACGCGCATTGCCACGGTAGCGCTGCTCGCGGGCGACCGCGCCGTGATCGAGTCCGCGGAAATCGTCGGCATCACCGATCCGGCGGGCATGGCATGCCCCGTGGCGCAGCGCTCCACCGCCGGCCTCGGCGATGCCATCAAGGCCCTGCTCGACCTGGGCGTGCGCGAGATCTTCGTCGGCCTTGGCGGCAGCAGCACGAACGACGGCGGCGCCGGGCTGCTGCATGGCCTGGGGCTGCGCTTGCTGGATGCGCAGGACCGCGACATTCCGCCAACGCCCGCCGCGCTGCCGCAGCTGGCGGCGGTCGATACCAGCCAGCTCGACCCACGGCTGGCCACCACCAGGCTGGTGGCAATGTGCGATGTCAGCAACCCGCTGACCGGGCCGCGGGGCGCCACAGCCGTGTTCGGCCCGCAAAAGGGCGTGCAAGCGCAGGATGTGGATGCCATCGATGCCGCGCTCGCCGGCTACGCAAGCTTGCTGGAGCCGGCGCTCGGGCGCTGCGCCAGGGACGCGGCAGGCGCGGGAGCGGCAGGCGGCCTCGGCTACGCCTTGCTGATGCTTGGCGCGCAGATGCGCCCGGGCGCCGACATCGTGGCGGACTGCGTAGACCTCGATGGCGCGCTCGCGGGCGCCGACTGGCTGATCACCGGCGAGGGACGCAGCGATGTGCAAACGCTAAGCGGCAAGGCGCCGTTGATCGCCTGCCAGCGCGCCCATGCCTGTGGGGTGCCCGCCTCACTGCTTTCCGGCGCCATCGACCCCGCCGCGCTGCCGGCCCTGGGGACACATTTCACGGGCTGCTTTTCCCTGGCGCCCGGCCCGATCACTGTCGAGCAAGCCATGGCCAACGCGAGCGCTTTGCTATCGGATGCGGCGGAGCAGATGGCAAGGCTGCGCTTCACCAGCACCCACCCGCTCGAACATGGGCGCACCCGGCCTGCAAATCCAGAAATTTCTTAAAGGTGAGCGACCGCAGAAGCAGTATGCTTTTACGAGTCCGCCACGCTCGCGTTGAAGCAGGCGGCCAGGTCTTGCCCCCATAGCCTCCCCCTCTTAAGGAGCTTGCATGCATCCTAGCGCCCGAGCCGGCCCCAATTCGATCACGCGCGGCGGCAGTCCCACCGACCCGCTCCTCGCCATCAGCAGGCAAGGCGATCTCATCGCCGAGCTGATCGGCATGACGCGCCCCGCCAATGCCGAGGAACAGCCCCTCGTATCCGCACTGATCGACCGGATCGAAACGCTGGACCGCGGCCTGCGCGAACGCATCGCCAACGGTTGCGCGGAGTTGCAAAGCGTCAGCGCCGGGATGGATAGCCTGCTGCAACTGGCGGAGCTGCAGAGCGAGAAGACGGAGGAGGCTTACGGCTTGTATTGCTTGCTCAAGCTGCTGAAGCTGCAACTGGATGACGCCGTGGAGGACGTGGCCCGACTGGTCTGAGACGCCGGCGGCCGGGCTGCAACCGCGACAGCCATTCCACAGTGGCCGCGGCCCTCACGTTGAAGACGTTGCAAACCGTGCCGCTACGCCAGCGGTCGTGCGAATTGGATTTTATTTAAATAGAATTATTTAAATAATCCTGATGGAACGCACTTTCCCGGCGGGATTTTCCCATAGGCCTTTCCGTGCCGCATCCCACATTCATGGGATAAGCCCTCCCCCGCCATGGAGCCGCAAGCTCCCTCTCCTGCTAAGAGGCCGTTTCAAAATGATTCTGGCGTCGTTGCGCGGCCTTGCCGTACCGCTTGTACTGTCTGCGGCCGCGCGCCTAGCCAGAACCGCTTCGCTTCACTTTGAAACGGCCTCTTAGCCAGTAGTGGCAAGCCACTGCGGGGATTCACGGCCCTGCATCGCAATGCGGCGGGCCTGCCCGCGTGGTTTCAAAAAACCAACGTCACGGCATCTCTCACCCATTCGGAGGTGGGCACCTTATTTCTCGGTCGATACAATCGCCAGCACGGGAAAAACCAGCGTGTGATGCGTCGGCAGTCAATCAATAATGCACAAATTATTTCGCACCGCCATTGGCGTGAGCGCGTTGGCACTGATCCTGCCGGCGCACGCCGTCGTCACCAGCTTTCGCATCTCCGGCGACCGCTACATCCTGCGCGTACTCGCCCAGACCACCGAACCGGTCGACTGCCAGCTCGACTGGCAGGTCCGCACCACGGCTGGCTTTACGCGCCAGGGCTCCGTCTTCATCAACAACGTCCCCGGCAATAGCTGGAACGAGGCGCTTGGCCCGTTGGTGCAGGACGCGGAACCGCCGGCTATCGGCGCCCGTTGCCAGCTGTCCGACATCGAGCGAACGCGGCGCGCGCAGGAGCAGGCGCAAGAGCAGGAACGCCAGGCGCGGGCACGCTGGCTCGAAGAGGAACGCCGCCTGGCAGCGCAACGGCAAGCCGAGCTGAGGCAGCAGGCAGCGTTGCAACAGCAGTTGCGGCAGCAGGCGCAACAAGCCCGCGAGCGGGAGACAGAGCGTAAGGCCGAAGCGGCATCGCTGGACCAGGGCCGGGGCAATGCGCAGCAGGCGGCCCGCGAGCGCGAGCAACAGGAGCGCGCCGCCGCCGCGCAGCAGCGCCAGGCGATGCTGGAGGAACAGCGCCGGGCCGAGCTACAGCGCCGCACCGAACAGCAGCGCCGGGCGGAACAGGAGGCGCAGGAGCGCGAACGCCTCGCCCGCCAGAAAGCGGCAGAGCTGCAGCAGCGCCGCGCCGCGCTGGGGCAATCCGCCATGGCGATGAGCGGGTCCATGAGCCAGCAGGCCGCGACGATGGGCTCGGACATCGCGCAGATCGCCGGGGCCGGGCAGGGGCGTGTTGCCGAAATGGCGCGAGAGGCCCCCCAGGGCGATTCGCTGGCGCCGGTGTCCGGCGAGGCGATGCGCAGCTTCTTGCTGGGCCAGGTCGAACTGCCCGCCGGCGTGCATGCCGATGCGCCCGGCGCCGGCATCCCGGGTTGCCGGGCGCGCGCCGCGCAAGCCGCCAGCGCGGCAGAGGCGTCTTGCCCACCCATCACCAAATTGCCCGCCACAGAGGCGAACCCAGCCACGACGAGGAAACTGCCTTGAGCCAAACCAACCGAACCCTGCTGCGCGGCGTCGCCGTCGCGGCCACCGCGCTTTGCCTGGGCGCTTGCAGCACGACAAATTTCTCCAGCATGGATGCCGCGTACAAGCAGCAAGGCACCGTAGCCGCCGTGCAGCCGCTGACGGGCAGCACGCTGGTGGCCGTGCGCTGGCCGCAGGCCATCACGGAATCCGCGCAGGCGCTCCTCAAGCCGAACTGGGTCAGCCGCTACAACGATCTCGTGTGGAACAACCCGGTGTCCATCATGGGCTTTGACGGCATCCACGACGCCTACCAGGGCATTCCCGCCGGCTCGATCTACTACGCGGCGGAGTTCACCCGCCTGCTTGGCCGCTACATCCCGCCCGCCGACATCGCACTGGAGCCGCTGATACTCGATGCCGAGAACGGCAAGCTGGTCTATCGCCCGCTGGTGCGCAATCGCTTCCCGGCGCGCATGGTCGTGGACCTGTGGGATGTCCCGCTAACCCACAAGGGCAGCACGCATGGCGCGGCCCAGGTCATCGCCAGCGTGTCCACGGCCGGGCTAGCGTCGGCCAAGACCTGCGGCGTGCTCGCCTACAAGCCGGCGCTGAATATCATGCCGGCCTTCGATGCCGCGGCGTGCCCCGCGCTGGAGGCCCGCGACGTGCCCCATCCGGATGTGATCTACGGCTTTGCGGGCGACTCCTGGGACTACAGCACCCCCATCCCGACCAAGGCGGGCGTGCCACTCGCACCGGATGCAGCCGTGGCGTTCCCGCAGACCTACGAGCCGTTCAGCAAGGCGTACTACGAAGCCTCCGCGGCACCGGATTTCGATGCCGACGGCAAGCTGCGCAACGAAACGCTGGACAACCTGGCGCGTGTGGTGGCCGACGGACTCGCACGGATCGATGCCGCGCAGGCAACCCGCGTGGCATTCGAAGCCTATGTCGCGCGCTACGACAAGCCGCTGGCCGAGCGCCTGGCGGCACGCACACCGGCCCCCGGCGATGAGGCCAAGCTGAAGCTGATCTCGCAGCTTGCCGATGCCGAACGCAAATGGGTCGGCGCGCAGGACCGCGCCCTGGTGGCCAAGCTGCTCGACGGCGCCTATGGCAAGAGCTTTCGCGCGATGCGGCTAGCCAAGGAAAGGCAGGGGGCGCGCCAACAGATGATGTCGATGGCCGGCGCCTTCGCCATGGCCGGGGCGGGCATGGCCAGCGGCGCGTTCTCGGGTGCGGGCGCGTTCAACGCCCAGATGGGCAACACCATGGCGCTGCAGGCCGCCATGCAGTACTACAGCGCATCGGGCCAGGCCGCCACGGCGTTCTACGCGCAGTTCGGCGCGGAGATGGCTGCGCAGGACAGGCTGGTCCAGATCGAAATCGGCGGCAAGCAGATCGGGCTGCAGGCGGACAATCGCGCGCGCTTGTATGAGGAGGCTGGGAAGATCTATCAAGCGTCTTTTGGCGGCGCTACCGAGGCGCCAAAGCCCAAGCCTGCCATGGCGCGGCGCGCGGGCGGCGCGGCCAAGTAGGGCGGCAAAGCAAGGCGTCGCCAGGTTAGAGAATTTTAGGGGTTTTGGACGGGCTTGCCGCCCGCCTTCAACGATCGACGATCGTGCCCAGGTTTTGCCGCACGCGCTGGAGCAGGCCGATCAGTTGCTCCCGCTCCGGCTCGCTGAGGCCGGCCAGCGCCTCCGCCGCAACCTCGTCGCCAACCCGCCGGGCCTTGTCCAGTGCTCTTTCCGCCTTGGGTGTCATGCGCACCACACGCTCACGGCGGTCTTCCGGGTTGGGCACCCGCTCGATCCAGCCGCCCTCTTCCATCCGGTCAAGCAGGCGTCCCGCCGAAATCGGCGCGACTTCCAGCAGCTCGGCCAGCCGCACCTGGTTGACTTCGCCGTAGTGCGACAGGTAGGCGAGTGCGCGGCATTGCGCCCGGGTGAGGTCGAGGGACGACTTGGCCAGTTCATCGAACCGCTTGCCGTTGAGGCGGCCAACGTCCGAGACCAGGAAGCCAAAGCGCTTTTCCAGTTTCGTTTCCATGGCGCGATTGTACAAAGATCTCCTTCGGGCACGCCGCCACGCCTGCAAAAAGCGGCTTGCCACGCTTTGGTGTGATCGTATAATAAGCATGCTTATTATCTAACCCAACCCCTCCAGGTTGTTCAATCCATGTCTTCCGAAGCGGTAGCCGGGCGCGTAGAAATGCCGCTCAACCGGCCCATGATCACCATCGCGATCATGGCAGCGACCCTGATCCAGACGCTCGACAGCACCATCGCCAACGTGGCGCTGCCGCACATGCAAGGCAGCCTGTCGGCGTCGCAGGACGAGATCACCTGGGTGCTGACCTCGTACATCGTCGCTGCCGCGATCGCCACGCCACTCACCGGCTGGCTGTCCGACCGGCTCAGCGTCAAGCGTCTGCTGGCCATCTCGATCACCGGGTTCACCATTGCCTCGGCGTTCTGCGGGATGTCCGACACGCTGGCGCAGATCGTGGCGTCGCGGCTGCTGCAAGGCATTTTCGGGGCGTCGCTGGTGCCGCTGTCGCAATCCATCCTGCTGGATATCAACCCCCGCGAAAAGCAGGGACAGGCGATGGCGGTATGGGGCATGGGCGTGATGGTGGGGCCCATCCTGGGCCCGACGCTGGGCGGCTGGCTGACCGACAGCTACAACTGGCGATGGGTGTTTTTCATCAATGTGCCGATTGGCGCATTCGCGTTGTTTGGCGTGCTGTCCTTCCTGCCCAACCGGGCGCCGGCGCGGGCCGTGAAGTTCGATGCGTTTGGCTTCATCACGCTCGGCCTGGCCATCGGCGCGCTCCAGGCCATGCTCGACCGCGGCGAACAGCTCGACTGGTTCGGCTCGCTGGAGATCCGCATCGAGGCCATCCTGGCGGGGGTCAGCTTCCTGTATTTCCTGGCGCACACCGCCACGGCCGGGCCCAGGTCATTCTTCCGGTACCAGTTGCTCAAGGACCGCAACTTTGCCACCGGTGCCTGCTTCATCTTCGTGATCGGCGCGGTGATGTACGCCACCCGCGCCCTGCTGCCGCCGATGTTGCAGAACCTGATGGGCTATCCGGTGGCCACCACCGGGCTGGTCACCGCGCCAAGCGGCGCCGGCACCATGCTCTCCATGCTGCTGGCCGGACGCCTGCTCAAGCGGATCGACGCCCGGGTGCTGCTGTTTGCGGGCTTCCTGATTTCCGCTTTCGCGCTGTGGCAGATGATGCAGTACACCGTGGTGCTGTCGGTGTCCGATATCGTGTGGCCCGGCATCATCCAGGGCTTTGGCCTGGGGCTGGTGTTCGTGCCGCTGAGCGCGCTGACGTTTTCCACGCTCGCGCCGGCACTGCGCGCGGACGGCACGGCTACCTACAGCCTGATGCGCAATATCGGCAGCAGCATCGGCATCTCCGTGATCCAGACCTTGATGACCCGCAACACGCAGGTGGCCCACGCCGACCTGGCGGCCAATGTGAGCGTGTACAACCCGGCCCTGCAATCCCTGCTAGCAAGCGGCTCGCGCTATGACCTGGCCATGCTCAACCAGTCGATCAACCAGCAGGCCGCGATGATCGCCTACCTCAACGATTTCAAGGTCATGTTCCTTGCCACGCTGCTGGTGGTGCCGCTCATCCTGCTGATCAAGCCCACGCGCCACGCCGACGGCGATGCCGTCGCGCATGCGGCCATGGATTGACGCGCTTTTAGCCTTCCTTTGGCTGACCTATAGCTAACCGCTAGCTGGCGGCCCCGGCGATGCGCTGCCGGGCATCAAGGTACTCCGCCACAGCGCGCTGGAACACCGGCAGCTTGCCAGTGAAAAAATGGTTGGCGCCGGGCACCACCACGACCGGCAGCTCCTGCGGGCGCGCCCAGTCGAACACCGCTTGCAGCGGCACATTGGCGTCGTTCTCGCCATGGATGACAAAGGCATCGGCCGGCACCGCTGGCGTGTCGTAGGTGCGCCCGCCGGCCGCCGGCCCGGCCGGCATGCCGGCCAGGATCAGGTGCGCGACAGGCTCGCCGCCGCGCAGCAAACGCTGCGCCACGCGCGTCTGCACATAGGCGCCGAACGAGAATCCCGCCAGCGCCAGCGGCAGGCCCGGGTGCGCTGCCTGGATCTGCCGGACCACGGCAAGCACATCGTCCGTCTCGCCCTCTCCCGCATCGTGGCTGCCTTGCGTGCCGCCCACGCCCCGGAAATTCGGCCGCACGGCAAGGAAGCCTCGCGCCTGGAAGATCCTGGCCAGCGCCACCGGGATCTTGTGTTCCGCGCTGCCACCTAGCAGCGGATGCGGGTGCGCCACGACGGCGATCGCGCGGATCGGGCCTTGCGGCGCATCCGCCAAGGCTTCGATGCTACCGGCGGCACCATCGAACCAGATGCGATTACCTGAGGGGGGAAGCGAGGACATAACGAGGTAGGGGATTAGGCGTAGGCAAAAAAAACAGGCCGGCCAGCTTTGCGGGCAATGCGGCGGCATTGAAGCCGCATTGTAATGCCCGCAGAGGGTGGATAACGACCAGGTGCCCGAATACCGCAAGACGGTGCGGTGGTTCATCGCCTCGGCCATCGCGCTGCTGATCGGGTTGTTCGGCGCCATGCTGGATGCAGCCGTGGCGGGATCGGCGCCCGGAGGGCCCGCCCTGCAGCCTGCATCGCGGCCAAGTAGAATGCACTCCGCCATTCAGGAAACACGAAACACAAACAACAGGAGATAACGCCTATGCAGATTCCCGCTACGTTGGAGTGCCTTTGCGGCCGGGTGCAGCTGCGCATTGCCGGAGAACCGGTGGCGAGAGCCAATTGCCATTGCCAGGCCTGCCGGGATTTCTATGCCACGCCGGTGTTCGCCGCCACGGCCTGGGAGCCGGCCAACGTGGTGGTGGAGCGCGGCGGCCAGCACCTGGCCACCTATCACCATGCAACCCGGCAGCTCCAGCGCCAGTTTTGCCCGCAGTGCGGCGAGACGCTCTTTGGCATCAACCGGCTGGGTATGTCGGTGATCCCGAACACCCTCTTCGCGCGGGCCTGCGGCGGTGCGCTGCCGGATGCGCTGCAGCCGGCCATGCACCTGTTCTATCGCCATCGCGTGCTGGAAGTCGACGACGCCCTGCCCAAGTACCTCGACGGCTGGGATGGCCCGATGCACAAGGCCGGGTTCTGAGCCAGTAGCCAGTAGCCAGTAGCCAGTAGCCAGTAGCCAGTAGCCGGGAGCCAGGGGCCCGGATGCCATCGGCAGTGCCAGGCCCCTTAAGCGTGTTCAGTCATGCGGGTGCGGGTGCGAATGCCCGTGCATGTGACCGGCGTCGGCGTCGGCCTCGACCATCACGATATTGAGCTTGCCCTGGCGCACGCCGCGTTCGCTGCGGATGGCATCCTCCCCGCGGCTGGCCGGTGCCGCGCAGGCATCGTCATGGCGGCTACGCCCGCGACGACACACGCCAGGCCGGCCCACGCCCCCGCAGCCAGCGATTCCCCAAGAAACACGATGCCGATGGCCACGCCGATCGGCACCCGCAGATAGGCTTGCGCCGTGGTGCCCACCGGCCCCAGCGTGCGTACCAGGCGGAAGTAGATGACAAAGGCCAGCGCGGTCGAAAACACGGATAGCGCCAGCAGCGCGGCAAGCGATGACAGCGACGGATGCAGCGTCCAGGGCCGGTCGATGGCCAGGCTTGCCGGCACCAGCAGCGCCGCCCCGACGAGCATCGAGCCCGCGGCGGGCGCGGCGGCGGGCAGGTCCTTGAACGCGCGCCCGTAGATGGCCGCGCCGGCGTAGCACACGGTAGCGGCAACGATCGCCAGTTGCGCAAGCAGTTGCTGCCCAAGGCCGCCCAGCGCGCTGGTGCCGACGATCAGGCAGATGCCCGCAAGCCCCGCCGCCACGCCGAACAGCTTGCGTGCCGTGATGCGCTCATGGCGCGTGACCAGCCAAGTGCCCAGTACGGCGATCACCGGCGATGCGGCGTTCAGGATCGTCGCCAGCCCCGCCGGCACCGATTGCTCCGCCCACGCGATGAGCGTAAACGGCACCACGCTGTTGAGCATGGCCTGCACCGCAAGGCGGCGCCAGACTGCCGCGCCGCGCGGGATCTGCATGCCTCTTGCCGCCATCCACGCCACCAGCAGCGCACCGGCGATCAACGTCCTGGCGGCAATCAGCGTGACCGGGGGAATCGTGGCCACGCCAAGCCGTATGAATGTGTAAGACGCGCCCCAGAGCGTGGACAAAGCCAGCAGCAGGGCCATGTCCAGCGCGCGGCCGCTGGCGCCTTGGGCGTGGTTGGCGCGTGCATCCGCGCTGGGCAGGGCTGGCATGGGGTTCTCTCCGGAAGGGCTCGCCGCCATTGTGGGCGCGCGCTGGGGGAGAACGTTTCAGCTTGTGGCGAAGCATGGATTGCAGGCCATGCCAACGCATATCAGTGCGCCCTGCTGGAATCCCCACCCAGCGGATCCTGCGTGATCTGCACCTGCCTCAGGATGCCCTGCTTGTCGAAGTAGCAATTGAACAGCGAGGACAGGTTGCCGTCCTGGCGGAAGCGATAGGACCAGACATCGCGCTGCATCAGCGGGTAGTACTGCACCGGATCGAGCGGCTTGCCGAAATGCTCTTCCACGTCGCGCTTGGTCCAGCTATCGACCTTGGCCTGGTAGATCTCGGAATTGACCAGCATCTGCCGGAAGTTCGTGAGTTTTCCGCCGGCATCGAAATCGGCCGCGTAGGCCTCATAGCCCAGCGGTTGCTTGGAGTAGATCCAGCGCGCGGAGCCATCGGCCAGCCGGTAGACACCGCTGGGCTCGCCGAAGGTCGCGCGCACCGCGCTTTCCGGGGAGCCGATCAGTTTCTGGCCTTCCTGCACCGGTTGCAGGATGGCGCAGGCTGGCAGCATCAGCAGCGCGGCCGCGCAGATCAGCCAGCCGCCCACGTATTGCGAGGGTGATTTCATAGCGTTCCAGAGTGGAAACCGCCATGCCCGGCATGGCGTCCAAGGCTGAAATATATAGCATCCCCCGCCAGCACGGCGTAGCGCGACAATACGGCATTGCCACGCCTTTCCACCTTGCCCATGGCCATCCGAACCGCCGCCCCTGCCCTGGCCGCCGCCCTGCTGTTTGGGGCAAGTACGCCACTTGCAAAGGCCCTGGCCGGGTCGATCCCGCCGTTGCTGCTGGCCGGCCTGCTTTACCTGGGCAGCGGGCTGGGGCTTGGCATCCTGCTGGCGCTGCGGCGCAGCATGACCGGCGCTGCCGCAATCCCGCTCACCGTGCCGCGCCACGAGACGCCATGGCTGCTGGGCGCCATCCTGGCCGGCGGCGTGGCGGGGCCGGCCCTGCTGATGACTGGCCTGGCCAGCACCAGCGCGGCATCGGCCTCCCTGCTGCTGAACGTGGAAGGGGTATTCACCGCGTTGATCGCCTGGCTGGTCTTCAGGGAAAACGCCAGCCGCCACATCGTCCTTGGCATGCTTGCCATCGTGGCGGGCGGCCTGCTGTTGTCCTGGCAGCCGGGCAGCCTGCGGTTGTCCGCCGGCGCCTTGCTGATCGTCGGCGCGTGCCTGTGCTGGGCCATCGACAACAACCTGACGCGCAAGGTGTCAAGCAACGACGCCATGCTGATCGCCTGCATCAAGGGGCTGGTTGCCGGACTGTGCAACACCGGGCTGGCACTGGCCGGCGGTGACCACCTGCCGGCGCTGCCCGCGCTGGGCGCGGCCATGATCATCGGGTTCCTCGGCTACGGCGTGAGCCTGGCGCTGTTCGTCATCGCGCTGCGGCTGCTGGGGACCGCCCGCACCGGCGCGTATTTCTCCGTAGCGCCGCTGTTCGGCGTGGCGATCGCGTTCGGCATGTGGCCGCAGGCTCCGCAGCCGGTGTTCTACGTGGCGGCGCTGCTGATGGCGCTGGGCGTATGGCTGCACCTGCGCGAGCATCATGAGCACGAGCACAGCCACGTGGCAACCGAGCACACCCACGCGCATCGCCACGATGCGCACCACCAGCACGCGCACGCCTTCGACTGGGACGGGCAGGAGCCGCACCGGCACCTGCACCGGCACGAGCCGCTGGTGCACAAGCACCCGCACTATCCGGATACGCATCACCGGCACTCGCACTGAGGCCAACATGGCCCTGAGCGAGGTTGCCGTTGTTGAAATCGGTGATCGGCGGCGGTGGTGTGTGGTGTCTTTCAATTTCGCCTGAATTCAATGCCAAGAAACGGAGTTCTTGCGCCTCAAGAGGCAGGCAGACTGACGGCTGATCGATTTGAACATAGGAAAGAACAATGAATGCGCTTGCGAACAAAGTCGCCATCGTCACCGGCGCCAGTTCCGGGATTGGACGCGCGACCGCGCTACTTTTCGCTCGTGAGGGCGCGGCGGTGGTCGTTGCCGCCCGTCGCAAGGCTGAGTTGGAAGACCTTGTGAGGGAAATCACTGGAAATGGCGGAACGGCTGCATACGTCGCAGGCGACGTCAGGGAGGAGGCATATGCACGAACTCTCGTGCAGACGGCCGTTGACCGTTTCGGTGGATTGGACATCGCGTTCAACAACGCGGGGACACTCGGCGAAATGGGGCCCACGCCGGGCGTCTCGGCGGCGGGTTGGGGCGAGACCATTGACACCAACCTCACCAGCGCGTTCTTTGGCGCGAAGTATCAGATCCCCGCGATGGAGCTTCGCGGCGCCGGAAGCCTCATCTTCACTTCGACGTTTGTTGGGTACACCGTCGGCTTCCCCGGCGTCGCAGCCTACGCTGCCAGCAAAGCAGGATTGATCGGGTTGACACAATCACTCGCCGCAGAGTTTGGACCGAAGGCCATTCGCGTCAATGCCATCCTTCCTGGCGGAGTAGACACGCCCATGGGGCGCACAATGAGTGCGTCGCCCGAAGCCATGGCGCATGTGGCAGGACTACACGCGCTCAAACGCATCGCTACGCCGGAGGAACTTGCGCAGTCGGTTCTCTACCTGGCGTCCGGCGCCTCGTCATTCATGACCGGCGCAGCGCTGCTGGTTGACGGAGGCGTGTCGATCAATCGCACCTGATGTTGTTGGGGCTTGCGCTGCTAGACGACTTTGGAGTGGCGGGACTATGCCTCGCGCTTGAGCAATTCCCGCTTGCGCGCAACGCCCCATCGATATCCGGAGATGTCGCCATCTCGCCGGACAACGCGATGGCAAGGAATGGCCACCGCGATATGATTTGCGCCGCAAGCCTGGGCAACTGCGCGCACGGCCTTCGGTGAACCTATACGCGCTGCGATCTCGGTGTAGCTGGCCGTTGCACCTGGCGGAATCTCGCGAAGCGCTTGCCAGACCCTCTCCTGGAACGCGGTACCTCGGACGTCGAGCGGAAGATTCAACCCGATTGCCGGCGCCTCGACGAAGCCAACAACGTTCGCGACCAATCGCTCGAAATCCGCGTCGCCGCCGACGAGACTTGCTTTGCGGAACAGATCCTGCAGATCACGCACGAGAAGGTCGGGGTCATCTCCCAACAAGATCGCGCAGATGCCCCGTTGGCTTTGCGCGACCAGGATGGCACCCAGTGAGCACTGGCCGACAGCGAAGCGGATTACCGCGTTCTGGCCGCCATCCCGATAGTCACGTGCGCACATGCCGAGCATGCCGGCGGATGCCTCGTAGAAGCGGCTGTTCGAATTGAACCCGGCCTCGTAGATTGCATTCGTGATGGTCTCGGCACCGGCGAGTTCCTCGCGGAGCCGCCGGGCGCGGGACGCGCTCGCGTACACTTTCGGCGTCAAACCAGTCTCGGCTTTAAATATCCGGTGGAAGTGAAACATGCTCATGCCAGCTTGCAGAGCCAGAGCTTCGAGATTGGGCTGGACCTCCGAGACTTCGATAAGCCGGCAAGCTTCGGCGACCAGGGCGGCACGCTGGGCAGCCGCGGCACTTCGGTCCGAAGAGACACGTCGGCTGGATCGGTAACCAGCGGCTTCCGCGGCTTCGGCGGAATCGAAGAACTCGACGTTCTCCCGTTTCGGGAGACGGGCCGAGGAACTCGGGCGACAGTAAATCCCCGTCGTCCTGACTCCGTAGACAAATTTGTCGTCTGCCGAAGGATCTCGCGCTGCCACGGCCGCCCATCGCTCGTCATCAAGCGAAGGAGCCCCTGGCATATTGGCATCTCCATGCATGATCACGTCCAGGAACTGCTTAGTGTGAGGACACTATAGTCCTCAATTCGATCGCAAGAACTCCGTTTCTTGCGATCGAAACGCCTCACGGCGTGCACTGCCACAAAGACCCGAAGTACCCGAAGCGATTCCCGCTATCCGGGGCTGCCGAGGCCGCCCCTAGGGCGCGGCGGCGCCGTCCAGCGTGGCCAGCGCCGCCGCGTAGTCGTAACGCTCGACCTGTGCCTGCAGGCGCTCGCAGCCTTCGGCGGACAGCAGGCGGGTAAAGATGTCCCGGTGGCGGGCAAAGGTGTGATTGGCCGCGCTGTCGCCCTCTTCCAGCTGTTCGCGCACAAGCTTGAGCACGGCCTCCTGCGTGACATCGGGATCCGCAAGCGGGCCGCACGCGTCTGGCGCGCCGGCATCCAACGCTGCGGGCCCGGTTGGCAGGTGCGTGCGCAAGGTCGCCAGCAATGGCAGGAAGGTGGTGCGCAAGGCGGCCAGCAGCGTGGCGGGATCGGGGCGCCCAGGCACGTGAGGGAGTTGCAGGCTCGCCTCCAGCGTGGCCGCCGCGCGCGAGACCGACATGGCGCCGAGATTGGCGGCCAAGCCCTTGAGCGAGTGCGCGAGCGACAACGCGCCGTCGCGGTCGCCGCGGGCCAGGCGCTCGCCGATCCGGTCCGGCATGTCGGCGTAGCCGCTGGCAAAACGCTCAAGCAACTGCCGGTAGACTTCCGCGCGGCCGCTGACACGGCCCAGGCCGCCGCCGACGTCAAGATGCGCAGAGCTTGCCAGCGCGTCCACCCAGGCCGGCCGGGACCCGGCTGGCGGGGCTGCGTCGTCGCCGCCCGGCACCGCCAGCCACTGGCGCAGCATGGCATAGAAGGCCGGCGGGCTGATCGGCTTGGCGATATGGTCGTTCATGCCGGCCGCCAGGCAGCGCGCCCGGTCCTCCGGCAACGCGTTAGCCGTCATCGCCACCACCGGCAGGCTTGCGAACTTCTCTTGCTCGCGGATGTGCCGGGTGGCTTCAAACCCGTCCATCACGGGCATCTGCACATCCATCAGGACCAGGTCGTAAGCGCCCGCCTGGAGCAGGTGCAGCGCCACGGCGCCGTTCTCGGCCGTATCGGGGTAGATGCCCGCGGCCTGCAGCAAGTGGACCGCGACCTCGCGGTTGATGTCGTTGTCTTCCACCAGCAGCACGCGCGCGCTCGGCAGCGCCGGCATGACGTCGAGCGCCGCCGAATGCGGCTCCGCCACCTCCGGTGGCGCGTCATTGTCCGGGGACAGCGTGCGCACTGTCGCCTCCAGCAGCAGGGACGCGCTCACCGGCTTGATCAACGTGGCGTCAAAGCCCGATCGCTCGCCCTCGCGCAAGACTTCCTCGCGGCCATGGGCGGTAATCATGACGCGGCGCGGGCGCGGGTGGCGCAGGCGCAGGGCGTCGATATGGCGAGCGGTCTCGATGCCGTCTAGGCCGGGCATCTTCCAGTCGATGAACACGGCCTGGTAGGGATCGGCGGCTTCGTCAGCCTGGGCGATCCTTGCCAATGCGGCCCGGCCTGAGGCGGCCTCGTCCACGCGGAAGCCAAAGTTGCGCAGCATGGCAATGATGACTTGGCGGGCGTAGTCGTGATCGTCCGCCACCAGCAGGCGGCAGCCCGCCAGCTGTGGCGCGACCATGGCGCTGGCAGGCCGCTTCTTGCCCGCCAGCAGGTCCAGCTCGAACCAGAAGCTGCTGCCCTGGCCCGGGGTGCTTTCGACCCCGAGGGTGCCGCCCATCAGCTCCACCAAACGGCGGCAGATGGCCAGGCCCAGGCCGCTGCCGCCGTAACGCCGGGTAGTCGAGGTGTCGGCCTGCTCGAAACTCTGGAACAGGCGCGAGCGGATCGCGGGATCGATGCCGATACCAGTGTCGCGCACCTCGAAACGCAAGCGGATGCGGGGCTGGCATTGCCCTGCGCCGCGGCGCTCGACGCGTATGACGATTTCACCCTGGTGGGTGAACTTGACCGCGTTGTTGGCGAAGTTGATCAGGATCTGGCGCAGCCGCAGCGGATCGCCGCGCAGCGAGTCCGGCACGTCCGGCGCGACTTCGACGATCAGCTCGAGGTGCTTGGCCACGGCCCGATCGGCCACCAGGTCGCTCACCGTGCGCAGCATCCGCTCCAGCGAAAAATCGATCCGTTCGATCTCCAGCTTGCCGGCCTCGATCTTCGACAGGTCGAGGATGTCATCGATGATCTCGAGCAAATGCTGGCCCGAATGCTGGATCTTTTCCAGGTAGCCGCGCTGCTTGTCGTCGAGCCGCGTGCGCAGCGCCAGATGCGCCATGCCGATCACCGCGTTCATCGGGGTACGGATCTCATGGCTCATATTGGCCAGGAAGCTGGCCTTGGCATGCGCGGCGCTCTCCGCGGCCTGCTTGGCCACGACCAGCTCGGCATTGGTCTCGGCAAGCTCGCGCGTACGTTCCTCGACGCGGCGCTCCAGCGTCTGGGACAGCGAGGTCAGCCGGTGGTTGGCCTCGACCTGCTCCGTGATATCGATGCCCACCGCGCCGACCCCCACCACCTCATGGGTAGCCGGGTTGCGCACCGGGAAGCGCGTCACCTGGAGATGGCGCTCGCCATGGGGCGTCTCCATCGCGTAGACGTGCTCCTCGGCCTTGCCCGAGGACATCACGCGCGCCTCCATTTCCCGGCGTGCCTGCGCGACATCGGGGTTGGCGCCGAAATCCCAGTCGGACCTGCCCAGGACTTCGCTCTCGCTCGCGCCGAGCAGCGCCTGCATCGCCGGGTTAAGGGCCAGCATGGCGTGACCGCGGTCCTTGAGCGACATGATGGCGGGCGAGTGCTCGAGCATCGCGCGCATCCTTTCCTGGCTTTCCGCCAGGCGCCTGCCGTCGCGCCGCGCGATCCACGTGGCGGTGCCGATCAGCAGCAGGATGATGGCCGTCAGTGCCGCCAGGACGTCGCGGGTAAACAGGTATGGGGCGAACGCTTCGCCCATGTCCTGCTCCACGATCAAACCCATCTCCAGACCGGGGACCCAGATGCCTGCGCCCGCGGCCCGCTGGCCACGGTAGTCGGCGTAGTCGTAGGCAAGCACAGAGGAATGGTCGCGCAGCAAGCGCTCGGCAACCAGGGTCAGCGGGCCGCCCGGCTGGGCGCTGCCCCCGTCCTTGCCACTTTGGCCAGGGACCCGTGCCCATACATTGAGCATGGACGCGGTGCCCGGCGCCAGCCGGCCCTTGGCCTCCAGCTCCGGGCCGAAACGGCTGGGCGACACCAGCCGGCCCCGGGCGTCGATGGCGTAGAGCTCACCGGTGCGGCCGAACTGGCCGGCCGCAATGATCGGCAGCATCACGGCACCGGGATCCAGCCGCAGGCATAGCACGCCAATGGCGCGTCCCGCGTCCAGCAACCGGGCGCACACCACCTGGAACGGCAGGTCCGTCAGCGTGCCCCAGGGGTCCCGGGTTCGCTCCGGGGCAGGATAGGGCGGCGAGGCCGCGCTGCCCTCTTCCAGCGCCCGCCGGGCCGTCTGGGCAGGCTCCGGCAGGAGCAAGCGGCCGGTGCGGCCGGGCAGCTCCGACGCCACGATCTTGAGGTCTGGCGTAGCCAGGACATAACCGAGGTAGCCATTGCTCTGGAAGACTGGTGTCACCCATTGCTCGAACCTGGCCACGGCCTCGCCATCCGGCAACGGCTGGCCCGGCGCCAAGAGCAGCGGGCGCGCGAGCCTGAGCGCCTCTGGCAGGCGCGCGACCCGCTCGGCCCGCCGCTGTTGCTCGCCGCTCCAGAGCCCCAGCAGCCGCGCGTTCGTCGCCAGCATCGACTCCACCCGCGCGCCCAGGCTGGCCCGGTCGTTCTCGTACACCAGCTGGGTGGCGCCGCCAGCCAGCAGGCAGACGGTCACCACCAGCAGCATGGGATAGGTGTAGCGCCGGATACCGGCGCGCGTCGCCGCCCGCCTGCGCCAGGCAGCCAGGAATGCAGAGGCAGATGCGGCGATCATGCTTAAGGCGTCGTAGCGGTCGTGGCAGTCGTGGCGGGATAGCCATTGGCGGCCAGCAATGCCGCCTCGCGCGCATGGTCGGCGTCGGTGTCCGCGTAGCGCTGCGAAATGGCCAGGAACTCCGGCGCGATGGCCAGGAACGCGTCCACCATGTCCGGATCGAAATGACTGCCGCGCCCTTCGCCGATCATCCTCACCGCCTGCTCGTGGGGAAACGCGGGCTTGTAGACGCGCCGGCTGATGAGCGCATCGTAGACATCGGCGATCGCCATCAGGCGCGCGGAGACCGGAATCGCATCGCCCGACAACCCGTCGGGGTAGCCGCTGCCGTTCCATTTCTCCTGGTGATAGTGCGCGATCTCGCGGGCGTAGCGCAGGAAGGAGTTGGGGGTGCCGCACTGTGCCTCGGCATGCGCAATGGCGTCCCGCCCCAGCGTGGTGTGGGTCTTCATGACCTCGAACTCTTCGGGGGTCAGCTTGCCGGGCTTGAGCAGGATGCGATCGGGGATGCCGACCTTGCCGATGTCGTGCAGCGGCGCCGATTTGAACAGCAGTTCGATGGTCTCGTCGTTGAGCTCCTCGCAAAAGCGAGGATGGTGGCGCAGCGCCTGCGCCAGGCGGCGCACGTAGTGCTGGGTGCGCCGCAGGTGGTTGCCGGTTTCGTTGTCGCGCGTCTCCGCCAGGGATGCCATGGCCATGATGGTGACGTCCTGGATCACGGAGATCTCCCGCAACCGCCGCTGCACCTCCTGCTCCAGGTAGGCCGATTTGTCCCGGAGGAAATCCCTGGCGTTCTTGAGGGTGAGATGGGTAGCGATGCGCGCGTGCATCACCAGCGGGCTGAGCGGCTTCATGATGTAGTCCACCGCGCCCACCTGGAACCCGYGCGTCTCGTCGTGCTCACCGGTACGGGACGTCAGGAAGATTACCGGCACGTCCATCGTGGCCGGGTTCGCCTTGAGCTGCCGGCACGCTTCGTAGCCATCCATGTCCGGCATCATCACGTCAAGCAAGATCAGGCTTGGCGGCGCCGCCGTAGCGATGCGCACCGCCGCGCTGCCCGAGGTCGCCACCTTCACCCGATAGCGATCCTGAAGCAACGCGGCCATCATCGCGATGTTTTCTGGAAGATCATCCACCACAAGAATCGTGGGCTGGGCGTCGGCATTATCAGAGCGCATGGGGAGATTCAGGTCGGGATACTTGCCGGGCAGGCAACAAGACGGCGTTTCCGGCGCGCTTCGAAAGACATGCCGTCATATTGCGTTGACATAGCGGATTACTCGCACCGGTTCGCTTTTCGCCCGGACTTGGCCACAGATTGCACGGGACGCAACAACCCCAGGCGTCCCGGCCCCTGTCTTGCCATAACGGCCATCTCGCGCCGCAATTCAGCCCCCTCTTGCGGAGGGGATCAAGTATTGGCATCCGCTGCCGTTAACCCCACTCCGGGCGGCGTGGCAAAAAAAAAGCCCACCGAGGTGGGCTTTCCCAAGAGAAACGGACATCGGTCGCATGGCATTGACACTGACACCCCCGCAATCGCTTCAATGCACGCCGACTACGTCAAAAGACGTGTCCGCATTGCCGGCACCGCCACACGCCATGTGCCAAACCGGCATGTTGCCCGGCCAACAGCGAGTCCATGCAGGCATCGAGGCCCGTCTTTCGCTGAATCGAAGCAACGGCCGCATTGTCACGAGTTCCCGCTGGACCGGAAAGAGTAAAAATACTCTCCTCCTCCCCCATTTCTCCCCCTGGCAACGGAAGCGAATACCGGGTGCGCGACCTGAGTAATTCCACTCTTTCGCGGCAGCCGTCGCCAAGCCATCATGAGGCATGGAAACGCATCAACAAACTGTTCGCCATACCCTGCGCATCGACCAGTGGATGACGGCGGTGGGCAGCGGCGAAACCTCGCTGGCGTATGACGACTGGTTAAGCGGCGTGCTCAATGCGCTGGCGCCCGGGCCGCCGGAGCACGCGATATGGATCGTGACCCGGGAAGGCAAGAACGAGTTCCGGCTCCAACATCGCGCGCGCTATGAGGTACGGCATCCGAGGATCGGCATCCGGCGCTTCGTTTGCGCGGTCGACAGCGACGCGACATTGATCGCCTTCGAGAACACGATCTCCGGTGTCCGCTACCCATGGGTGACGATCGACGGCGCATTCACGCAGGCTGAACTGTGGTCGCTCAGGTTGCTGTCCACCGGACTCGACCTGTGCGCTGCCCCGGTCGGTGTGGAGAGCCGCTGAAACGTTGGCGACTCCGGGGCACGATGTCACGGCCGCCCCCCCTTTTTTCCGGTCCAGAGCGTGCCTGGCGTGTGAGGCTTACCAGCATGGCCGATTCTTGCAGGGAAACAGCACTCCCCTGTGTCCCCTCCTGCGGATGAAGCGCCAGATTCACGCGCCGGGATGGCTCTGGACTCTTTTTATACCGCGCCCACGGCGCACGCGGAGCGCAGGTTGGCGATCAGCGCCGGGAAGTCCCGGGCCAGCGTGGAGAGCGCCACGGCATCCGCCCGGTCATCCTGCAAGCCACGGTCCAGCACCGAACATGCCTGCGCGAGCTCGGCTGCCCCAAGCATGCCGAGCACGGCCTTCATGCCATGGACATGCAGGCTTGCCTGGCCAAAGTCGCCAGCCCCGATGGCCTCATGGATCCGCGTTACCACGTCCGCGCGTTCGGCGCATACGCGCCTGGCCAGATTGATGTAAATATCCTCGCGGCCGAACAAGAGCTTGATCCCCGCGGCGGCATCCAGTCCCGGTACGCCCTTCAGGGCCTGCGTCACCGCCAACGCCTGTGGCCTCGCCTGCGCCGCCATCGCCGTTCCCGCGCCAGCCGGGCTGCGAGCCGCGCCCGATGGCGCGGCGTCGGGCGGCAGCCATGCCGCAATGGTGCGGAACATCGCCTGTGCGTCAATCGGCTTTGAAATGTGATCGTTCATCCCGCCCTTGATGCAGCGGATGCGGTCCGCCGACATCGCGTCCGCCGTCAGCGCCAGCACCGGCAGGGCATGAAGACCCAGCCCGTGGCGAATCGCGCCGGTGGTCTCGATACCGTCCATGCCCGGCATATGGATGTCCATCAGCACGATATCGAATGCGTGTTCCTTGAGCGCCACCAGCGCCCGCTGACCGTCGCCGGCAACATGCACGTCCATGCCCGCCAGTTCGAGAAGATCCCGCGCGACCTCCTGATTGATCGGATTGTCTTCGACCAGCAGCACCCTGCGCCCGTGCAACGCCTGCCATGCCGGCCCGGCGAGAGAGCTGCAATCCGACGGTGCCATGGCCGTATGCGAAAGCTTGGCGCCCGGAGCGGCCGCCCGGTCCGCTCCCGCCATCTCCAGCGACACCTCGAACGAGAAGAGGCTTCCCACGCCAGCCTGGCTCCGCGCGAAGACGCGCCCGCCCATGAGCTCCGCCAGCTTCTTGCTGATCACGAGCCCTAGCCCCGTGCCTTCGAAGCGGCGGTTCATCGCGCTATCCAGTTGCTGGAACGGCGTGAAAAGCTCGGGCAACGCATCCGGAGCAATGCCCACGCCCGTGTCTTCGACCTCGAAACACAAGCCGATATGGCTGCCGCGGTTGAGCGTCTCCCTGACTCGGAGGGAGACCTCGCCGCGATCCGTGAACTTCAGCGCATTGCTCAGGAAATTGATCAGGATCTGCCCGACCCGCAGCGGATCGCCGACAAGCCGAAGCGGAATCGCGGGAGACGTGGAAATGGACATCATGATGCCTTTCGCTTCCGCCGTTTCCCAGAACAGGCCAGTGACACGATCCAGCAGTTCAGACAGGTAGAACTCGCGCGCGTCGATGGTGAGCTTTTCCGCCTCGATCTTCGAGAAATCCAGGATATCGTTGACGATCCCCAGCAAGTGCCCGGCGGATGCGCCGATGCGCACCAGATAGCGCTCCAGCTTGTCCGCGCGTTCGCGGTTGAGCGGGTCCAGCGCCAGATACGACATGCCGATGATGGCATTGAGCGGCGTCCTGATCTCGTGGCTCATATTGGCCAGGAACTTCGCCTTGACGCGTGCGGCCGATTCCGCCGCCTCGCGGGCTGCCGTCAACTGCTGCGTTCGCTCTTCGACGCGTGCTTCCAGCGTGTTGGTCAGCACCTCCAGGGCCTGCCGGGTGCGCTCCTGCTCGGTGATATCGGCGACCACGGTACCGACGCCGATGATGCCCGCGTCGTCAGGCCCGCGCACCGGGAACTTGACCACGCGGAAGATGCGCTCTTCGCCGTCCCGCGGGCTGGTCGTATGCACCTGGTTTTGGGGTAGTCCGCTGGCCAGTACCAGCTCGTGCATAGCGCGGCTGATCTGTGCGATGCGGCGATTCGGGATGATGTCCCAGACGCGGCATCCCACGGTAACGCCTGGCGCCACCCCGAGGCCTTCCTCATAAGCGCGATTGGCCATGATGCCCACGCCCTCGGGGCTCATGTAGGCCAGCCCGGTCGGCACATGCTGGCGGAATGCGCGCATGCGCTCCTCGTTCTCGCGCACGCCGCGGCGCGCGCGCCACTGGAATGCCGCCAGCGCAAGGATCAGACCGATCGCGATCGCGGTAAGACCCACGATCGCCGTGCGAACCAGGAAGTAGGACTGATAAGCTTCGTCAACCTGCAGCTCGACGACCAGCCCCATGTCCTGGTCAGCCAACCATCGGCTAGCCCCGATGACCTTGTGTCCGTCGTAGCCGTCATAGCCCTCGGCGTCCACCGCCTCCTTGCCTCTATCCATCAGCAGTTGCAACGCAAGTTTCGTCGGGGCATCGCCGGGGCGGCCGCGCACCGGCGGATCGGCGGCAGGCCGGTTGCCGGGCACTCTCGCCCATAGCGCCTCAGCGACGTCCCGCCGCGTACGATCGGGCGCGCCCTCGCGCTCCGAGGCGCGGATCGGGGAGAGAATGCGGGCAGAGGAATCGATCACGTAAGCCTCGCCCGTTTCGCCTATCCGGCCCGCCTTGAGAATCTTGAACAGCCTCACGTAGGGATTGATACGCAGGCACAGGAAGCCAGCGACCCGTCCATCCGCATCGATGCGCGCGCACGCAAGCTGATAGAACATCCCGGCGGGCTGTTCGACGCCCTGAACCATGAGCGGCAGCGTCGAGACAGTGGGCCGCGAGATGGCAACGCCGAGCGCCTGCGCCCCCCGCAACGTGCGTACGGTCTGCTCGGTCAAGTTGGAGAAGTGGGCATAGCGCGGGCTGCTCGTCGCGAGAACGGCATGGTCCGCCCGGATCAGGGCATAACCGTCGAAGCCCCGGCTCCTGTAGATCGGCAGGATCCACTGATCGAATTCAGCCAGCAGATCGGCCCGGCCGGGATCGGCCAGGATACGTTTCACCAGTTTTATCAGGGCGGGGTTCTCGGCAATGGTCCCGACTCGCGCCGCCGAATCCTCTCCCATCGTCCGGTCCAGGTCCGATATCGCCTGCAGCACGGCTTTCAGGCGGCTTTCGGCACTCCGGTGAAATTGCTTTTCGAGGCCCCGGAGCACCTCGTGGCTCAAGACCAGCAGCAGCGCGACGGCGACCGCCGTCATGACGAGATTTTGGCGGACCTCTCTCCCGCCTGTCCCTCGCAGACTCCTGAAGTAACGCTTGATCATGATTTCCTGCGACGAGTCGCGAAGCATAAAAGCGGCGGCAGCGTTCCTGCCCCGTGCCGGCAGCTGACGGGCCCTTGATTTCTGGCTTTCGCGACTTCTATTTCATTGGCGGCCTGGCAGGATGGGTCAATCAGGATGGGTCAATCGAGCAGCAGCGTTGTCAATTCAATCGCGGATTTGACCTGCAGTTTCTCCATCAAGTGCGCCCGGTGATTTTCCACGGTGCGCACGCTGATTCCCAGTTCCATGGCAATCGCTTTGCTGGTCTTGCCAGTCGTGACATGCCAGGCAACGACGCGCTCCTTCGGGGTCAGGAGTGCAAGCCGGGTGCTTTTGTCGGCCGAGGCCAGCCTCTGCGCGAACATCTGGCGGCTGCGTTCCAGYGCGCCTCGCACCTTTTGTACCAGCATGGCGCCATCGACGGGCTTCTCCAGAAAATCGAGCGCGCCCGCCTTGATCGCCTTGACCACCGAAGAGACCTCGGAGTAAGCGGAAACAAAGATGGTAGGCGGAAGAACGCCCATGCCGGCCAACTCGCTCTGCACCTGCAGGCCGCACATCCCCGGCATGCGCAGATCGCAGACCAGGCATTCAACCGGCGCCGGCCGGTACGATTCGACAAAATCGCGAGCGGAAACAAATGTCCTGATATCCGTGCCAAGGCCACGAAGCAACTCATGGTATGTCCAGAGCACAATGTCATCGTCGTCGACTAAATAAATTACGGGTCGTTCAACTGCCACAGCCTACGTCTCCAATTCCTGGCTCCCTGCGACCGGATGTCGGCCTGCCGGCACGTTCACATACTGTGCGATGCGGCCAGGCGGACCCATGGCGCCGATGCGGCCAATGGGGCACCTGAGAAGCCCGACACCCACCGGCACAGTAGGCCATCATGATGGCGAAGTTGAAATTGGGTAATCCCCGATGTAGCTGGCAAAGAACGAAACCGAAGACATCTCAATTCCGGCGCTTCGATTTGTCAGGAGGCTGAATAGCGCAATCTACCCCGGCGTGCGGCGCGGTGGAATGTGCTGCCTTGGCCTCCGCCCTATGATGAGGAGCGGGCATTACGATGAAATTCAATGACTGTGAGCCAGCATAAGAATCACGTTTTTCAATGTGCCAGCGGCACCCGGGATGACGCCGGGGCACCGGACCCGGGCAGGCGGAAGAACGCCACCACCTCGTTGAGCTCCTGGCCCTGTTCCTGCAGCGCGCGGGATGCGCTGGCGGCTTGTTCCACCATGGCAGCGTTCTGCTGGGTCACCTGGTCCATCTGCGAGATCGCCTGGTTCACCTGCTCGATGCCGCGGCTTTGTTCCATCGACGCGCTGGCAATGTCTTCCACGATGCTGCTCACACGCGCGACCGCCTTGGTCACCGAATTCATGGTCTGCCCGGCTTCGCCCGCCAGCGTGGAGCCATCCTGGATCTGCTGGAGAGAGCCCGCGATCAGTTCCTTGATCTCCTTGGCGGCGCTTGACGAGCGCTGCGCGAGGCTGCGCACCTCGCTGGCCACCACGGCAAAGCCGCGGCCTTGCTCACCGGCGCGGGCAGCTTCCACCGCGGCGTTGAGCGCCAGGATATTGGTCTGGAAGGCGATGCCTTCGATCATGCCGGTGATGTCGGCAATCTTGGAGGAGCTGGCGCTGATGCCCTGCATCGTATCGACGACGCGGCCAACCGCCGTGCTGCCGCTCTGCGCGATATCGGCAGCCTCCCGGGCCAGTTCGTTGGCTTGCCGTGCGTTCTCGCTGCTCAGGCGCACCGTGGTGGTCAGTTCTTCCATGCTGGCGGCGGTTTCCTCGAGCGAGGCCGCTTGCTCTTCGGTGCGCTGGCTCAGGTCCGCATTGCCCGCGGCGATCTCCGCCGACGCCCCGGCGATGCTTGCGCTGCTCTGGCGCACGCGGGAAACGATCTGCGTCAGGCGCTCGTTCATGTCGCGCAGGGCCGACAGCAGGCGGCCGGTCTCGTCTCGTGCCACCACGGCAATCTGGCTGCCCAGATCGCCGCGCGCTACCGTTTGCGCCACGTCCACGGCCGTTTGCATGGGCCGGGTGATGGAGCGCGTGATCAGCAGGCCGCCCACCGCGGCAAGCACCACGGCAGCCATGGACATGACGATCAGCAGGTCGCGCTGCGCGGCGTAGTCCTCCTCCAGCTTGTGCACCGTATCGACCTGGCGGCCTTTGGTGAACTCGGTATAGGCGTCGGTCGCCTTGACCAGCGCCCCCAGCAAGGGGCGGCATTCGTCGTTCATCTTGAGGGTGGCCTCGTCGCGCTTGGCAGCAAGCGCGAGGTCGACGATGGCGATGGCCACGGGACCATAGCGCGACTCCACGCGGTCGATCTCGCGCACCAGGTTGCGTGCGGTGTCACTGGCGTCGCTGGTGCCCGACACCATGTCCTTGAGCTTTGCCAGCTGCGCTTGCACATCTTCATGCGCGCGCAATGCTGCTGCCTTCTCCAGGGCCAGGTCCTCGGGGCGGGTGACAAGCACCAGGTTGCGCGCCGCGATAGCGCGCCGGTCGACAGCGGTCCGCACCTGCGCGGCAACTTCGGCGCGCGCGTTGATGCCATGCAGGTAGCTGGAAAAGCCGTCCGTGGTCTGGCTCAGCGCGCGTAGCGACAAAGCGGAAATGGATAGCGCGATGATGGCTAGCAGGCTAAAGCTCAGCAGGAGCTTGCCCTTGATGGTCAGGCTGTTGAAATGCACGATTTGATCCCCTTGTCCCATAGGGACGTTGGCGCTGCGGAATGGCCCGTGAGTCATGGCTTGAATCGCCAATGCGAACCGTTGCGCTGCAATCCCGTTCCCGCCTTTCCTATTTGTGATGATCCGGGCGATCGTCTTCGCGTCGCGCCATCTTGTTATGCTCTAAGCAGCACAATTCCGAGAGCATACGGAACCACGCTGCAGAATGGCTAACGGCAGGAAATCGGAAGATTTCCCCCCTCCTGGAGGGGGGACAGGTTTTATGGGATTTGGTGCAAGTAGCGCCAGGGCCGCTTTGGAACCGGAGAGCATTAGCGCTTTTCTTGATGAACCAAGGATGAGCGCGCGGAAATACGGACTCAGGGTGCTCGTCCGCGTGAGTTTGCCAATCACCTCCTGGCATGCCTTGCGAGCGTTCCCTTTGCGGTTGGCGAGCCCCTGCCACTGCTCAGGCCATATGGTGGCTAGCTAGCCGGGCATTTATTTGTGCGGTTCAGCATCGCCACGCCTTGCTACATCCTGGCAGAGATCATCATTTTTGGTATAAATCTTAAATTTAGAAGATTTATCTTACAATAAGGCATCGCTTGGGCGGCGAATTCCGTGATCACCGCAATCTCTCTCGTACCGATCCAATTAGCCGGCGCGGTATCCATCGAGGATGGCACCGATATGCGCCATCCGATCTGGGATTTACCGACTTCGTCAGGTAGTTGTTCTGAAAGTCATCTCGCTGTCCGGACGCATTGATATCGGCGCGGTGACAGGCCCGGGCATGACGGTTGAATCCGCTCGAAGCGACCGGCTGGCAACCGGTTGGCGACGGGTGCAGCGCCCGGCGCGGCCGACGCTTGCATTTTAGGACTTGTCCTAGTCTATTGACGGCATGCCACCAGTAAGCTGGCGCCCTGTTTTACCGAGAACCGAAATGAAGCAAAACGACACACGCCGTACCTTGACGCTCGGACTCGCCGCCATATCCATGGCTGCGGGCAGCGTCTGGGCTGGAGAGGCCGAGGACCTGTACGCGGCGATGATCGGTGGCAAGTGCGAGCCCGCCGCCACCACCTTGCAAGCGCGCGCCAAAGCTGGCGTGGCCGCGGCCCAGGGCCATCTGGGCATTGCCTATATTCGCGGCGCCTGTGTCAAGGAGGACATGAAGGCGGGCGTGGCTTGGCTGCGCAAAGCCGCCGAGCAGGGCGACGCGGATTCGCGCAATGAGCTTGGCAATCTCTATTCGTCGGGCGACGGCGTGCCCAAGGATTTTGCGCAGGCGAGGCGCTGGTTCCGCCTGGCGGCCGAGCAAGGCTACGGGCCGGCCCAGTACAACCTGGCGCTCCAGTACCACTTCGGAGAAGGTGGGCCGGTGGATGATCGCGAGACGGTCAAATGGCTGCGCAAGGCGGCCGTGCAGGGCCTTGCGGACGCGCAAGCGAACCTGGGCGGCATGTTGATCAAAGGCGAAGGCGTGGTCCTGAGCAACAAGCGCGAAGGTGTGGAATGGCTGCGCAAGTCCGCCATGCAAGGGCATGCCACCGGCCAGAATAACCTGGCGGCCGCCTACGAGAATGGCTTCGGCGTGGCGCGCAACATGGTGCTGGCCTACGCCTGGGTGCTGCTGTCGACCCGCGAGGCCAAGCCGGGTTCGGAAGACATGGCGTTGCGCACCGGGATGGCCGCGGAACTGAGTGCCAAACAGCGGGCCGAGTCTGAGCGGCTGGCGCGCGAGTGGAAGGTGGGACAAGACCTCACGACGACAATGCCATGAACGGAGGATGAGCCGCAGCAGACCATCGACCATCGACCATCGTCGAATGGTCTCTGCATCAACGTCTTAAGGACCTGGCGTGCACCAATCCACTCGCTAGCGCAGGATACCCGCGTGCGGAGATGCGAAACCGTCTCCTGCCATTTCGCCACCTACGAAGCGACCCGCACGAAAATCGGATGAACCTTATGAAAAGGCGGTATCCAGCACCGGCGCAACGCCAGCGCTGCGCGTGGGGGTGTGCACAAGGGCGGAAACCATATCCAGGCATGCCAGCGCCTGGCCGATGAGATGCCGCTCCTGATCCAGGTCCCGCGCTGCCTGGACTACCAGCCTGGCGCTCATGCACAGCCGCAAGGCGCTGACCGGGACACCTGCCCGGTGGCCGCTGTCCACAGGCTGGCCAAGCTGGTAGGCCACGCCTGCGTCGGCGCTCCCCGGCGCCTGGACCCGGCAAAAGATGGCGGCCGTCTCCTCCCGGCTGAGCGCAGCCCTGCCGCCCCCCGGCTGGCACCGGTACAGCAGGAAGGGGTGAATGGTCTGGATCTCGTCCCAGTGGGATGGCGTGTTCAGCGCGGTGCGGTCCAGCGCCGGCACCGCCAGCGCGGCAAAGGCGGGATCGCTGCCCAGCCTTTGCTGGATGGCACTGGCAAAACGCCGCAGAATGCCAACGGCTTGCTCGGCCGGCACCGCGAGGAATTCGCGCAGCTCGTGGATCGCGGCCTGCCAGCGCAGCAGCAGGCCAAAGTTCGCATAACTGCCGAGCGCCTGCGCGCTTGCCCAGCCTTGCGGCCATTCCTCGCGCGCGGAATACAGGCGCAGCTCCGCCGGAACGCCGCGCTCGCGCAGCGTCTTGCCGATTGCCGCTGGCAGCAGCAAGGCGCCGGAAAACGAGGGCCCGGTCACAAACTTGGAGCCGGTCAGCGCCACCATGCAGCCGTTGCGCAGGTAGGCCTGGAGCGTACCCGGCTCAATGCGGAACTGGCAGGCGTCGACCAGGACCTGCACCGCCGAGGGCCAGCGGCGATGCAGCGCCGTCACGCACGCAATGCTCGGCGCAATGCATCCGGTCTTGGAGACGTCGATCAGCACCAGCAGCACCTGGCGCCCGTCTTGCACAGCCTGGCTGACGAGCGCATCGATTTGCGCATCGACCACGTTTGCATCCCGCAGGCTGCCGTCCGCGTTGCGGATCGGCACATCAAGGACGTCGCTGGCGCAGGCCTGGTTCAGGGACTCGCCCGGGATGGTGGTACGGCCCAGTGCGTTGTACGTGCTGAAGTGGCGCCCGGCGAGCGCGGCGGCCACGCCGCTGCCGCTCTCGGCCTCGCCGGCCAGGATCACCAGGGGCCGGCCCGGAATGCCCCCACCGCCCACATTCCCCGCATTGCCCGCATTGCCCGCATCGCTGCCGGCCCCATTGGCCGCCACCCGCGCGGCAACGCGTGCCGCGAGCAGGTGCACATCGGTGCCGGAAGCCGAAAAGACAAGCCCGGTGCCAAGCGCATCGCCAATGCCGCACAGCGCCAGCAACTCGCCGCGCAGCCGTTCCAGCTCGCGGCAATACAGCTCGGCCGCGCTCTGGTGCGGCAGCGCCGCGGCTAGCCGGTTGCGCAGCGCGTCCACCACGGCGAAGGCGGCGGGAGAGATCCCCGAGGACGTGGAGGAGCCAAAGGGAACCAGCCCCGTTGAGGCGAGCGGCTGGCAACCGTACTTGTTACGGCCGGTCGCCGGATCCAGCGCAATGCGGTGGTCCCCGCCGCTGACCAGCAGGTCAGCCGTCGATGGCAGCGGCATCGTGCGCGTCCACGCGGTCGGCATGGGCCTGGATTGCGTTGATCAGCATGGTCCGGAACGCCGCGAAGATCTTGTGCATCTGCGGCTGCTTGTACGGGAAGAGGTCGACCGGATCGATATCGTGCACCACCATCGCCGTGTCGGCCTCGAACACCAGCAACGCACCATCCGGCGTCTCGGCGCAATCCAGGCCCACGTAGTCAAGGCCCAGCCGCTCCTGGATCAGAGCGAGGGCATCCTTGTGGCGCAGCGCGAAGGTGTCGTCGAAGTCGCGCATGATGGCCGCTTCTTCATCCCGCTTGGCCGCGCTCTCGGCCATGCCGGCATTGAGATAGTGAATCATCCAGTGCTCGGAGATGCCGACGTGGCACACATACGCGCGCCCTTCGATCAGCACCAGCCGGTATTTGCGGAACTGGCCGTCATCGTTCCGGTAATCGATGAAGTAAGAGACATAGAAAGCCGGCTCATCCGTCTGCGCCAGGTAGCCGGCGAGTTCGGCCGCGTCGCCGATCTTCTCCAGGCCCTTGCCGGCATGCGAGCCGAGGGGCCTGACGATGATCGGGAAAGCGCCCTCGCCCAGCACCGACGAGATCGCTGCCTGCCCGCTGGCGATGCCGGCCAGTACCTGGCGATCCACGCGCAGCGTGGGCGGCATGCACACGCCCGGCGCCGAGGCCAGCAACGATGCCGCCCGGTCGCGCGAGAGCTGTTGCAGGCGATCCGGCTGGTTCAGTACCGGGCGCGGCCAGATTGCCGCCAGCGCGCGCAGGTGCTCCAGCACGGGCTGGGTGCGGTCGGATTCGCCCACGGCGATGAACAGCACGTCGTGCTCCGGCACGGCCTGCGGCAGCGGGTTTTCCGGCGTGACGTAGAGCGCATCGAGCGCCACGTCGGAATTGCCCAGCAAGCACTCCAGCGGCGTGTTGGCCATCAGGTCGCCCGACACCATGATGGCCAGCACGCGCAGGCGGGCTTCGCCATTGCGCAGGGTCGGCAAGTGATAGAGCTGGCGCACCTGCAGCGCCTCGGCCTGCATGGTCATGGCCAGCGCGTGATCGCCGATGAGCTGCAGGACCAGCGAGAGATCCATCAACGCATTGGCGTCGTCCGGCTGCGACTGCAGGTGGTTGATCAGCTCGGCGCCGAGCGGGCGCAGGTCCTCGTTCTGATGGGCTGCCCGCAGCAGGTGGCGCAGGCCGATCAGTGTGTCAGGGGCCGGCGTCATGTTGGCGGGATCAAGGATTGCGTTCATTGTGGTAGGCCGCTGGCTTCGGGAACGGGTACGGGTACGGGTACGGGTACGGGTGATTTGGCGCTCAGCGACCGGCCAAGCGCCAGAGTGGCGTTCAGCAGGACATCGATATCCTGCGGCCCGCTGCGATGATTGAACAGAGCGACCCGGATCGCAAAGCGCCCGTCGAGCACGGTCGACGAGGGCGCGGCGAGGCCGGATTCCTGCAGGGCGACAACAAGATCGCGGTTGACCTGCTCGATGGCGCCGCTCGCATCGGCATCGGCATCGGCATCGGCATCGGCATCGGCGCCGATAAAGCGGAAGCAAACGATGTTGAGCGATACCGGCGCCAGCAGCTCAAGCTCCGGCTCGGACTCGATGCGCCGCGCGAGTTCCTGCGCCAGGGTGCAGGTGTGGGCGATCATGCCGCCCAGCCGCTCGGTGCCATAGACCTTGATCGTGAACCAGGTCTTCAGCGCGCGGAAGCCGCGCGACAGGTCCGGCCCGAAATCGCAGGGCCAGGGGGAGCCGGCCGCCATGCCGCGCTCGCCGCGGCTGAGGTACGTGCCCTCGTGCGTGGCAAAGGTGCGCAGGTGCAATTGCCGGTCCCGGACCACAAAGAAGCCGGCGTCATAGGGGACCTGCAGCCATTTGTGAAAATCGAAGGCGATCGAGTCCGCCTGCTCGATGCCGCGCAGGCGTGGCGCCAGTTGGGGGCACAGCATGGCCAGGGCGCCAAAGGCACCGTCGACATGAAAATGCAGTTGCTCCCGGCGGGCAATGTGCGCGATTTCGGCCAGGTCGTCGATGGCGCCGGTATCCACGGTGCCGGCGGTGCCCACCACGAGAAATGGCTGGAAGCCGGCAGCGCGATCGAGGGCAATGGCAGCGACAAGGCACGCCATATCCATGCGCCCCATCTCGTCAACGGGAATCGAGCGCAGATTGTCCTTGCCGAGGCCGGCCAGGTCCATGCCTTGGGCAATACAGCCATGCGCCCGGGTGGAGGTGTAAGCCGTCAGGCGCCGCGAAGCCTGCGCCATGCCGGTTGACCGCACCCCCGAGCCGAGCGCCCGGGTCCGGGCGACCAGCACGCCGGACAGGTTGGCCATGGAGGAGCCGGTCAGGAACAAGCCGCTGGCATCCTCGGGAAAGCCGAACAGCTCGATCACCCAGCGCAGCACCTGCCACTCCACCTCGACCGGGATATGGTCGCGCCCACCCAGGTTGGCATTGAGCCCGGCCGCCAGCATTTCCGCCAGCATCCCGACCGGCGTGCCGCCGCCGTGCACCCAGCCCATGAAGCCGGGATGCGCATTGCCCACGGCAAACGGCAGGATGCTGTCCATGAAGGTCTCATGCACCTGGTCCAGCCCGCTGCCCTCGCGGGGCAGCGGCTCGCGGAAGCTGGCGCGCACCGCGTCGGGTATCGGCTGCCAGACCGGGCGGGCGCGGATGCCCTGGAGGTGGTCCAGCATATCGTCGAGCATGCTGTGCCCCTGCGCCCTCAGCGCGCTCCAGTCGACGGGATCGAGACTAGTGGGGACTGGCTGCCAGCTGCCCTGGGTGGTTGACGTTGACATGGCTAATGGCGATCCGGAAAACGCTGCGTCCCCAAGGGAGGTGCGGTTCGCGACCTGGTTTCCGGGACATCGTGCCGGGGATCATAGCGCTGGGCCAGCCGGGCATTTGGTCGAGTACGGCGGGTTTTCCGCCCTATTTCTCTGCGGCCGAAAAACAACACTGCCGGCGCTGCCTTACCACATTCCAATCATTTGCGAGTCCCGCTCCGCGAGACGATAATTGTGTCGTCAAGCATCTAATGTATTGCTCGCGCCACTCCTTCAGCAGCCGCCCTCCCTCATGCAGCCACACCAAGGCCTACCCTATCCCCAACGCTCCTGGGCCATCCTCACCGTGTTTTGCGGCCTGATCATGGCCGTGCTCGATGGCTCGATCGCCAATATCGCGCTGCCCTCGATCTCGCGCGAGCTGGCCGCCGACCCGTCCAGCACCATCTGGGTGGTCAACGCCTACCAGCTCACCGTCACGGTGTGCCTGCTGCCGCTGTCCTCGCTGGGCGACATCCTTGGCTACAAGCGCGTGTACCGCGGCGGCCTGGCGATTTTCCTGGCGGGCTCGCTGCTGTGCGCGCTGTCGCCCAACCTGCCGGTGCTGGTGGCCGCGCGGGTGCTGCAGGGCATCGGCGGCGCCGGCATCATGAGCGTGAACACGGCGCTGGTGCGCTTTATCTATCCGCCCACGAAGCTGGGCCGGGGCATCGGGCTGAACGCGCTGGTGGTAGGCATCACCATTGCCGTGGGCCCCTCGGTGGGCGCGCTGATCCTGTCGGTGGCGAGCTGGCCGTGGCTGTTCGCCATCAACGTGCCGGTGGCGATCTTTGCGCTCGCGCTGGCCCGCACTGCGCTGCCGGCGACGCCGCCCCAGCCGCGCAGCTTCGACTATCGCAGCGCGCTGCTCTCGGCCGTGGTCTTTGCCTTGTTCATCCTGGGCGTGGACGGCGCGGGCCACGCGCAATGGCGCCCCGCCGCCGCCGSCGGCCTGGTGGTGGCAGCGTTGCTGGGATGGTGGCTGGTACGCATGCAGCGCAGCAAGCACGCACCGCTGGTGCCGGTGGACCTGTTCGCCAGCCGCGCCTTCACGCTGGCGGTGGGCACGTCCTTCTGCTCGTTCATGGCGCAGATGCTGGCCTTCGTGGCGCTGCCCTTCTACCTGGAGTACCAGCTTGGCCGCACGCTGAACGAGACCGGGCTGCTGATCACGCCGTGGCCGCTGATGGTGGCCATCATGGCGCCAATCTCGGGACGCCTGTCCGATCGCTATCCAGCCAGCATCCTGGCCGGCATCGGGCTGGCCTTGCTCGGGAGCGGGCTGATCGGCCTGGCGACGCTTGGGCCGGAAGCGTCCAGCTTTGCCGTGTGCTGGCGCATGGCCATGTGCGGATTGGGATTCGGGTTATTCCAGTCACCGAACAACCGCGCGATGATTGGCGCTACGCCGCCGGCGCGCAGCGGGGGGGCCAGCGGGGCGCAAGCTACCACGCGGCTGCTGGGGCAGACCACCGGGACAGCTGTTGTGGCGTTGTTGTTTAGTGTTGATGCCAGCGGGGCGGCCCGGGTGGCGCTTTTTGTTGCCGCGGGGGTGGCTCTTGTGGGGGCCGTGGTTAGTTTTAGCCGGTTGCGGAGTGGGAGTGGGAGTGGGCCTGCGGTGCGGGTGGGGGTGCCGGCTGAGGCGGATTTGTGATTTTTTTGTTGATGATGGTTTTTGGACCCAAGGGCAGAACCGTTGGCTCTTGTTTTGTGGTTGGGCTTTGATTTTTGCGGTGTTGGTTTTTGGACCCAAGGGCCATACGACATCCCCCTGCGGGGGCTGCCGGTCACTTTTCTTTGACCGGCAAAGAAAACTAACGAAAAGAAAGCCGCCCTGCCGGGGGCAGAGCAATCAGGTTGTTTTTGCCTCGGTGGTTGCGTCGTACGGCCCGGAGTGTTGGCTGGCGTGTCCAACGGACTCGAAGGACATCGCTATGGCATGACCCAATGGTCACGTGGTGGTGCCCCTGATCGCTTTGCTCGGTGAGCGTTCGGGCATCTGCCGTTCGCGGTGCGCAGCGCCGCGATCCTGCCTGCCTCGGTGGTTTCGTGGTTTTGTCTCTGGCGGCTAGCACCGGGGTATTTGATGCCCTGCCGTACCGGCGCGAGCGGCACCTTGCTATCACCCCCCTCTGGTTTCGTGGTGGGCACCGTGGCCCGTCCGCGAGGGCCGTGCTCGCACCTCACGGTGCTTGCCCTCCGAGACAAAACCACGAAACCAGCCACACCCGAAACGGCGCAGCCCTTCGCCCCGCGAACGGCAGATGTGGGAACGGTCACCGCACACGAGGTCAGGGGCCGCACCACGTAACCCATGGGTCATGCAGTTGCGATGCCCTTCGAGTCGGTTGGACATGCCAGCCAACACTCAGGGCCGTACGACGCAACCACTGCGACCGAACAGCCTTATTGCTCTGCTCCCGGCAGGGCGGCTTTCTTTTCGTTAGTTTTCTTTGCCGGTCAAAGAAAAGTGACCGGCAGCCCCCGCAGGGGGATGTCGTATGGCCCTTGGGTGCAAACGCCAACGCCGCTCAAAGAAATACCGACCACCCCCGCAGGACGATGTCGTATGGCTCTTGGGTGCAAACGCCATCGCCGCTCAAAAAAAACAGCGACCAACCCCGCACGGCAACGTCGTACGGCACCCTGGACCCAAAAACCAACACCTTCACTCCGCCTTAGCCCCCGAATCCCTCACCACCTTCGCCCACTTGGCGATCTCAACCTTCTGATAACCCGCCAACTTCTCCGGCGTACCAAGAATCGGATCCAGCCCCAAGGTCTTGAGCTTGGCTTGCACATCGGGAAGCTGGTAAATCCGGTTGAGCTCGGTGTTCAGCTTGGCGATCACATCCTTGGGCGTATTCGCCGGTGCGAAGATCGCAAACCACGAGTCCGCATCGAACCCGGGCAGTCCTTGCTCTGCCAGCGTGGGAATATCCGGCGCCGAGTGCGAGCGTTTCGCGCTGGTCACGCCAAGCGCCCGCACCTTACCCTCCTTGATCACCGGCAACGCCGACGGCAGGTTGTCGAACATCATGCTGATATGGCCGCCGAGCAGATCGGGAATGGCCATGGCGCGGCCCTTGTAGGGCACGTGGGTGAGCTTGACCCCGGCCAGGGAGTTGAACATCTCGCCCGCCACGTGCGGCGAGGTGCCGATGCCCGGCGTGCCGAAAGTCAGGGCGCCCGGCTTGGACTTGGCCAGCGCGATCAGTTCCGCCACGTTCTTGGCCGGCACGGAAGGATTGACCACCAGCACGTTGGGCGTGGACGCGACCAGGATCACCGGCGTGAAATCCTTGACCATGTCGTATGGCATCTTGCTGTAGAGCGCGCCGTTGATGGAGTGCGTGCCGACCGTGCCCAGCGCCAGCGTGTAGCCATCCGGCGCGGCATGCGCGACGGCCTCGGCGCCGATGTTGCCGCCTGCGCCGGGCTTGTTGTCCACCACCACGGGCTGGCCCCACGAGGGCGAGATTTTTTCGGAGAAGATGCGCGCCAGGATGTCGGGCGCGCCGCCGCTGGGAAAGCCCACCACCATCCGGATGGGCTTGGAGGGATAGGTGTCGGCCTGGGCCGAGGGCACGGCGAAGGCGGCGCAGGTGGCCAGGACGGCGGCTGCGAAAGGTTTGCAACGCATGGGGTGTCTCCCGATGATCGGTTTTATTCTGGTGTTGGACTGATCTTGCACGCTGCCGGCGCAAAGGGGCAAAGCCTTGCGCCTGTCCGCCGGCAGCGGTGACTCAACTGACTGTTACGCGGGGTTTCACGCCACGCTTAAACCACCGTGCCGCCGAACTCCGCCATCACTTTATCGTGCAGCCGGCGCATTCCCTTTAGCCAACGATCGTAATCTTGTCCTTTGCGCTGGTAATACTCGAGCACTTCGGGATGCGGCAGGATCAGGAAGCGCTCGTCCTTCACGCCTTCCAGCGTGACCTGTGCCACGTGCTCGGGCGTGACCGAGCCGGCTTGCAGGAAGCCCTTGCGCTCGCCATCCTCGCCGAACAGCATGCGCGTCTGCACGCCCTGCGGGCAGATGCAGCTGACCTTGATGCCGCGATCGCCGTAGGTGATCGACAGCCACTCGGCAAAACCGATGGCGGCGTGCTTGGTCACGGCATAGGGTGCCGAGCCGATCTGCGACAGCAGGCCGGCGGCGGACACGGTATTGACGAAATAGCCATCGCCGCGCGCCAGCATCTGCGGCAGCACCGCGCGCGAGGCGTGGATGTGGGCCATGACGTTGATCTCCCAGATGCGCTGCCATTCCTCGGCGCTGGCATCCAGGCCCTTGCGCAGGATGATGCCGGCGTTGGAGCAGAACACATCGATCTGGCCGAAGCGTTGCGTGGCCTCATCGGCCAGCGCCTGCACGGCGGCGGCATCGGCCACGTCGGTTTGCCGCGCGAACACCTGGCAGCCCGGGCTGGCCTTGGCCACTTCCTCGGCCACCGCTTGCGCACCCTTGCCATCCAGGTCGGCCACGGCCACGCCGCGCGCGCCGCCGGCGGCAAACGCCAGCGCCAGCGCGCGCCCGATGCCAGTGGCAGCACCCGTCACCACGACCGTCTTGTTGCGAATCTCCATCTTTGTCTCCTTTGTTTGCTATGTCTGTATTGCCAGCTAGATGTGTGGCCCTGGGGCCGTGAGAAAGCGATACGTGGCGATGGCATCGATGGCGCGCATGGCGCTGCTATCCGCGCCCCTGCCACAGGCGGCTCTGCAGCGCTTCGGCCAGCTCGCGGATGCGCGGGCCGAGATTGCCGTCGAGGATTTCCGGCGTCAGCCGCGTGGCCGCGCCGCCGATGTTGATGGCCAGCACTTCCGCGCCGCCTTCAAGCACCACGGGCGCGGCCGCACCGCTGACCGTGCGGTCCCACTCCGCGTGGGCCAGGCAGAAACCGCGCTTGGCGTAGTCGCGCAGCGCGCGCTCGAGCTTGATGCGGATCGCGGGCCAGCGCGCGCCGTAGTGGCGCTCCAGGTCGGCCAGCACGGCGGCGCGCCGCTCCGGCTCCAGCCCGGCCAGCCAGGCGCGGCCGATGGCGGAGGTAGCGGTGGGCAGGCGCGAGCCGGGCGCCAGCCGCATCACCAGCGCGCCGCGCGGCTGGCAGACTTCCAGGTACACCATCTCATGGCGGTCCGATGTGGCAAGCGCCACCGTGCAATCGGTGGCGAACGCCAGCGACTGCATCAGCGGCTGCGCGATCTCGCGGATGCCCGAGCCGGCGAGGTAACGCTGGCCAAGCACCATCGCGCCCTGGCCGAGCCGGTACTTTTCCAGCGACGCGGAATAGATCAGGTAGCCCAGGCTGGTGAGCGTGTAGGTCAGGCGTGAAACCGTGGGGCGCGGGATGCCGGTGCGCCGCGCCAGCTCCGCGTTGCCAAGGTAGTCGTCGTGCGGGCCGAAGGCGCGCAGCAGGTCCAGCCCACGCGCCAGCGCGGTGACGAAATTGCGGTCGTCACGGTCGATGTCTGGTTCCGTGCCGTCGCGCGGCGCATCGGCGGCGCGCACGGCCGCGGCATGCGCGCCGCCGGGCAGGGAAGCGGAGGAGGCAGGCGAGAGCGGGATCGACGAGGTGCGCTTCATACGTGGCGATAACGCTTGGCTACTGGGTGCGGGAAGCAGACCTGTGGCCGCCTTTGGCGGGGGCGGGCCGGAGGTAAGCCGGCTATTTCGCTGTGCGGAAGACTATTCCGTATTTCTTGACTGTGCCTCAGGCCGTATGCAACAGTCAATAAAAACGAACGATCGTGCTGGAACATACCTACGCAGACATGCGTGGCGCTTCACGGTACACGACGACACCGCACCCGGGGCCTGCACGGCAGGCCATTCCGCATCGCACAGGAGACCAAGCATGCATCACGCCATTCACCAGGCCGCACCGCCCCGCGGCTGACTCACGCCCCCCCTGACCAAGTGGCCCCCGCATCGTTTTTTGCGCGGCGCCGCCATTTCCACGCAGCCCGCAGCCCGGCTTGCGTGCCTTCGTTCGTGATTCGAAAAGTCGCATGAGGTAAGCCCGTGACATTGTTTCTTCAACAAGTCCTCAACGGCCTGACGCTGGGCGGCGTATATAGCCTGGTCGCGTTGGGCCTGACGCTGGTCTACGGCATCCTGCACGTGCCCAACTTCGCGCATGGCGCCTTCTACATGGCAGGTGCCTACGTCTCGTACTACTTGATGACGTCGCTGGGCGTGAACTACTGGCTGGCGATGGGCGCCGCCGCCATCGCCGTGGCGGCGCTGTCGATGCTGGCCGACCGGCTGGTGTTCCATCCGCTGCGCAATGCGCCGGAGCTGCACGACATGATCGCCGCCATCGGCATCATGCTGTTCCTCGAAGCCGGCGCGCAGGCAATGTGGGGCGCGGACTTCCATCGCATGCCCACGCCTTACGGCCAGATGGTGGAAGTGATGGGCCTGACCGCGCCGGCGCAACGGCTGCTGATCATCGCCGCGGCCTTCGGGCTGATGGTGCTGCTGCACCTGTTCCTCACGCGCACCGTGACCGGCTCCACCATCGTGGCGATGGCGCAGAACCGCGAGGGCGCGGCGCTGGTGGGCATCGACGCCACACGTGTCACGCTGCTGGTGTTTGCCATCTCCGGTGCGCTCGCCGCCATTGCGGCCACGCTCTACGCGCCGATCAACCTGGTCTACCCGAGCATGGGCAACCTGGTCATCACCAAGGCCTTCGTCATCATCATCCTCGGCGGCATGGGCAGCATTCCCGGCGCCATCGTGGGCGGGCTGATCATCGGCATGGCCGAGAGCTTCGGCGGCTTCTACGTCTCGACGGACTACAAGGACATCATCGCCTTCGCGCTGCTGGTGCTCATCCTGTCGATCCGGCCCCAAGGCCTGTTTGCCGGCAAGGCCGCATAAGGAGCGCACCATGACAAAGACACTGCAAGGCAAGACCGGCTGGGCCCTGTTGCTGGCGCTGGCCATCGCGTTCCCGCTGGTCACGCCCAACAGCTACTACCTGACGGTGATGACGCTGGCCTTCATCTACGCCATCGCCACGCTGGGGCTGAACCTGATCACGGGCTATACCGGCCAGCTCAACCTGGCGCACGGCGGCTTCATGGCCATCGGCGCTTACACGCTGGGCATTCTCACGGTGGATCACCAGGTGCCGTTCTGGGCGGCGTTCGTCCTGTCCGGCGTGGTGTGCATGGTGGTCGGCTACTTCGTCGGCGTGGTATCGCTGCGGCTGAAAGGCCATTACTTCTCGATCTTCACGCTGTGCATCGGCTACATCATCTACCTGCTGATCGAGAAGTGGGAAAGCCTGACGCACGGCACCGTGGGCCTGATCGGCATCCCGGTGCCGGCCTCGGTGGGCCCGCTCGCGTTCGACAACGTGCAGGCGCAGTACTACCTGGTGCTGTTCTTCCTGGTGGCGGGCACCTTCCTGATGCACCGCATCGTCACTTCGCTGCTGGGCCGCAGCTTCATGGCCGTGCGCAACAGCGACGCGCTGGCGGAGGCGCTCGGCATCAACCTGATGCGCACCAAGGTGCTGTCGTTCGTGCTGTCGGTGGGCTATGCCGGCTTTGCCGGCGCGCTGTACGCGGGCCAGGTGCGCTTTCTCGGGCCGGACATCGCGCGCACCGACCTGACCTTCGAGATGGTGATGGCGATGCTGGTGGGCGGCACCGGCACGCTGCTGGGGCCGCTGCTGGGCGCGGTGCTGGTGCCGTGGGTCACGCAGACGCTGCAGTTCCTGCAGGACTACCGCATGCTGGTGTTCGGGCCGGTGCTGGTGCTGCTGATCATTTTCGTGCCGGACGGCAT